>NZ_PVBL01000010.1:0-197774 GCF_002968555.1 Neorhizobium sp. T6_25
CGGTCCCAACCAGCATGCGCCAATCAATCAGTGATTTCTGAAGAACGAAAGTCGTCGTCGCCAGCAGCGCCGCCGCCCTCGTTCAGTGAGCGGGTTATAGTGCCGACCCCAGTTTGAAGTCAACAGCCATTTTCAAAAAACTGTCATTTTTCTCGGGGCCTGCCCAAAACACGCGATTTCCGGCCATAAAATGAGCAGCGCTTAACGAAAGGGCATCTCCGGAGCACCGAAAAACCCATTTTACGCGGCGATTTCGCGTTGTTAGGGTAAAACAGATTTCTGGCGGCTGGAGTATGACATGCTGGTATTGAATGAAGTGCAGACCCGGGATGCACTCCCCTTTGCGGAACTCATCGCAGCGATCGAGGCGATGTTCAAAAGCGACTGCGTCATGCCGGTGCGCCACCATCATGAGATGGAGGTGCCGGGTGAGGCAAATGCGGTCATGCTGCTGATGCCCGCCTGGGTGCCGGGCGACCATATCGGCGTCAAGATCCTCAATCTGTTTCCGGACAATCATCTCCGGTCCCTGTCGACCATCTTCGGCAGCTACCTTCTTTCCTCGGGCAAGACCGGGCAGATGCTGGCGATCGTCGAGGGCGGCGAGCTGACGGCGCGGCGCACCGCCGCGACTTCGGCGCTCGCCGCCCGCTATCTTGCGCGGGAAGATGCCGAGACCATGCTGATGGTCGGAACCGGCCGGCTTTCGCTCAACCTCATGCAGGCCCATGCGATCACGCGGCCGCTCAAACATTTCCGCATCTGGGGGCGCAATATAGAAAAGGCCGAAGAGACCGCGCGCGAAGCACGGATGCTCGGGCTCGACGCGGTGGCCGTCAAGGATCTGGCCGTCGCGGCCGGACGGGCGGACATCATTTCCTGCGCGACGCTATCGAGCGAGCCGCTGATCCGCGGCGAATGGCTGAAGCCGGGCGCGCATCTGGATCTCGTGGGCGCCTTCAAGCCGAGCATGCGCGAGAGCGACGACGAGGCGGTGCGGCGCGCGTCGGTTTTCGTCGATACGCGTGCCGGCGCCATGAAGGAAGGTGGCGACATCGTTCTGCCGCTTGCAAGCGGCGCGCTGTCGAAGGACGGGATCAGGGCAGAACTCGCCGAACTCGCGCATGGAAAACATCCCGGCCGCACAAGCGCGGAGGAGATCACGCTCTTCAAGTCGGTGGGCGCAGCGCTCGAGGATCTTGCCGGAGCAATCCTCGCCTATCGTCATGTCAGCGGACAGGTTTCGCACTGATGGCTTCAGCGCATGAGGCAGGTCCGATCACGAAGAACCTGCCAAGGCTTCCCGTCACCGAGGTTCTCGGCGATATCATGCAGGCGCTCGCCGATGGCACGCGCGCCGTGCTTTCCGCCCCACCGGGCGCCGGCAAGACGACGCTGGTGCCGCTGGCGCTGCTCGACCAGGCCTGGTGCACGGGAAAGATCATCCTGCTCGAACCGCGGCGGCTGGCGGCGCGTGCAGCCGCGTCCCGTATGGCGTCGCTGCTCGGCGAACAGGTTGGCGAGAGGGTCGGATACCGGATGCGGCTCGACAACAAGGTCTCGGCGAAGACGCGGGTCGAAGTGGTGACGGAGGGCGTTTTCGCCCGGATGATTCTTGACGATCCGGAGCTGACCGGTGTCTCAGCGGTGATCTTCGACGAATTCCACGAGCGGTCGCTCGACGCGGATTTCGGTCTGGCGCTGGCGCTGGATGTGCAATCGGCACTGCGCGACGATCTGAAGATCCTCGTCATGTCGGCGACACTGGATGTGGAGCGGGTGGCGGGACTGCTTGGCGAGCCTCCTGTCATCAAGAGCGAAGGCCGGACTTTTCCGATCGACATCCAGCATCGCGATCGCGCACCGAACGAAAGGATCGAAGACGCGATGACGCGGGCGATCGTCGAGGCGCACGCGAATGACACGGGTTCCGTCCTCGCTTTCCTGCCAGGCCAGGCGGAAATCCTGCGCACGGCCGAGCGGCTCGCGAACCGGTTCGGGCCGGAGACCGTGATCGTGCCGCTTTATGGCAATCTTTCCCAGAGGGAGCAGGATCTGGCGATCCGGCCGGCGCCCGCCGGGCAGCGCAAGATCGTGCTGGCGACGTCGATCGCCGAAACCTCCATTACTATAGATGGAGTGAGGATCGTCATCGACAGCGGGTTGCAGCGCCTGCCGGTGTTCGAGCCCTCGACCGGGATCACCCGGCTGGAGACGGTGCGTGTTTCCCGCGCCTCGGCCGACCAGCGGACGGGTCGTGCCGGCCGTACCGAACCGGGCATCGCGATGCGCCTCTGGCATCCGGGACAGACGGCAGCGCTGCAGGCGTTCACGCCGCCGCAGATACTGGCAAGCGACCTTTCCGGCCTGGTTCTCGATCTTGCCCATTGGGGCGTCCAGGACCCGAAGGGGCTTGCCTTTCTCGATCCGCCTCCCGGGCCGGCTTTCAACGAGGCAAAGGTGCTGCTGACCCAGCTCGGCGCGCTCGACCCGCAGGGCGGGCTGACGGAAAAGGGCCGGTTGATGCGGGAACTGGCGCTTCCGCCACGGCTTGCTGCCATGGCGATCTCGGCGGCGGAGGAGGGTTTCGGCAGGCAGGCAAGCCTGCTTGCCGTGCTCCTGACCGAACAGGGACTCGGCGGTAGCGACATCGATCTCGACGAACGGCTGCGGCGGTTCCGCAACGAACGTGGCGACAGGGCCGATGCTGCAAGGAAGCTTGCGGACAGGGTCGCTTCGAACCTGCCGAGGCGATCGCAATCGACGGAAACGGTACTCGCCGGCAGGCTTCTCCTGCATGCCTATCCGGACCGGATCGCGCTCCAGCGCGGCGGGCGCGGGCGTTTCGTGATGGCGAACGGGCGCGGCGCGGAACTGCAGGAGACCGAGCGGCTGGCGGCGTCGCAGATGCTTGTCATCGCCGACCTGACCGGACGGGCGGCGCAGGCGCGTATTCTCGCGGCAGCGGAGATCAGCCGGGCGGACGTCGAGGCTGAGCTTTCCGGCGCGATCCGCGAGAGCGAGGAGTGTTTCTTCGACCGGGCGAGCCGGCAGGTGCGCGCCCGCAAGGTGACGCGGCTCGGCGCCATCATCTTTGAGGAAAGGCCGCTGCCACGGCCGAGTGGCGAGCGGGCCGCACAGGCGCTTGCGGACGGCGTGCGGGAACTGGGGCTTCAGGTCCTGCCGTTCTCCAAGGAAGGTGCCCAATTGCGCGACCGGATCGGTTTCCTCAATCGGTCGATCGGCGCGCCTTGGCCGGACATGGGCGACCAGGCGCTGCTTGCCCGGCTCGACGACTGGTTCGTCCCGTTCCAGGGCAATACGTCGGGCATCGATTCCATCAATCCCGGCAGCCTTTCGGAAGGGCTGCGTTCTCTCATTCCGCATGAGGTCTCCCAGGGTCTCAACAAGCTGGCGCCGACGCATTTCGAGGCGCCTACGGGCGAGCGGCATCCTATCCGTTACGATGGCGAGGAACCGGTCCTGGCGATCCGGGTGCAGGAACTGTTCGGGCTGAAGAAACATCCGGCGATTGCCGGCGGGAAGCTGCCGCTGCTGCTCGAACTGAACTCGCCGGCGCATCGGCCGATCCAGACGACGCGGGACCTGCCCGGCTTCTGGGCCGGTTCCTGGAAGGATGTGAGGGCCGAAATGCGCGGTCGCTATCCCAAACATCCCTGGCCGGAGGACCCGGCCGAGGCTGCGCCTACGACACGTGCCAAACCGCGCGGGACGTGACAGAATGCCGCCTGCGACCTGAAGCCGAGCCGGTTTATGAAGGCGGCCGCAAGTCACTTGTATAAGGCAAGGTAAAGAGCAGAGCGTGAGCGTAGACAGTCCTTCAGTGCGTTTTGCGCAATTCGGCCCTTCGAGCCGGCGAATCCGGCTTCAGACGCTGGTGCGTCTGCGCTGGCTTGCGGTCGCCGGCCAGACGATCACCGTGGTCATCGTCGGGCTGCTGCTGCAGTTTCCGCTGCCTCTTCAGGAAGCAGGCATCCTGGTCGGCGCGCTTGCGGTCGCAAACCTCACCCTGTCGGCCTGGTTTCCGCCGACCCATCGGCTCGGCCCGAAATCGGCGCTGGCACTGCTCGGTTTCGACCTGCTGCAGATGGCGGCGCTGCTGTTCATCACCGGCGGGCTTGCCAACCCCTTTGCACCGCTGATCTGCGTTCCAGTCATCATCGCCTTCGCTTCCCAGCCGCTGCGCCATTCGCTTGTCCTGATCGTTTTTGCTCTGACCTGCACCACGGTGCTCGCCTTTTCGCCCTACGCGGTGCCCTGGTATGAGGGCGAGCCACTCCGGATCCAGCCGGTCATGCAGCTCGGGGTCTGGTGTTCGATCGCCTCGATGATGATGTTCGCGGCCTTCTATGCCTATCGCGTCAGCCATGAGGCGACGCTGCTTGCCGATGCGCTGGCGGCGACCGAACTGGTCCTGGAGCGGGAAAAGCATCTTTCGCAGCTCGACGGGCTGGCCGCCGCCGCGGCCCATGAACTCGGCACGCCGCTCGCAACCATCAGCGTCGTCGCCAAGGAGATGGAGCGCGAACTGGCGCCGGATGACAAGTTCCGCGAGGATGTGCTGCTGCTGCGAAGCCAGAGCGAGCGCTGCCGCGACATCCTTCGCCGGCTCACCTCGCTTTCCGCCGAGAGCGAGGAACATATGCGCCGGCTGCCTCTTTCCTCCCTGGTCGAGGAGGTGGTGGCGCCGCACCGGCAATTCGGCATCGAGATCGAGCTCGTCGAGAAAAACGACCGGGCCAACGAGCCGGTCGGCAACCGCAATGCCGGCATTATATATGGGCTCGGCAACCTGATCGAAAATGCCGTCGATTATGCCAAGAACAAGGTGATCGTCACGGTGGAGCACGACGCCGAGCGGGTGGCGATCACCATCGAGGACGACGGCCAGGGTTATGCGCCGGATATTCTTTCGCGGATCGGCGAACCCTATATGACGAAGAGGCCCAAGGAAGACGAACGGGCCGGTGGGCTTGGCCTCGGTCTCTTCATCGCCAAGACGCTGCTCGAACGGTCCGGGGCCGCGATCCGCTTCGGCAACCGCGACAGCGGCGAACCGGGTGCCCGCATTCATATCGAATGGCCACGCTCTGTGATGGACGCGCAGGACTTGAAATAGGCCGGCCAGCCGGCCGATCATCATGAAAAGGCAAGCGGGCCTTCGAAACCCGCGGAGAAAAAAGAGATGGAAACACACCCGGAACCGACCAAGGCTCATGCCGACCCAGAACTCGGGCCTGATCCTTCGCTGCTGATCGTCGATGACGACGGGCCGTTCCTGCGCCGGCTGGCCCGGGCGATGGAGACCCGCGGCTTCCTGGTCGACACGGCGGAGTCCGTCGCGGAAGGCATCGCCAAGACGAAGGCGCGGCCGCCGAAATATGCGGTGGTGGATTTGCGCCTCGGCGACGGCAACGGACTGGATGTGATCGAAGCGATCCGTCAGAGCCGCGAGGACACCAAGGTGATCGTGCTGACCGGCTACGGCAATATCGCAACGGCCGTGACCGCGGTAAAGCTCGGGGCGCTCGATTATCTCGCCAAGCCCGCCGATGCCGACGACATTTTTGGCGCGCTGACGCAGCGGCCGGGCGAGCGCGCGGACGTGCCGGAAAACCCGATGTCGGCGGATCGCGTGCGCTGGGAACATATCCAGCGGGTCTACGAGATGTGCGAGCGCAATGTGTCCGAGACGGCGCGCCGGCTCAACATGCATCGCCGTACGCTGCAGCGCATCCTCGCCAAGCGCGCGCCGAAATAATCAGCCGCCATCGTTCCCGGCATCGTCGAACGTCTTGCCGGTCGCCCATTCCGCCAACATCAGGCGCTGGGCGGCGGCGCGCGAGAAGTTCAGCGTCATCGCCTTGCGGGTGGCGGGCGGCAGTCTGTGTTCCGGTGCGTCACGTAGCAGATGCCCGCCATAACCGTCCGAGAGGAAAAGGCCGCAATCCTCCGGGAAGATGTCGAGAGGCACGTCCTTGTGAGTCGCGAAAAACAGGCGGTCGCAAAAATAACGGTATTCCGGCCATTTGCGATCGACGCGAAAATCCTCGATCGACGTCTTGATCTCGACGATCCAGATCTCGCCCTTTTCCGAAATGGTCACCAGGTCGGCGCGCCTTCCGCTCGACAGCACGAGTTCCGGCAATATCGCATGCCGCATGTCGTGGAGCAGGATCTGGACGCCCTTGCGCACCAGCATGGCGCGAGCCGACTGGCGGCCATCTATTAAGGGATTATTACTGGCGAGGTTGAGTATAGTCATAGAATCCCGAAAAACCGCTTCCATGATGTTGCAAAAACGCCATGGCTTTTTTCAATCATGCGCCGGCTCTGTTTTGATGTGCTGCAGCGCTTGCCAAGCGTAGTTTAATCGAAAATAACCCGTCATCAAAGATGGGCCAGAGGCCCGTCTAAATCGATTCGTTTATCCAAGAGATCTCCATGCGCTTTCGCACTAGCATGCTCGCACTCGGCCTGTTGGCAACTGCTGCCTTGGCCGGTTGCGCCTCCACGATTCCCGGCGGCGGCACCCAGGTGGCCACGGCCTCTTACACCGAACAGATCTTTACCGACTCCTACGGTTCGGTGAGAGACGCCGGCTATACTCTGCCGGCGATCCCGATCAACAAGGTGGACAAGCAGTATGTCCGCCAGATCGTCAGCTATCAGACCAGCGAAAAGCCGGGCACGATCGTCGTCAACACGCGTGAACGCCATCTCTACTACATCATGCCGAACGGCAAGGCGATGCGCTACGGCATCGGCGTCGGCAAGCAGGGTTTTGCCTGGTCGGGCACGGCCTACGTCGCCTGGAAGCAGGAATGGCCGACCTGGCACCCGCCGAAGGAAATGGCCGGCCGTCGTCCGGACGTTGCCAAATACGTCGAAGACGGCATGGGCCCCGGTCTCAGCAACCCGCTCGGCGCCCGCGCCATGTACCTGTTCAACGAAAAGGGCCAGGATACGCTCTTCCGTCTGCACGGCACGCCGGAATGGGCCTCCATCGGCACCGCCGCTTCGTCTGGTTGCATCCGCCTGATCAACCAGGACGTCATCGACCTTTACAGCCGCGTCCGTCCGGGCCGCGAAACCAAGGTCGTGGTGGTCCAGTAATCGCGAAATTCGACGAGAATACGAAAAGGCCGCCTGGGGAGCTCTCCGGCGGCCTTTTTCTTTGTTCAGTTCTCTGCTCTCCGGTCAGCCGGCAAGCTTGGCTTTCAGCTCGATACGGCGGCGATGCAGGACCGGCTCGGTATAACCGTTCGGCTGCTCGCGACCCTTGAGCACCAGATCGAGCGCGGCCTGGAAGGCGACGGAACCGTCGAAATCCCTGGCCATCGGGATGTAGAGCGGGTCGCCGGCATTCTGGCCATCGACGACGCCGGCCATGCGTTTCATCGTCTCGACGATCTGCTCTTCGCTGGTGAGCTTGTGATGGAGCCAGTTCGCCATGTGCTGGGCGGAAATGCGCAACGTTGCGCGGTCTTCCATCAGGCCGACATTGTTGATGTCCGGCACCTTGGAGCAGCCGACGCCCTGATCGATCCAGCGGACGACGTAGCCGAGAATCCCTTGCGCATTATTGTCGAGTTCGCGCTGGATTTCCTCCTGAGTCCAGTTCGGCCGCACGGCAACCGGCACGGAGAGGATATCCGACAGTTTGGCGCGGCTGCGGCTCTTCAGACCTGACTGGACAGCGGCAACGTCGACCTTGTGATAGTGGGTTGCGTGCAGCGTGGCTGCCGTCGGCGACGGAACCCAGGCGGTGTTGGCGCCGGCCTTCGGATGGGCAATCTTCTGTTCCAGCATCGCCGCCATCATGTCCGGCATGGCCCACATGCCCTTGCCGATCTGCGCATGGCCAGACAGTCCGCATTCAAGGCCGATATCGACGTTCCAGTTCTCGTAGGCCGCAATCCAGGCGGCCTGTTTCATGTCGCCCTTGCGGATCATCGGGCCTGCTTCCATCGACGTGTGGATCTCGTCGCCGGTACGGTCGAGGAAGCCGGTATTGATGAACACGACCCGCTCTCGCGCCTCGCGGATGCAGGCCTTGAGGTTGATGGTGGTGCGGCGCTCCTCATCCATGATGCCCATTTTCATGGAATTGGTCGGAAGGCCGAGTGCCTGTTCGACACGGGCAAAGATCTCGCAGGCGAAGGCGACCTCTTCCGGCCCGTGCATCTTCGGCTTCACCACATACATGGACCCAGCCCGCGAGTTCTGGCGGCGACCGCTCAGGCCGATATCGTTGATGGCGATCAGCGCCGTCACCATGGCGTCCATGATGCCTTCCGGCACCTCCCTGCCCTCGCTATCCAACACTGCCGGATTGGTCATCAGGTGACCGACATTGCGGATCAGCATCAGCGAGCGGCGCTTCACGGTGACCTCGCCGCCCGCGGGCGAATTGAAGGCGGTATCCGGGTTGAGCTTGCGGATGAATGACTTGCCGCCCTTGGCCACCTCCTCCTGAAGGTCGCCGTTCATCAGGCCGAGCCAGTTGCGGTAGACGACGACCTTGTCTTCTGCATCGACCGCGGCAATCGAATCCTCGCAGTCCATGATGGCGGTCAGTGCCGATTCCAGCCGGACGTCGGAAATCCGGGCGGGATCATCCCTGCCGATCGCCGTGGTGGCGTCGATCAGGATTTCGATATGCAGGCCGTTCTTCGTCAACAGCAGGTGCGTCGGCTTGGCGGGTTCTCCGAGATAGCCGGCAAACTGCGCCGGATCGGCAAGATTGACCGTCTTGCCATCCTGGGCTGCTGCGGCAAGCGTTCCGTCCGTCACGACAAACGAGGTGACGTCCGTCCAGCTTGCTCCAGATAGCGGCACCGACTGATCGAGAAAGTCCCGAGCCCAGGCGATGACCTTGGCGCCGCGGATCGGGTTGTAACCCTTGCCCTTTTCGGCACCGTCCGTCTCGGGAATGGCGTCCGTGCCATAGAGCGCATCGTAGAGCGAACCCCAGCGGGCATTGGCGGCATTCAACGCATAGCGGGCATTCATGACCGGTACGACGAGCTGCGGGCCGGCGATCTCGGCGATTTCCGGATCGACCTTGTCGGTCGAAACCGTAAAGTCCGGCCCTTCCGGCAGCAGATACCCGATGTCGCGCAGGAAGGCCTCATAGACGGAGAAGTCGCTGGGTGCTCCGTTCTCGCGGTACCAGCCGTCGAGCTTTGCCTGGAAGGCGTCGCGCTTGGCGAGAAGTTCGCGGTTCTTCGGCCCCAGAACGTGGACGATCTTCGAAAACTCGGAGAAGAAGCGGTCGGCGTCGACACCGGTGCCCGGCAGCGCTTCCTTCACCAGGAAGTCGTGGAGCTTCTCGTCGATTGCGAGACCATTTTTTTCGATGCGGGTCATCGGTTCCTCCGAATTTTTCATGCCGCGACTGTCTTTGTTAGCGAGCGAAATTGCAATTGCACAAATATTGAATGACCTATGCCATATTGGAAATAATCCCTGCCTATAGCAGCTATTTCCGACCTGCCTCCGGGGAATGCCGCTCCCAATAAGGCGTTGGCCCATAGAGGTCCGCCAGATACTCGATGAACGCCCGAACCTTGGAGGGAAGATGCTGCCGGCTGGGATAGACCGCCGAGACCGAGACATTTTTTGAGCCTTCATATCCGGGCATTACACTCACCAAACGCCCGTCCTGGAGTTCGTTGCCGATGTCCCAGGTGGATCTCAGCGCGATGCCGAGGCCGGCGATTACTGCTTCGCGGATGACCTCGCTCGAATTTGTGTTCAACCTTCCAGCCGGTCGGTAAATCAGCGGGCCTTTGGGACCTTCCAACCTCCAGGGTTCGCCATTATGGGCCGTGAGGCATTGATGGTCTGCCAGTTCCTCAATGCTTGTCGGGGCGCCGTGCCGCTCGATGTAGGAGGGAGAGGCGCAAAGAATGCGCCGGACCTGCACAAGCTTGCGGGCGACAAGGCTCGAATCTTTCAGCTCGGATATGCGGATCGCCACGTCAAAACCCTGGGCGATGATATCCGTGAACTCGTCCGACAGCATCAGGTCGATCGACAGATGCGGGTTTGCCTGCATGAATGCCGGCAGATGAGGCGCGATATGCATCCGCCCGAACGAGGTCGGCGCGGAGATGCGCAGATTGCCGGCGATCTCGGTCGACCGGCCGGAGACGAACTGCTCGGCATCCTCGATCCCGGTCAAGACGTTGGCGATCCTGTCGTAAAAACCCTTGCCTGCGTCGGTCATCCCGACCTGGCGGGTGGTCCGCTGCAGGAGACGCGTCCCCAGCTGCTCCTCAAGCCGCTTGATACGCTTCGAAACCACTGCCGGGGAAATGCCAAGGCTCTTTGCAGCCGCCGACATGTTTCCGGTGGCCGCCACTTTGACGAAGATTTCCAGATCGGCAAGATTGGTGATCACTGCAATTTTTCCCGGCTGGAATAAATGCCGGCCAACTTACGCCCTTTTGAATAGAGCTTAAAGGTCGTACACGCCCAGCGTCGAGGAGCATGGGCCGACTAAGCCACCTGGAAAACTGCTATCCTCGGCCGGCCGACAGCCACGGCAGTAATCCGCGCCTCGATGAGCTTTCGCGAGCCCTCAATTTCCGGCGCATCCAGTTCTTCCGAGACGGTCACGGCGGCGTCCTTGGCACCATCCGCACTCGCCTGCGCCAGAGCGGCTGTGATTGCACGTTCGCGGGCCATCGCCACCGCCTGCGTTTCGCCGGCGACTGAGAGCCGCTCGCCTGCTCCAGAGAGGATGAAGCGGCCCTCTTCCGGGGAAGTGACAACAATGGTGACGCTGGCACGGACCTGGCCGACCACCGCCCCAACGGCGTTTGCGACATCGGCATCGGCCGGAATGACCGACTGCGCGCCCAGCATATCCGCGACCGCCGGATAATAGACGGGTGCCGAAGCGCCGAGCCCGATCAGCGGACGATCCAGCGAGACGGAGAACCGCGCGATACCGGGAACCCGTCTCAGAGCCCGATCCACGGCAAGCGAAACCGCAGGATCGATGGCCTCGGCGCCGTCTTCGGAAAGGCAGGCTGCGAGCACCGCTTCGGCCGACTGGCGCGTCAGCCGGCTCACGATCTTCTCGGCCAAGTCTTCCGGGGAAGCGGCGATCCCGCGTCCTGCGCCATCCTTGCGCCGGGCGGCAAGTTCCAACCCAAGCCTTGCAGCCTCTCCGTGCCATTGGTTCTGGCGGCCAAGCACGTGCAGGGCATCGGATGGGGTGATGCCGCAGAGATGCACCAGCCCTCTCGCAACCAGCCGATCTAGAACCGCCCTTTGCGAATTGATGGTCAGAAGATCATTGACCGAAACCGGCACGTTGCCGACACGGGCAAAAAGCGCCTGTTCCGGCGGCTGCAGGCCCTGGGCCATCACATCCGGCACGCCGGTTCGGACCGCGAAGCGGCCGTCGTGCCGTCCGGCATGGCTGGCCCGCAGCTGCCTTTCCAACGTCGACAGGATGATCTCGCCATGCGCCATCGCGGCAAGGCTGAGCGGCAGAAGCCGGCGCGGACCGAGCGTGAGCCGGACTTCGAGGCCGCGGTCGTCGATATGGACTTCGGAATCGCCGCCGAGCCCGTAGGTGCGCAGCGCCACGGCCTCCACCATGGTGCGATGACCGCCGACGACGGCGCCTTCTTCCGCCAACTTCGGCCGCCCGCCATCGAGAACCGCAACATCCGTGGTCGTGCCGCCGATATCGGAAACGACCGCCTGATCGAGCCCAGTGAGAAAATGCGCACCGACGAGGCTTGCCGCGGGGCCGGAGAGGATGGTCTCGATCGGCCGCAGCCGTGCTTCGGCGGCCGAAATCAGCGCACCGTCGCCGCGCACCACCATCATCGGCGCCTCGATGCCGCGCGCGGTCAGAAAGCCTTCGCAGGAACCCACCAGCCGGTCGATGATCGACACCAGCCGGGCGTTCAGAAGCGTGGTCAACGCACGGCGGGGACCGCCGAGTTTCGACGAAAGCTCGTGGCTGCAGGTGACGGGCAGATGCGAAAGCGCGCGAATGCGGTCCCTCACCCGGATTTCATGAGCCGGATTCCGGACGGCGAAATAACCTGCGACAGCAAAGGAAGACACCGTTCCGCCAAGCGTGGGCATGGCCGCTTCCAGAGCCCCCATGTCGAGCGGCGTTTCGTTGCCGTGCACGTCATGGCCTCCGGGCAGGAAGATCACCGGATCATTTCCCAGCGCCTCCGCAAGTCCGCCGCGTGTCAGATCCTCCGAAGTGAAGCCGATCATGATCAGGGCGGCCCGGCCGCCCTGCCCCTCGACCAGCGCATTGGTGGCAAGCGTGGTCGACAGCGAAACGAGGCCGATAGCCGAAGCGGAAACCGCGCTCTTTTCCAGTACCGAATCGACGGCGCCGGCAATGCCGACCGCCAGATCATGCCGGGTCGTCAGCGATTTCGCCTTGGCGATAACGCCTTCGCCATCGCGGAACAGCACCGCATCCGTATAGGTGCCGCCGGTATCGATTCCGAGAAGGAGAGGACCGGGAGGAAAGGAAGAGGCCACGCGAAAATCCTGAAGATCGGGTCTAGGGATCAATAGCGCATAGGCCGCCAAGATCAATTCACCAGCGGAGACCTCTGATGTCGCGGACTGACCCGCATCAGCAGACCATCGCGCGGCTGGGTGGTCAGCTTCTGGACCGGCCAGACTTTTGTTTCGGGCGTAACGTCGAAACGATAGCGAGCCATCAGCACTGCAAGCGCGATCACCGCTTCCTGCAGGGCGAAGGTGGCGCCGATGCAGGTGCGAGGCCCCGCACCGAAAGGCAGATACTGGAACCGGTTCAGCTTGCCGCGGTTCTCGGGCAGAAACCGCTCGGGCATGAAGGCCCGCGGCTTTTCCCAATAAAGTTCGTGGCGGTGCAGCGTCCAGGGCATGACCAGCACGGTCACGCCGGCGTCGATCCTGACCGTCTTGCCTTCCGGGCTCGTCCAGCTGTCGTCGCTGATCGCTTCGCGGTTGATCGAAGGCGCCGGCGGATAGAGCCGCAATGCCTCCTCGAACGCCGCCCGCACCCAGGGCATCAGTTCCAGCCATTCCACTGGATCGGCGCCGGTCGCCAGAACACGATCGATTTCTTCCTCCATGTTCTGCCGTACCGATGGCGATTCCGCGACGCAATAGAGCGTCCAGGCCAGCGCCCGTGCCGTGGTCTCGTGCCCCGCGCCGATGAAGGTGAGGATATTGTCCTCGATCTCGCCCATCGTCAGCCCGTCCGGACCGGCAAGCTGAAGCAGCAGCGTCAGGAAATCCTGCGGCACGTCGCCCGGATGGTTGCGCATCCGCTCCTGCCGCATAAGCATCGTTTCTGCGACCACGCGCCGGAACTTGTCGAGGATCCGCCTGCCGCCGATGCGGGTGACGCGTGGCACCCACGGCGGCGCACGTAGCATATCCATCGGGTCGATCCGGCCCATGCGATGCAGAAGCTGATCGACATCGTCGGCAACGGTCTCCTTGTTCCCGGCGATCTCGCCGGAAAACAGGGTTTCGGCGAGGATGGCATAGGTCAGTTCGGTCATGTCGACGGAAATATCCCGGACCGAGCCCTCGGCGCCGGCCTCGTCATATTTCCTTGAGAACTCCTCGGTCTGGCTCAGCATCTGGCCGGCAAAACCGCGGGAATGCTTTGGCGTGAAAACCGGTGCCATTGCCTTGCGGCAGCGTTTCCAGACCTCGCCTTCCGCCGTCAGCAGGCCGTCCCGGAGGATCGGGCGAAGGACGAGCTGGCGGATTTCCGACATCTCGTAGTTGCTGACATTGTCCACCAGGACATGCCGGATAAGCCCGGGATGATTGACGATCAGCGTCCGTTCCTTGAAGAACTTCGTCTCGAACCAGGGCAGCGTGTAGGAAACCTTGCCCCAGAGCTCCAGCGGATTGCGCAGCGCTGTCCAGATGACCTCGATCGGGTTCAGCAACCGATCTCGAAGCGGAGGTGCCGGCGGAACGAAGGGTTCGGGGCGGATGTCCATGGACAGCCCTCCTCAGGGGTTTCCTATGGAGGGAATATCAGCCGTCAGAGGAGAGATTTCAACTCGGCTAGCTTGTCGTTGACCAGCCAGCCATAATAATTCTCCTCCGGCGGGCCGCCGCGGGCAGCCAAGGCCGTGGCGCGCTGCGCCGAACCGCCGGTATTGTAAAGCGTCGCGGTGATGCCGGGATTGCGGGAGATATCCATGCCGGCGATCGTCTTGTAGTCGTCGATGGAGCGGCGGATGCTGGCTGCCATATAGGCGAGCGACTTGTCCGGATCCATGATCGCATCATAGACCGCGGCGGCCTTGTTCTCGTCGAGCTTCGGGTAACCGGAGGTTCTGGCCACCATGTCCGAGAGCATCAGCGCCGTCAGCGGATTGACCTGGCCGAGGCCGAAAGTCTGACCGGCATAAAAGGGCTGGAAGAAGACTGCGCTGAATCGGTTGTCCGGAAACGAGGTGCCGCCGACCGAACGGCCGCGAAAGCTCTTTTCCCATATGCCTTCGCGGCAGGTCCAGAGCTTGTAGGAATCGGCGAAATCGCCGCATTTGCTGAATTCCGGCCGGTCGAGGAACTGCTCGATGCTCTCGTCGCCGTAGCCGAAACGGAAACTGTTGCCCGCATAGGCGGCGGCCTTGACGTAATAGGTCTGCAGCCGGTCGTAGGCATCGACATTGTAGGTGTGCTCGCCGACGATCGCGCCGATCATGTGGATCGGATCGATACCGTAATCGGCGGCCGTCGACCTGACCTTGGCGATCAGCTTCTTGTCGGAAGCCAGCAGGTCGCGGATCTTCTCGTATTTGTCATCGAAGGTTGTGCGGCCGGCCCGGGTCCGGCGCACCGAGGCGCCGGGAATCTTCGGCTGCTCCACGTGACGATTTCCTTCGGGAACCATCGTGAGGCCGCCTGCGAACGCGGAAGAGGCCGCGGACGGGGCGACGACAAGGATCAATGCCAGAAGGATGCGTTTCAAGATTTGCGTGTCCCAGGACTTCGACTATGCCGATCTCCGGCACCGAATGCTAAAAGCCATTCCAGACCGACTCACTCAAGCGCCGGATATTTCCATGAAAACGCGCTTCCCTTACGCGAGGCACAAGGACCGTGTCGAGACGCGGGCGTTCAAAATCCCGTCAGTGCCGGCAAATGAGCAGCCGGACGTTGCCCGGCTGCCACGATTGCCCGCTCAGAGAATGTAGCGCGACAGATCCGTGTCGGCCGCAAGATCGCCGACATGCTTCTTGACGTATTCCGCATCGATCGTGACGGCCGTGCCGCCCTGATCCGGGGCATTGAACGAGATTTCGTCGAGCACCCGTTCCATCACGGTCTGCAGCCGGCGGGCGCCGATATTCTCGACCGAGGAGTTGAGGTGCACGGCGACATCCGCCAGAGCGTCGATCGCGTCGGCCGTAAAATCGAGCGTCAGCTCTTCGGTTTCCATCAGCGCCTTGTACTGGCGGATGAGGCTTGCCTCGGTTTCCGTCAGGATACGGCGGAAATCCTCCTTGGTGAGCGGCCTCAGCTCGACCCGGATCGGCAGGCGGCCCTGGAGTTCCGGCAGGAGGTCGGAGGGCTTGGAGACATGGAAGGCGCCCGAGGCAATGAACAGGATGTGATCGGTCTTCACCGGCCCGTATTTGGTCGAGACCGTTGTGCCTTCGACCAGCGGCAGCAGGTCGCGCTGCACCCCTTCGCGGGACACACCGGCGCCCATGCCGCCGTCGCGGGCGGCGATCTTGTCGATCTCGTCGAGGAAGACGATGCCGTCATTTTCGACCGAGCGAACGGCCTCGCGCTGAATGACCTCGTTGTCGATCAGCTTGTCGGATTCGTCGCGGATCAGCTCGCCATAGGATTTCTTGACGGTGGTACGGACCTTCTTGGTGCGGCCGCCCATCGCCTTGCCGAACATTTCCGACAGGTTCAAGACGCCGATGTTGGCGCCCGGCATGCCGGGGATCTCGAAGCCGGGCATGCCGGCGCCGGTGTCAGTGACCTCGATGTCGATTTCCTTGTCGTCAAGCTCGCCGGCGCGCAGCTTCTTGCGGAAGCTTTCGCGGGTAGCAGGCGACGACGTCGCGCCGACCAAGGCATCGAGCACCCGTTCCTCGGCGCTCATATGGGCCTTCGCCTGCACGTCAGCGCGCATCTTGTCGCGCACGAGGCCGATGCCGATCTCGACGAGATCGCGTATGATCTGCTCGACATCGCGGCCGACATACCCCACTTCGGTGAATTTGGTCGCTTCGACCTTGATGAAAGGCGCGCCGGCAAGCTTCGCCAGGCGACGCGAGATTTCCGTCTTGCCGACGCCGGTCGGGCCGATCATCAGGATGTTCTTGGGCATCACTTCGTCGCGCAGGCTCTCGTCGAGCTGGTGACGGCGCCAGCGGTTGCGCAGCGCGATCGCCACCGCGCGCTTGGCGTCGTGCTGGCCGATGATGTGCCGATCCAGCTCGGAGACGATTTCCCGGGGTGAAAAGTTACTCATGTCAAATCCGTTTCTTCTGGTGCATCCAGCGCCATGAAATGGGCCGGACCGTAAATGGACGTCCTGGTGTCGACATAGCGGAAGCCGGCCTTTTCATAGGCGCGGATCGCCTGGGCGTTCTCCGGATCCGGATCGATGACGATCCTTTTCGCGCCGCTTTCGAAAAGTTCAGAGGTCAGCTGGCGGATGATCGCGCTGCCATGGCCGATGCCGACAAGCTCAGCATTGCCGATCGAGATGTCGATGCCAAGCGTGCCCTTCGGCTGATCCTGATAGGGATGATCCTCTTCGAGATGCGGGTCGTAATACTGGAGATAGGCGATCGGCCTGCCGTCCAGTTCCGCGATCATCGGCCGGGTCTCGACGCTCGTCATCGAATATTCGATGCTGGCCAGTTCCTCGTCGACATTCCCCCACCATTTCGCGATATGCGGCTCGGCGAGCCATTTCGCCAAGAGAGGAAAATCCTCACGGGTGACATCGCGAAACGAGTAGCGGGGAACGCCTTCAGCCATCGGCGTCCAGCGTTTCGATGACCAGGTTGTGGTTGGTGTAGACGCAGATATCGGCGGCGATATCCAGCGCTTTCCTAGCGATCTCCTCGGCCGACTTGTCCGAATCCATCATCGCGCGTGCGGCGGCATAGGCATAGTTGCCGCCCGACCCGATCGCGATCGTACCGTGCTCCGGTTCCAGCACGTCGCCGTTGCCGGTAACCGCCAGTGTGGTCGATTTGTCGGCGACCAGCATCATCGCTTCGAGATTGCGCAGGTACTTGTCCGTGCGC
Organism: Neorhizobium sp. T6_25; assembly: GCF_002968555.1. Taxonomy (NCBI): domain Bacteria; kingdom Pseudomonadati; phylum Pseudomonadota; class Alphaproteobacteria; order Hyphomicrobiales; family Rhizobiaceae; genus Neorhizobium; species Neorhizobium sp. T6_25. Next base: position 17,316 of record NZ_PVBL01000010.1, read on the forward strand.
CAGTCCTTGGCGAGCTCGACGGCGGCGCGCATCAGTTGGCCCGGATATTGTTCGAGCTTCTTTTCAAGCCGGTCGAGCAGCGTGAAGGCATCGGCAGTCGCGCCGGCGAAACCGGCGATCACTTCGCCCTTGCCGATGCGGCGCACCTTGCGGGCATTGCCCTTCATCACGGTCTGGCCAAGGCTCACCTGGCCGTCGCCGGCCATGATGACCTTGCCGCCTTTCCGAACAGTAATAATGGTTGTCATAAGCCACCTGTTGGCCCGTCCTGCGGGCATTGGTTTTCAGAGCATTCCGGCCCCGTCGGACATTTATGTAAGACGGTCCAGGGCGAATGCAATCTCATGACGCGATGCCGCCGCCACTGCCCTGCTTTTGCTGGATATTTGACGTAGTGCCTGATAAGGAGCGCAGATCGATCGCATGGAGCAGACCCAGATGGGTGAGACGACTACCGCACGCGTGGGCAACATCGTCCGCAAGACCAACGAAACCTCCGTTTCCGTTTCCGTCAATCTCGACGGCGCCGGCGCGGCCAGGATTTCCACGGGCGTCGGCTTTTTTGACCATATGCTGGACCAACTCTCGCGACATTCGCTGATCGACATGGACATCGAGGTCACCGGCGACCTGCATATCGACGACCACCATACGGTGGAAGACACCGGTATCGCGATCGGCCAGGCGATCTCCAAGGCGCTCGGCGACCGGCGCGGCATCACCCGTTACGCCTCGCTCGACCTTGCCATGGACGAGACCATGACCAAGGCGGCCATCGACGTGTCCGGCCGGCCGTTCCTGGTCTGGAACGTCGCGTTCAGCGCGCCGAAGATCGGCACGTTCGATACGGAACTGGTGCGGGAATTTTTTCAGGCGCTTGCCCAGAATGCCGGCATCACGCTGCATGTCCTGAACGATTACGGCGCCAACAACCATCATATCGCCGAGACCTGCTTCAAAGCCGTGGCACGGACACTTCGCGCCGCCATTGAAATCGACCCGCGGCAGGCCAATCGCGTTCCTTCGACCAAGGGAATGCTGGTCTGACTGCTTGAGGAGACAATCCTTGAGAAGCTATCTCGTTCTGACACCGCCCAATGACCCGCGAAGCGGACCCGAGAGGGATCTCCAGTCGATCCTCGTCCTGCGGGACGGGTTTTCCTGGCTCGCGCTGTTGTTTCCGTGGATCTGGCTGTTCTGGCATAGGCTGTGGATTGCCGGGATCGTGGTGCTGCTGGTCCAGATCGGCGGCGGCATCCTGATGCAGGTTCCTGGTTTCTGGACCGCCGGCCTGCTGCTCGGTTTCGCCACCAACCTGCTCACGGCACTCGAGGGCCGACATTATCGCTCCGAGGCGCTGGTCCATCGCGGCTGGACACTGGAAATGGTGATCTCCGCCCACGATCTGCGCACAGCCGAGGAGATCTATTTCTCTGGCCTGCCGCAGCCGGAACAACAACCTATGCCGGTCTCGGCCGAGTGGGCAAAACAGGCAAAGCCGCCCGCCGCCGGATGGCAGGCCCCGCACATGGGCCTTTTCGAACATGGAGGACGCTGATGCGCGTCGCAATCATCGACTACGGGTCCGGCAACCTCCGTTCCGCGACCAAGGCCTTTGAACGGGCCGCCCGGGAAGCCGGCATCAACGCCGTGATCGACCTCACCGACAAGGCCGAAGCGGTGGCGACCGCCGACCGCATCGTGCTGCCGGGCGTCGGCGCCTACGCGGATTGCAGCGCCGGCCTAGCCGCCGTGCCGGGCATGCGGGAAGCCATCCTCGACGTCGTCGAGCACAAGGGCCGCCCTTTCCTCGGCATCTGCGTCGGCATGCAGCTGATGTCGTCGCGCGGGCTTGAAAAGACCACCACCGACGGATTCGGCTGGATCGAAGGCGATGTCGTCGAGATGACCCCGAGCGATCCCAGCCTTAAGATCCCGCAGATCGGCTGGAACACGCTCGATATCCATCACCCCCACCCGCTATTTGACGGCATCCCGACCGGGTCGGACGGTCTGCACGCCTATTTCGTGCATTCCTACCATCTGGCGGCCAAGCATCGCAGCGACGTGATCGCGACCACCGAGTACGGCGGTTCTATGACCGCGTTCGTCGGCCGGGACAATGTGGCGGGCTCCCAGTTTCACCCTGAGAAAAGCCAGACACTGGGGCTTGCCCTCATCTCCAATTTCCTGCGCTGGAAGCCCTGAGCTCGCGCGAATTCTCAAGGACCGAAGACATGATCCTCTTTCCTGCAATCGACCTGAAGGACGGCCAGTGCGTGCGCCTCAAGCTCGGCGACATGGACCAGGCCACCGTCTACAATCCCGACCCGGCAGCCCAGGCCAAGGCCTTCGAGGACCAGGGGTTCGAGTGGCTGCATGTGGTTGACCTGAACGGCGCCTTCGCGGGGACAAGCGTCAACGGCGCCGCCGTCGACGCGATCCTCAAGGCCACCAAGAACCCCGTGCAGCTCGGCGGCGGCATCCGCACGCTCGACCATATCGAAAACTGGCTGTCGCGCGGGCTCGCCCGTGTCATCCTCGGCACCGTCGCGGTGCGCGATCCGGCGCTGGTCATTGAGGCCTGCAGGCAGTTTCCCGGCAAGGTCGCCGTCGGCATCGACGCCAAGGGCGGCAAGGTGGCGGTCGAGGGCTGGGCGGAGGCGTCCGAGCTCGGCGTGATCGAGCTGGCAAAGAAATTCGAAGGCGCCGGCGTTTCGGCGATCATCTATACCGATATCGACCGCGACGGCATTCTCGCCGGCATCAACTGGGCATCGACGCTGGAACTCGCCAATGCCGTCTCCATTCCGGTCATCGCATCGGGCGGGCTTGCCTCGCTCGACGATATCAGCCGCGTGCTGGAGCCGGATGCGGTCCGGCTCGAAGGCGCAATTTCCGGCCGCGCGCTTTATGACGGCCGCATCGACCCCCACGAAGCGCTGGCCCTGATCCGCTCCAGACAAGGACGTGCCGCATGACCCTCAAAGCCCGCGTCATCCCCTGCCTCGACGTCAAGGACGGCCGCGTCGTGAAAGGCGTCAACTTCGTCGATCTCATCGATGCCGGCGATCCCGTCGAGGCCGCAAAAGCCTACGACGCTGCCGGTGCCGACGAGCTCTGCTTCCTCGACATCACCGCCTCCTCCGACAATCGCGAGACGATTTTCGACGTCGTCGCCCGCACCGCCGACCACTGCTTCATGCCGCTCACCGTCGGCGGCGGTGTGCGTGCCGTCGGCGATATTCGCAAGCTGCTGCTGGCCGGCGCCGACAAGGTCGCGATCAACTCGGCGGCGGTCAACAATCCGGACTTCGTGGCGGAGGCTGCCGACAAGTTCGGCAACCAGTGTATCGTCGTGTCGATCGACGCCAAGCGGCGGCGCAGCCAGGCGATCGGTGGCGACAATCTCAGCGCCTGGGAGATCTACACGCATGGCGGCCGCAACGCGACCGGCATCGATGCCGTCGAGTTCGCCGTCAAGATGGTCGAGCGCGGCGCCGGCGAGCTGCTCGTCACCTCCATGGACCGGGACGGCACCAAGAGCGGCTACGATCTGGAGCTGACGCGGATGATCGCCGACAGCGTCCGAGCACCGGTCATCGCGTCGGGTGGCGTCGGAAACCTGGACGACATGGTCGCCGGCATCAAACAGGGCCACGCGACGGCGGTCCTGGCTGCATCGATTTTCCACTTCGGGACCTATACGGTCGGTCAGGCAAAGCACTATATGGCAGGGCACGGCATCGCCATGCGGCTCGATTGAGCGGTCGGAGAGAATGTTATGAGTGAATTTTCCCTGATCGACCTCGAGCGGATCGTCGCCGAGCGGGCCAAGGCCTCGCCGGAGGAATCCTGGACGGCAAAACTGGTCGCCGCCGGCCAGGAGAAGGCCGCAAAGAAGCTCGGCGAAGAAGCTGTCGAAACGGTGATCGCCGCGATCAGGCACGACGCCAAAAATCTGACGGCGGAAAGCGCCGATCTTCTCTATCATCTTTTGGTCGTCTTGAATATTGCGGCGGTACCGTTGCAGGATGTGCTCGACGAACTCCAGCGAAGGACCGGCCAGTCCGGCCTTCAAGAAAAGGCAAGCCGGCCGACATCATGAACATCGTTTCCCAGCCTGCCGAGACGCCTGAGCTCGAAACCGGCTCGAATGCGGAATATTATTCGCCCTATCACCGCTTCAGTGCGGAGGAATGGGCGAAGTTCCGCGCAGACACGCCTCTGACGCTCACCGCGGACGAGGTGCAGAGGCTGCGTTCGCTGGACGACCCGATCGATCTCGATGAAGTCAGGCGCATCTATCTCTCGCTGTCGCGCCTGCTGTCGACGCATGTGGAGGCGACGCAACGCCTCTTCCAGCAGCGAAACCGTTTCCTGAGCCTTTCCGACATCACCAAGACGCCCTTCATCATCGGCATTGCCGGGTCGGTCGCGGTCGGCAAGTCGACCACGGCACGTATCCTGAAGGAACTGCTCGCCCGCTGGCCGTCGAGCCCGAAAGTGGATCTCATCACCACCGACGGCTTCCTCTATCCGAACGCCGTGCTGAGCCGGGAAAACCTGATGGAGCGCAAGGGGTTTCCGGAAAGCTACGATATCGGCACCATCCTGCGGTTCCTGTCGGCGATCAAGGCCGGCGAACCGAACGTCAAGGCGCCGCGTTACTCGCATCTCACCTATGACGTTCTGCCGGACGAATACACCCTGGTCGACCGGCCGGACATCCTGATCTTCGAGGGCATCAACGTTCTCCAGTCGCGGGCGCTGCCGGCCGACGGCAAGATCGTTCCGATCGTCTCGGACTTCTTCGACTTCTCGATCTATATCGATGCCGACGAAGAGCAGATCCACAACTGGTACGTCCAGCGCTTCATGAAGCTGCGCCAGACCGCCTTCCGCGATCCGACCTCGTTCTTCAAGAAATACGCGGCGATCGATGCGGATGCGGCCCGCGCCGTTGCCGAGGGATTGTGGGAAAACATCAACCTGAAGAACCTGCGCCAGAACATTCTGCCGACCAGGCCCCGGGCGGACCTCATCCTGCGCAAGGGCCGCAATCACCTGGTCGAAACGGTCGAACTGCGGAAACTGTAGGCGATCGATCGTCGGCTATTGAATTAAATCGTCAGCTGTTCACGCGGCGGAGCGTCAGGTTGATGCGTCCGCCGTTCTTCAACAGCGTCGACGTGCCGGGATAAATGCGATCGACGCCGTGGAACGCCAGACGCCCCTCTCCGCCCAGCACAATGATATCCCCGCTTGCCAACCGGAAGGAGCCGGTCGGATCCTTCCGGTTCCGGCCACCGACCCGGAACAGGCAGCTGTTGCCCAGCGAGACGGAGAGAACGGGGGCGGCCAGATCGTTCTCGTCCCGGTCCTGATGCAGGCCCATCTTGGCGTCGTCGGAATAGAAGTTGATCAGGCAGGCTTCCGGCGGTTTCGGATAGCCGCCGAGCTTTTCCCAGAGATCGAGCAGCTCCCGTGGCATCGCGGGCCACGGCTTTTTCATCACCGGATGAAAGGACTGGTAGCGATACCCCTGGTCCTTGTCCGTTACCCAGCCGAGCGGGCCGCAATTGGTCATGCGCACCGACATGGGTTTGCCGGTGCCGGGCATTTCGGGCGTGTAGAGCGGCGCCTCGGCCACAACGTCTCGTATCAGCTCGACCAGATGCTCCTGTGCCGGTCGATCCAGATAGTCGGGAAGGTGCCTGATGCCATTCGCAAGCGTCGCCAAAGATCAATCTCCGCCGTTAGTCGCCGCTTGGCCGGCCGCGCATCTTCTTGACGTCCGAACGGCCGGATTTTTCCTTCAGCCGTCGCTCCACCGAACCCTTGGTCGGATTGGTTTTCTTGCGCGGCGGCGGTGGCGGTTCGGCCGCCTTGAGGATCAGTTCCTTCAGCCGCTCGCGTGCGTCTTCCCGGTTGCGCTCCTGGCTGCGGAACCGGTTCGCTTCTATCATCAGTACGCCATCCTTCGACACCCGCTTTCCGGCGAGCTTGATGGCGTTTTCCTTCACCCGCTCCGGCAGGGACGGCGTATTCACGATGTCGTAGAAAAGCTGGACCGCCGTGGAGACCTTGTTGACGTTCTGGCCGCCCGGCCCGCCCGCCAGCACGAATTGTTCCGTCAGTTCCCATCCGGCGATGGTGATGCGGTTGTTGATGACAAGGGGATTGCTGGCCATAGGTCTCTGGTCTTTGTTCTTGGGCGCATGCCGTTGTCCGGAACCGGCACCCACGTTCGGGCGACATGCGGCAGGCCCGCATCTTTCCCACAAAGCCGGCAAAAAGAAAACCGCCGGCCCAGGGTGTTATCCCGGGCCGGCGGTTTCACGTGAATCCTTCAAAGATTACTCGGCGGCGGCAAGCATGACCGGAGCTGCGCTTCTCACCTTACTGTCGACGTGGTCTTCGTATTGCCCGAAGTTCTGAATGAACATCGAGACGAGCTTCTTGGCATAGGCGTCGAACGCGGCGCCGTCCGCCCAGGTCGAGCGGGGATCGAGGATCGCATTGTCGACGCCTTCAACGGCGACCGGCACCGCGAAACCGAAATTCGGGTCGGTCCGGAACTCGGCGTTCTTCAGGCTGCCATCGAGCGCAGCGCTGAGGAGGGCGCGGGTCGCCTTGATCGGCATACGGCGGCCGACGCCGTAAGCCCCGCCGGTCCAGCCGGTGTTGACGAGCCAGCAATCGACCCCGTGGCGGGCGATCAGTTCCTTGAGCAGGTTGCCGTATTCGGCCGGGTGACGCGGCATGAACGGCCCGCCGAAGCAGGTCGAGAACGTCGCTTCCGGCTCTGTGACACCCTTTTCCGTGCCGGCGACCTTGGCCGTGTAGCCGGAGAGGAAGTGGTACATCGCCTGCTCAGGCGTCAGCTTGGCGATCGGCGGCATGACGCCGAAGGCATCCGCGGTCAGCATGATGATCGACTTCGGCTGCGGTGCCGTGCCGGTCTTCGATGCATTCGGGATGAAATGCAGCGGATAGGCGCTGCGGGTGTTCTCGGTCAGCGAACCATCGTTGAAATCCGGAGCCCGGTTCTGGTCGAGCACGACGTTTTCGATCACCGTGCCGAAACGACGGGTCGCCGCATAGATCTCCGGCTCGGCTTCGGCCGAAAGGTTGATGGCCTTGGCATAGCAGCCGCCTTCGAAATTGAAGACGCCGTTTTCACCCCAGCCATGCTCGTCGTCGCCGATGAGCGTGCGGTTCGGATCGGCCGACAGCGTGGTCTTGCCCGTGCCGGACAGGCCGAAGAACAGTGCGGTATCGCCGTCCGGGCCGACATTGGCCGAGCAGTGCATCGGCATGACGCCTTTTTCCGGCAAGAAGTAGTTGAGCACGGAGAAGACCGACTTCTTGTTTTCGCCGGCATAGGAGGTGCCGCCGACCAGGATGAGGCCATTGGTGAAATCGCAGGCGATCACGGTCTCGGTGCGGCAGCCGTGGCGGGCGGGATCCGCCTTGAAGCTCGGCAGGTTGATGATCGTCAGCTTCTCTTCGAAGCTTTCGAGCGTGGCGCGATCCGGACGGATCAGAAGATTGCGGATGAAGAGGGCGTGCCAGGCGAATTCGCTGACGACGCGGGTCGGAAGCGCATACTCGGCATCGGCGCCGCCGACCAGATCCTGGACGAACAGCGTCTTGCCGGCCGCATGGGCGAGCATGTCCTGCTTCAGGACTTCGAAGTGTTCAGGCTTCATGGGCTTGTTGTCGCTGCCCCACCAGACACGGTTCTCGGTGCCGGCATCGCGGACGATGAACTTGTCCTTGGGGGAGCGGCCGGTGTGCTGCCCGGTGACGGCGCGGAGGGCGCCGTCGATCGTCAGATCGGCTTCACCGCGGCGGATTGCTTCTTCGTAGAGTTCAACCTCGGACGAATTGTAATAAACACGCGATACACCGCCGAGACCGATCGCCGCTAAACCCTTGGACGGGTTGTGAAGTCCAAACTCCTCCATGCGCGCACTCCTTCAGCTTGCCGTGGGGACTGACGTGAAATTAATGACAGATTTCTAAAAGGGCAAGAGGCCCTTTGAAAATTCTTTAATAATATCAATTATTTAATCGATTTAAAAAATTTTATTCCTCTTTAAATCGGTTTAATAACTGTTTCAATCCGCATCCGCACTATCTTAAAGCTCATTGCCAAAACGCACGATCGTCAGCGGCCCCTTTATCTTTGCCACAATTTGTTCCACCTTTATACTCAAGAAGCGCGTCGGCTGATGCCGCCTGGCTGGGGTAAATTCCAGGAGCTGCGCATAGATGATGACGGAGATGGAGAGCATGCAGACAATCGCGCTCGTAGACGACGACCGCAATATCCTGACGTCGGTGTCGATTGCACTCGAGGCAGAAGGATACAAGGTCGAGACCTATACGGATGGCGCTTCCGCGCTCGACGGGCTGATCGCCCGCCCTCCGCAGTTGGCGATCTTCGATATCAAGATGCCGCGCATGGACGGCATGGAGCTTCTGCGCCGCCTGCGACAGAAGTCCGACCTGCCGGTGATCTTCCTCACCTCCAAGGATGAAGAGATCGACGAACTGTTCGGGCTGAAGATGGGCGCCGACGACTTCATCACCAAGCCGTTCTCGCAGCGTCTTCTGGTGGAGCGCGTCAAGGCGATCCTGCGACGCGCCGGCAGCCGCGAGGCACAAGCCGCCGGCGGTGCCGGGGCCAAGACGGCAGCCGATCAGCAGGCAGCCCGCACCCTCGAACGCGGCCAGCTTGCCATGGACCAGGAGCGCCATACCTGCACCTGGAAAGGCGAGCCGGTGACACTGACGGTGACCGAGTTCCTGATCCTGCATTCCCTGGCCCAGCGGCCCGGCGTCGTCAAAAGCCGCGATGCGCTGATGGACGCCGCCTATGACGAGCAGGTCTATGTGGACGATCGCACCATCGACAGCCACATCAAGCGGCTGCGCAAGAAGTTCAAGATGGTCGACAACGACTTCGATATGATCGAAACGCTTTATGGCGTGGGTTATCGATTCCGCGAGGCGGCTTGACCCTTGCGAAAGGTTAACTTGAAGCCACGGCCGGACCAGCGCTAAGCTGGCCCGGTGGAAGGACTGCAGTGGCAGATCAAACGTTCGACAGCAATATCGCCCGAATGGAGAAGGCTGGGACACGCCGCGCGCCGCGGAGGTTCTGGTCGCGTCCCTTCACGCTCATTCGGCGGGTGTTCGGCCACGCGGTCTTTTCGAGCCTCACCCGCCGCATCCTGTTCTTCAATATCGCCGCGACGGTGGTGCTGGTCGCCGGCATTCTCTACCTCAACCAGTTCCGCGAGGGGCTGATCGACGCTCGCGTCGAGAGCCTGCTGACCCAGGGCGAGATCATCGCTGGCGCGATTTCCGCCTCAGCCTCGGTCGATACCAACTCGATCACCATCGACCCCCAGAAACTCCTTGAACTGCAGGCCGGGCAGAGCATTACGCCGGTGCCGAACGACGAGGACCTCGATTTTCCGATCGATCCAGAGCGCGTCGCGCCGGTTCTGAGGCGGCTGATTTCTCCGACCCGCACACGCGCCCGGATTTTCGATGCCGACGCAAACCTGCTGCTCGATTCGCGCCATCTCTATTCGCGCGGACAGGTGCTGCGTTTCGACCTGCCGCCGGTGGAAAACGAAGCGCAGACCTGGAGCGAGTGGTTTGCAGGCCTCATCAACCGCCTGCTGCAGCCGGGCAACCTGCCGGTCTACAAGGAAGCGCCTGGTGGCGACGGTTCAATCTATCCGGAGGTGATGAACGCGCTGACCGGCGTTCGGGGCGCGCTCGTGCGCGTCACCGACCGAGGCGAGCTGATCGTTTCCGTCGCCGTGCCGGTCCAGCGTTTCCGCGCCGTGCTCGGCGTGCTTCTTCTGTCGACCCAGGCCGGCGACATCGACAAGATCGTGCATGCGGAACGGCTGGCGATCATGCGCGTCTTCGGCGTCGCGACGCTGGTCAACATCCTCTTGTCGCTGCTGCTGTCGTCGACCATCGCCAATCCGCTGCGGCGGCTGGCGGCCGCCGCAATCCGCGTGCGGCGCGGCGCCAAACAGCGCGAGGAAATCCCCGACTTCTCCTATCGCCAGGATGAAATCGGCAATCTTTCGATCGCGCTTCGCGAGATGACCAACGCGCTCTACGACCGCATCGATGCGATCGAGAGTTTTGCCGCCGACGTCAGCCACGAGCTCAAAAACCCGCTGACCTCGCTTCGCAGCGCCGTCGAGACGCTGCCGCTGGCGAAGTCCGAGGAGTCGAAGCAGCGCCTGACGGAAATCATCTTCCACGACGTGCGCCGCCTCGACCGCCTGATCAGCGATATTTCCGATGCTTCGCGGCTGGATGCCGAGCTTGCCCGCTCGGATTCGACGCCCGTCGACATGGAAAACCTGCTCGGCAATCTCGTCGATATTTCGAGGCAGATCCGCAGCGGCCGTAAGCCGGTGGAAATCAGTCTCGCCGTGGACAACAAGGCCGGCAACCGGTCGGCCTTCCTGGTCAACGGCCATGATCTTCGCCTCGGGCAGATCATCACCAACCTCATCGAGAACGCACGATCCTTCGTGCCTGAGAAGGGCGGCCGCATCACCATCCGGCTCTCCCACACCAGGGACCGCGTGATCGTGACGGTGGAGGACAACGGTCCCGGCATCCAGGCGGAGGATATCGACCGCATCTTCGAACGCTTTTATACGGACCGGCCCGACGGCGAGAGCTTCGGCCAGAATTCCGGCCTCGGCCTGTCTATCAGCCGGCAGATCGCCGAGGCCCATGGCGGATCGCTGAAGGCGGAAAACGTGCACGACGCCAAGACGGATGCCGTGACCGGGGCGCGCTTCACGCTGTCGCTGCCGGGCGGCGAAGACCAATGAGCACGAAGCCGGTCAATATCCATGCGACCGCGATCGTCATCGGCACCAAGGGCCTCCTCTTCACCGGCCCGTCCGGCAGCGGCAAATCCATGCTCGCCTTCGCCTGTGTCGCCGCGGTCCGGCGTCAGGGCGCTTTCGCAGCCCTGGTGGCCGACGATCAGGTGCTCGTCTCGCGCCACGGCGATCATCTGCTCGCCACCCGGCCGGAACCGATCGCCGGCCTCATCGAACTGCGCGGCAGCGGCATCGCCCGTCTCGAAAGCCTCTCCGCCGCAGCGCTGGACCTTGCGGTCCAGATCATCTCCCTGCCCGAAGATGAAAGGCTCCCGCCGGAAAACGAACGCTTCCTGGTCCCCGGTCTCGGCGACCTTCCGCTTGTCCGGATATGGCGCGGTGCAGCGGACCCTTTGGCAGTTTTGGCGGCGTTCGCGTCTGATTTTCACGGCGAGATGCCGTTTTGATCACCCCGCAGCCTGATTTTTTAACTTGAACTTCGAGTCTACTTGGAGAAGATGGCATCCCACCGCTGGACCGCCTTATTGCAATGCGATATTGGCGCCGAGTTTCCATAGCAGGGGGCAGTTTTCATGATCGGACTAGTGCTTGTCACCCATGGCAAGCTGGCTGAGGAATTTCGTCATGCGGTGGAGCATGTCGTCGGGCCTCAGAAATTCATCGAAACCGTATCGATCGGTCCCGAGGACGACATGGATCAGCGGCGGCAGGATATCGTCGATGCCGTCACCAATGCCGACGAAGGCCATGGCGTCATCATCCTGACGGACATGTTCGGCGGCACACCCTCCAATCTTTCCATTTCCGTCATGGAAAGCGGCAGGATCGAAGTGATTGCCGGCATGAATCTACCGATGCTGATCAAGCTTGCCGGCGTGCGCAGCGACAACAACATGGACAAGGCGCTCGCCGAGGCCTCCGAAGCCGGCCGCAAATACATCAATGTCGCAAGCCGCGTCCTCAGCGGCAAATGAGAACCCAGACCGGATGTCATCCCCCTCTTCCCGTGAATTCCTGATCGTCAACAAGCGTGGACTGCATGCGCGCGCCTCCGCCAAATTCGTGCAGATGGTCGAAAGCTTCGATGCGCGGATTACCGTTTCCAAAGACGGAACGACCGTCGGCGGTACCTCGATCATGGGCCTGATGATGCTCGCCGCCAGCACGGGCTGCTCGATCGAGGTCTCAGCCGAAGGCCATCAGGCCGAGGAAGCGTTGAACGCGCTGGAACAGCTCGTCGCCAACAAGTTCGGCGAAGAAGCCTGACGCGCCCGCAGCTTAACCTTTCACTGACATAAACATATAAAGACTTCTTTATATCCCGTTGCCAGCTTGCCGGAAGCCTGCTAAACCGCTGGCCAGTTTCCGCTTGGCCAAAGCGGGTCTTGCCACGTCCGGCGGTACCCCGCCGGAAAGGGCACCACCGAACATGGAGAGCTTTATGAGCACTGAGAAGGATTACGTCGTCGCGGATATCAATCTTGCCGCCTACGGCCGCAAGGAGCTCGACATCGCAGAGACCGAAATGCCGGGCCTGATGTCGTGCCGCGAAGAATTCGGCACCACCAAGCCGCTGAAGGGCGCCCGTATCTCCGGCTCGCTCCACATGACCATCCAGACGGCCGTTCTGATCGAGACACTTCAGCACCTCGGTGCAGAAATCCGCTGGGCGTCCTGCAACATCTTCTCCACCCAGGACCATGCTGCTGCGGCGATCGCTGCCGCGGGCATCCCGGTCTTCGCCGTCAAGGGGGAATCCCTGACGGAATACTGGGATTACACCGACAAGATCTTCCAGTGGGCCGACGGCGGTCTCACCAACATGATCCTCGATGACGGCGGCGACGCCACCATGTACATCCTGCTCGGCGCCCGCGCCGAAGCCGGCGAAGACGTTCTTTCGAACCCGACCTCGGAAGAAGAAGAAATCCTCATCGCGCAGATCAAGAAGCGCCTCAAGGCATCGCCGGGCTGGTTCACCAAGCAGCGCGACGCGATCAAGGGCGTCACCGAAGAAACCACAACGGGCGTCCACCGCCTCTACGAACTGTCCAAGAAGGGCCTGCTGCCCTTCCCGGCGATCAACGTCAACGATTCGGTCACCAAGTCGAAGTTCGACAACAAATACGGTTGCAAGGAATCGCTGGTCGACGGCATCCGCCGCGGCACCGACGTGATGATGGCCGGCAAGGTTGCCGTCGTCTGCGGTTACGGCGACGTGGGCAAGGGTTCTGCCGCTTCGCTCGCCGGCGCCGGGGCCCGCGTCAAGGTCACCGAAGTTGATCCGATCTGCGCCCTGCAGGCCGCCATGGACGGCTTTGAAGTCGTCGTCCTCGAAGACGTCGTCGACAGCGCCGACATCTTCATCACCACGACCGGCAACAAGGACGTCATCCGCATCGACCACATGCGTGCGATGAAGGACATGGCGATCGTCGGCAATATCGGCCACTTCGACAACGAGATTCAGGTCGCCGCGCTCAAGAACCTCAAGTGGACCAACGTCAAGCCGCAGGTCGACATGATCGAGTTCCCGAAGGGCAACCGCATCATCCTTCTGTCGGAAGGCCGCCTGCTCAACCTCGGCAACGCCACCGGCCATCCGTCCTTCGTGATGTCGGCCTCATTCACCAACCAGACGCTTGCCCAGATCGAACTCTTCACCAAGCAGGGCGAGTACAAGAACGACGTCTACATCCTGCCGAAGCACCTCGACGAGAAGGTCGCCCGCCTGCATCTCGCCAAGCTCGGCGTGAAGCTGACGGAACTCTCCGACGAGCAGGCAGCCTACATCGGCGTCTCGCAGACGGGCCCGTTCAAGGCTGAACACTACCGGTACTAATCAATAGCCGGTCAATCCACAAGATATGGTAGCCGCGGCCTTGACAAAGGCCGCGGTTTCTTTTTTGGGCGCATCCCTTCCCGGCGATTCCCTAAGCAAGTATTGTTTTAGAACTTGATTCGCGCCTTCCCTGGAGCGTGATGCCGAAAGCCCAAAGCGGTTCTCGACCATCGTCACGTTCCCACCATGTGATTGGGAGCCGTCCGGCTACGGGCAAGGCGCGATGTGGTATGTCTTGTCGATGAGCGGCAATTGGACGGAGACAGACCGGATATGTCGGTAAAAAAAATGAGCTCGTCAGAACGGGCCGATCCCCTTTGCGGCGGAGCGGACGCTCCGGCTTTGCGTTTCGTTTCGGGGCCTGCGGACGGTAGTGCGACCGTTGGAAGACTTCGCCGCCTAGCGCTGTTCGGCAGCGCTTTCCTTTCGGGCACCTCCCTTTCAGGGCTCGCGACCGCAGCGCTTGCGCAGCAGTCGGGCGATGCAGCCGTCCGGCTGTTTTCCTCGACGGAAGTCATCGTTTCATCGCTGGTGATGGGCGCGCTTGGTGCCGCCCTGTTTTCCGCCATCTGGCTGGTGCGTCAGCGCGGCAACATGGAAGCCGAAACGCAGGAAATGCGCAGCGCCCTTTCGGATGCGCAGCAGCGGATTTCCAAGTTCGAGGCTCTGATAGCCGACAAGAACCGCCGGATCGTCGTATGGGAAAGCGGTTCATCGAAGCCTGAATTCCTCGGCCAGCTGCCGGTGGAAACCGGCGCACCGCAGCAGGACCGCGAATTTCTCGCCTTCGGCCGCTGGATGCGCGGCAGTTCGGCCAGCGAACTGGAAAAGTCCGTCGAACTGCTGCGGGTCGAAGCCCGCTCCTTTGACATGGTCGTCGAGACCAACCGCGACGAGATTTTGGAAGTGCAGGGCCGCGTTTCAGGCGGCAAGGCCTTCGTCCGCTTCATCGCACTCAACAACCTGCGCGCCGAACTCGCCGAACTCAAGATCGAGCGCGAGCGGCTGACGAACTCGATCATGATGTTCCATTCGCTGCTCGACGCCATCGAGCACCCGGTCTGGCGCCGCGATTCGCAGGGCAGGCTCACCTGGGTGAACCACGCCTATGGCGATGCCGTGGAGGCTCCGACGCCTGCGCAGGCGCTCGAGGACGGCCGCGAATTTCTGGGCTCGATCGCACGCGAAAAGATCAGGTCGGCGGCAACCCCCACCTCGCCTTTCCATGACCGGATATCCACGGTCGTGCACGGAAATCGGGCAATGTTCGACGTCGTCGATGTCGTCATACCCGGCGGTTCGGCAGGCTTGGCGGTCGACGTTTCCGAGGCGGAAGCCGTACGTGAGGAACTGAAGCGGACGCTGAAGAGCCACGCCGAAACGCTCGACCATCTGGCGACGCCTGTCGCCATCTTCGACGGCGAGCGCCGGCTGCAGTTCTACAACCAGGCTTTTGTACAGCTCTGGGGGTTTACCCTGCCCTTCCTCGATTCCAGGCCGGACAATAGCGAGCTGCTCGACAAATTGCGCAGCGAAGGCAAGCTGCCGGAGCAGCTCAGCTGGCGGAGCTGGAAGGACGCGGCCTTGTCCGTCTATCAATCTCCCAACACCCAGACCGACCTCTGGCACCTGCCGAACGGTCAGACACTGCGCGTGATCGCCACCGCCCATCCGCAGGGCGGCGCCACCTGGGTGTTTGAGAATCTTACCGAACAGGTGGATCTCGAGACCCGTTACAACACGCTGGTTCAGGTTCAGGGCGAAACGATCGACCATCTCTCCGAAGGCGTCGCCGTTTTTGGGCCGGACGGGCGCATCCGCCTCTCCAACCCCGCCTTCCGGGCGCTCTGGGGCATTACCGCCGAGGAATCCAAGCCGGGCACGCATATCAAGGCGATCGAGACCGCCTGCGCGCCATCCTACGACAAGCAGGATGGCTGGCGCCGCTTCGGCCAGATGCTGACCAATTTCGACGACGAGCGCCCCTCGCTGCAGGGTACGTTCGAACTCTACTCCGGCCTGATCCTCGACTATGCCGTGACGCCGCTGCCGAACGCGCAGACGATGCTCACATTCGTCGACATGACGGCAAGCGCGCGGGCGGAACGGGCGCTCAAGGAAAAGAACGAGGCGCTGCAGAAGGCAGACGAGCTCAAGAACGATTTCGTCCAGCACGTCTCCTACGAACTGCGCTCGCCGCTGACCAATATCATCGGCTTCACCGATCTGCTGAAGACGCCGGGCATCGGCCCGTTGAACGAGCGGCAGTCGGAATATATCGATCATATCTCGACGTCATCGTCGGTTCTCCTGACGATCGTCAACGACATTCTCGATCTGGCGACCGTCGATGCCGGGATCATGCAGCTCAACTATTCCGAAATGGCGATCGATGACCTGCTCGACGACGTGGCCATGCAGATTGCAGACCGGCTGCACGAAAACGGCGTTACGCTGGCGATCACCGCGCCGGCCGGTCTCGGCACCATCGTCGCCGACCAGCAGCGGCTGAAGCAGATCCTCATCAAGCTGCTCACCAATGCCACCAACTTTGCCCCGGACGGCTCAGCCATCACGCTCAACTGCTGGCGCACCCACAGCGACGTGTTCTTCTCGGTAACCGATAAGGGTCCGGGCATTCCGGAAGATATCCTGAAAACGGTATTCGACCGCTTCTCGGCCAATGCCAAGGGCGGCAAGCGCTCCGGCGCGGGCCTCGGCCTTTCGATCGTCGAAAGCTTCGTGACGCTGCATCACGGCGATGTCGCGATCGACAGCAAGCCCGGCCAGGGAACCACGGTTACATGCCGCATTCCAAGCGGCACGACGGCGCGGTCCGTCGCCGCCGAATGAGTGGTGAGACGGCCCTTACCCTGACGCTTGCCGACGAGGCCGAAACGATCCGCCTCGGCGCGGATATGGCGCTGGCGCTGAAGAAGGGCGACTGGATCGCCCTTTCCGGCGATCTTGGTGCCGGCAAATCGACCTTCGCCCGGGCTTTTTTGCGCGCGCTTGGCGATGAAGACGAGCTCGAAGTGCCGAGCCCCACCTTCACCTTGGTGCAGAGCTACGAGCTGCGTATTCCGGTGGCGCATTTCGATCTCTATCGGCTTGGTGATTCTTCCGAGTTGGACGAACTTGGTTTCGACGAGGCGCTTTCCAACGGCATCTGCCTGGTGGAATGGCCCGAGATTGCCGACGACCTGCTGCCGCAGGCCCGCATCCAGCTCAGGCTCGAACAGAGCGGTAGCGGCCGGACGGCGACGATCACCGCCCCGGACGCGCAGATGCAGCGCATCCGCCGTGTGCTGGCGATCCGGGAATTTCTGGACACCCATGGCTACCTCGGCGCCCGGCGGCGGTTCCTTACCGGCGACGCTTCGACGCGCGCCTATGAGAGCGTGACGATCACAAACGGCGAAACGCTGATCCTGATGGATTGGCCGCGCCCGGCCGAAGGGCCGCCGGTTCTCGACGGAAAGCCTTATCCCAAGGTCGCGCATCTGGCCGAAGACCCCTATCCCTTCGTGGCGATCGACGAATATCTGCGCGAGCTGGGCCTGGCGGCGCCGGAAGTGCTGCATGTCGATTACGACCAGGGCATCCTGCTGATCGAAAATCTCGGCGTAGAGGGGGCCGTCGACGAAGACGGCAATCCCATCGAGGAACGCTATCGCGAAAGCATTGTGTGCCTCGCCTTCCTGCACAGCCACGAGATGCGCCAGGACCTGCCGGTCGGGGACGGCCATATCCACCACATTCCCGACTTCGATCCGACCGCGATGAAGATGGAAGCCCGGCTTCTGATCGACTGGCACCTGCCCTGGAAGCGCGGCACGGCGGCGACCGACGAGGAACGCCAGGAATATCTGGCGATCTGGGACAATCTCATCCTCGAACTCGACGGCGTCGAAAAGAACCTGCTGCTGCGCGATTTCCATTCGCCCAATATCATCTGGCGGCCGCATGAGTCGGGCGTTCGACGCGTAGGCCTGATCGATTTCCAGGATTCGATGATCGGCCCGACCGCCTATGATCTGGCCTCGATCGTCCAGGACGCGCGGGTGGATATCCCGAAGGCGCTTGCCGACCAGTTGATGCTGGATTACGTGACGCTTCGCCGGGCACTCGGAGCCTTCGATGAACCGACGTTCCTGAAGGCCTGGGCGATCATGGCGGCGCAACGCAACTGCAAACTCGCCGGCCTTTGGGTGCGGCTCTTGCAGCGGGATGGCAAGCCGGGCTATCTGAAGCATATGCCGCGGACGCTCCGCCATCTCGCGACGGCGCTGAGCCACGATGTGCTCACCCCCTTGCGCGATTGGTGTCGCCGGGCTGGAATAGAACCACCCGAATCATAAATACGGTTTCCGATGACCATCCAACAAGTCGCCATCAAGCAGGCCATGGTGCTTGCCGCAGGGCTCGGCACCCGTATGCGGCCGATCACCAACACGATGCCGAAGCCGCTGGTGCCGGTCGCCGGCAAGCCGATGATCGACTACGTGCTGGATTCGCTAAAGGAAGCCGGCGTCGAGCGTGCGGTGGTCAACGTGCACCACTTCGCCGACCAGATGGCGGCGCATCTCGAAGCCTACAAGGGCCTTGAAATCCTGATCTCCGACGAGCGCGACGCGCTGATGAACAATGGCGGCGGGATCGTAAAGGGGCTGAAGCTCCTTGATCGCAGCACGGTTTTCATCATGAATGCCGACCTCTTCTGGATCGGCGAGACACCCGGTAAACCGACCAACCTGCAGCAACTGGCGGAGTTCTTCGATCCGGAGCGCATGGACATGGCGATGCTCTGCGTCGATATCGACAACACGACCGGGCACAACGGTATCAACGATTTCGGCATGGATTCGGATGGCCGGTTGAGGCGTTACCGGGACGATCCGGCCAATCCGGTCGTTTATGCCGGCGCCTTCGCGATGACCCCGTCCTTTCTGGATGACGCACCGTCCGATGCCTTCAACATCAATATCTATTTCGACAAGGCGATCGCCCGCGGCCGGCTCTTTGGCACCATGCTCGACGGCCACTGGATCACCGTCGGCACGCCGGAGGCGCTGCCGGAAGCCGAAGCGGTGATCGCGCGCTATCCGGTGGAGGCATGACCACGCTATCCGGCAAGAAGCGCGTTTTTTCGATCCCCGCCGGAGCGCCGTTCCTCAAGACCGTCGCGGCGGCACTCTGCGACGGCCGGCTCAACGAGACTTTTCGTTACGATCCGTCCGATCCGCTTTCGCTCGCCGACGTTACCATATACGTGCCGACGCGACGGTCGGCCCGCGTGCTGCGCTCGGAATTCGTCGACCTGCTCGGCGGCCGATCGGCGATCCTGCCGGTCATCCGGCCGCTCGGCGAAACCGATGACGACAGCGGTTATTTCGACTTGGTGGCGCCTGAGGAGATGGACCTGGCGCTGCCGATCGGCGGCACCGCGCGCCTGCTAGAACTCGGCCGGCTGATCCTTGCCTGGCGCAACCAGCTTCCGAAAATCGTGCTCGACGTGCATTCGGAATCCCCGCTCGTCGCACCGGCTAGCCCCGCTGATGCCATCTGGCTCGCCCGGGCGCTTGCGGAGCTTATCGACGCGGTCGAAACCGAGGAGCGCGATTGGGCGGATCTAAAAAAACTCGACACCGGCGAACATGCACTCTGGTGGCAGCTGACCGCCGAATTCCTGTCGATCGCCAGCGCCTTCTGGCCGCTTCGTCTCGAAGAACTGCGCCGTTCTTCACCGGCGAAACACCAGGCGGCGATCCTGCGCGGCGAGGCACGGCGGATTTCGTCCAGGGATCACAAGGGACCGGTGATCGTGGCGGGTTCGACCGGCTCCGTGCCGGCCGCTGCCGACCTGATCGCCGCGATCTCCAACCTTCCGAACGGCACCGTCGTTCTGCCGGGGCTCGACCTCTCGATGCCGGCGGATCAGTGGGCGATGATCGGCGAAGAAGCCTTTGACGGTAAACCCGAACCCGCCAGCCGCAGCCATTCGCAATTCGGCCTGTCACGGCTGCTCAGGAAGCTCGGCGTGACGCGGGAAGACGTGGCGGTGCTTGGCGAAGTTCCCGGCGATCTCGCCTTCCGCGCCGAAGCGCTCTCCCAGGCGCTGGTACCCGCCAAGGCGACCGACCGCTGGAGCACCTGGCGGGACAGCGCCGATCCCTCCCTCCTGGCCCAAGCCTTTGCCGATGTTTCGCTGATCGAAGCCTCGAACGAACGCGAGGAGGCTGTGGCGATCGCCATCGCTCTCCGGCTTGCGCTCGAGCAGCCGGGCAGGCAAGGCGGCGAGAGCCAGGCGGCACTGATCACCCCCGATCGTGCACTGGCCCGCCGGGTGACCGCCGAGCTTTCCCGTTTCGGCCTGCTCGCCGACGATTCCGCCGGTTCGCCGCTTTCCGGCACGCCGCAGGGCACGCTGACCCAACTTCTCCTCGAAGCGACGCTTCGGCCGGGCGACCCGGTGGCGATCGTGGCGCTGATCAAACACCCGCTGATGCGGCTCGGCCTGTCCACCGCCGATCTGCGGTCTTCCGTCGAAGCGCTCGAAATCCTGGCGCTGCGCGGCGGCCTCGGCGACATGGACATTTCGGCGCTGGAGCCGCTGCTCGAAACCCAGCTTGCTGCCCAGCTCAAAGACCGGCATACGCCTCACTGGCGGCTGTCGCTGCCCGCCGACGCTGTCGACAAGGCCTGCGACCTCGCCCGGCGGCTGGCGAAGGCGGTCGAGCCGCTCGCCTCGGCCCTCATCCGCCGCCGGCTGGACGGGCGTGGCCTCACCGCCAAGCTGACGCTCTCCGACTGGGCCGAACGCACGGGCCGCGCGCTGGAAGCCATCTGCGTCGATGAGGGGAAAAACCTTGCGGCGCTCTGGTCCGGCGAAGCTGGCGAGCGGCTGGCGGGGTTGCTCTCCGAAGTCATCGACACCGACGGGCAGATGGAGGCGGACGGTCCCCAGTGGATCGACATCGTCATGGCACTGACGACGGGCGAAGCGGTAAAGCCCCGTTCGCTCAGTCATCCACGCATCTTCATCTTCGGCACGCTCGAAGCCCGACTGCAGAGCGTCGACACGATGATCCTCGGCGGGCTCAACGAAGGATCCTGGCCGGGCCAGACCGTCAACAACCCTTTCCTGTCCCGCACCATGAAGACCGACATGGGGCTGGAGCCGCCGGAACGGCGGATCGGCCAGCTCGCCCACGACTTTGAAATGGCCTGCGGCACCCGGCATCTGATCCTGTCGCGCTCGACGCGCCAGGGATCGACGCCGACCGTCGCCTCACGCTGGCTGCAGCGGCTGCTGGCCCTGGGTGGACGGCAGTTTGCGGACGAGCTCAGGGCGCGCGGCCACCAATATCGCGATTGGGCTTCGATGATCGACGCCGGCGAAAACCAGCCGGTCGCCAAGCGCCCGGCCCCGAAGCCGCCGGCAACCCTGCAGCCGGTGAAATATTCCTTCAGCGAGGTCGGGCGCCTGCGCCGCGACCCCTATTCGATCTATGCCCGCCGCATCCTCAAACTCGATCCGCTCGACCCGTTCAACCGCGATCCCGGCGCTTCCGAACGCGGCACGCTCTATCACGCGATCATCGACCGCTACACGCGCGAAGGCCACAAGCCCGGCACGCCTGCGGCCAAAGAGGCGATGCGCCGGATCACCGAGGAACTGTTCGACGCCGAACAGCTGCCAACCCATATCGACCGCGTCTGGCGGCCCCGTTTTGTCGAAGTCGCCCGTGCCTTCCTGGACTGGGAAGTCGAGCGGGCGCCGGATATCCGCAGGACGATGACGGAAGTCGGTGCCGGCTGGGAGCTGGAGCCCGCCGGCATCCGCGTCACTGGTATCGCGGACCGGATCGATATCAAGGGATCGGGTCTCGCCGATCTCATCGACTACAAGACCGGTCTCAACCCCTCGGTATCCCAGGCTCGGGCGCTGCTCGATCCGCAGCTCGGCCTTGAGGCGGCGGCGCTCAGAGCCGGAGCGTTCAAGGATGCGGGTCCGTTGACGCCCGACCAGCTGCTCTATGTCCGGCTGCGTCCCGGCGACCGGTTCCGAGAAGACAAAGTCAACAACGAGGGTTCGAGCGCGACGGCCAAGCGGCAACCGAAATCCGCGATCGATCTGGCCGACGAATCCCTCGAACAGCTCACCCGGTTCGTGATCATCCTGCGCAATGGAGAAGCTGGCTTCGCATCGCGCCTCGTTCCGATGGCGCAGAATGATTTCGGCGGCGAATACGACCACCTCGCCCGTGTGGCCGAATGGTCGACGGCTGACGACGAGGAGGCGGAAGTCGATGAGTGATCTGGCTCCGGAGGGCAACGACCCGATCAAGTGGATCGACTGGACGACGGTGCAGCAATCGCTCGCCTCCGATCCGATCAGTTCCGCATGGGTTTCGGCCAATGCCGGTTCCGGCAAGACACATGTGCTGACCCAGCGGGTGATCCGGCTGCTGCTCGCCGGCTGCCGGCCATCGTCGATCCTCTGCCTCACCTATACCAAGGCCGCGGCATCGGAAATGTCGAACCGCGTCTTCCAGCGGCTTTCGGAATGGACGGTGCTTTCCGACGACGAGCTGCGCAAGCGGATTGCCGGCATCGAAGGTGCTGAGCCCGATGTTTTTAAGCTCGCCGGGGCGCGGCGGCTGTTCGCGAAGGCTCTGGAAACGCCGGGCGGGCTGAAGATCCAGACCATCCATGCCTTCTGCGAAGCGCTGCTGCACCAGTTTCCGCTCGAAGCCAATGTCGCCGGGCATTTTTCGGTGCTCGACGACCGCGCCGCCTCCGCCCTGCTGGCTGACGCACGCCGCTCGCTGCTGACGGCGACCTCTGCGGAAGAAGACCCGGTGCTGGCCGAAGCCTTTGCGCACGTGCTGGATCTCGGCGACGAATTCGGGCTGGAAACGCTGCTCGGCGATATCATCGCCAACCGCACCGCTATCCGCCGTTTCATTGCGTGTGCGGAGCGCCACGGCGGCATCGGCGTCGAACTGAAGCGTGCGCTGGGGTTGGGGCCGGCGGACACGGAAGACAGTATAGCAGCAGCCTACTGGCCCCTGCCCGGTCTCTCCGGCCTGACGCTGGATCTTTATCTGGCGCTCGCCGACCAGAAGGGCGGGCAGAAGGTCACTGAGGTGGCCTACGGCCTTCGACTGGTCGCCAAGGAGCCGGATGTCCTGAAGCGGGCCCAGCATCTCGACCAGATTTTCCTTACCCGCGAGGGCAAGCCGAAAGCCGACAGTTCGCTGATCGCCAAGGCGATGACAACGACGGCGCCGGAACTCGCCGAAGCGGTGGCAACCGCCCGTGCCCATGTCGTCACTTGTCGCGATCGGCTACGGCTGATCCGGATGTTCTTCGCCACCAAGGCGGCTCTGACGCTGGCGCAACGCCTCAACGACGATTACGAGGACCTGAAGAAACAGCGCAGCCTGCTCGACTTCGAGGACCTGATCGCCCGCGCCGCCGATCTCCTCACCCGAGACGGCGTCGGCGCCTGGGTGCATTACAAGCTCGACCAGGGCATCGACCACATTCTCGTCGACGAGGCGCAGGACACCAGCCCGATCCAGTGGACGGTGATCAAGTCGCTCGCGGAGGATTTCTATTCCGGCGCCAGCGCCCGCGAGACCCGCCGCACCATCTTTGCCGTCGGCGACGAAAAGCAGTCGATCTATTCCTTCCAAGGCGCCCGGCCGGAACGGTTTGCGGAAGAACGCCGCGAGACGGAAAAACGGGTGCGGGCCAGCGACCAGACCTTCCACTCAGTGCGGTTGCCGCTCTCATTCCGCTCCACGGCCGATGTGCTCGCTGCCGTCGATCAGGTGTTTTCTCTGGAGGAGAACTTTCGAGGCCTCAGCGCGCTCGGCGAACCGGTGCAGCACCGCTCCAACCGGATCGGCCACCCGGGCGCCGTCGACCTCTGGGACGTGGTGGTGCCGGAAGTCGCCGAACAGGAGGAAGACTGGACGGCGCCATTCGATTCGACGCCCGACAAGGCGCCCTCCGCCATTCTCGCCGGCCGGATCGCCAACCGGATCGAGGAGATGATCGGAAAGGAGACGATTATCGAAAAGGGCGTCGAACGGCCGATCGAGGCCGGTGACATCCTCGTTCTGGTTCGAAAGCGTGATGCCTTCGTCAACGAGCTGACCCGCGCGCTGAAACGCCGCGACAACATTCCCGTCGCCGGTGCCGACCGGCTGCGGCTGACCAGCCATATCGCGGTGCAGGATCTCCTGGCGCTCGGCCGTTTCCTGCTTTTGCCGCAGGACGACCTTTCGCTGGCGGCGCTGCTCAAAAGCCCTCTCTTCAATCTCTCGGAAGAGGACGTCTTCGAAGTCGCGGCGCGGCGGGCGGAGAACACAAGCGCCTGGGCTCAGCTCAACCGTTTGAGCGAGGAGCAACCGCTTCGGTTCCGCGATGCGGCCGACCGGCTTCAGCATCTTCTCAGCCTCTCGCGGCAGCTCAGCCCGCACGACCTGTTTGCCCGGATCCTCGGCGCGCAAGGCGGGCGACGGAAATTCCTTGGCCGGCTCGGTACCGAGGCCGGCGATATTCTCGACGAGTTCCTGACCTTCGCGCTCGACCACGAGACAAGTGGATTGCCGGGCCTGCAGGCCTTCATCTCGACGCTGGAAATCGAATCGCCGGAGGTGAAGCGCGAACAGGACGGCGGTCGCAACGAGGTGCGGATCATGACCGTGCACGCTTCCAAGGGCCTAGAGGCGCCGGTGGTGTTCCTCGTCGACAGCGGCTCGAAGGCGTTCATCTCCTCGCATGTGCCGAAATTCCGGCTGCTTCGGATCGCCGGCGAGAATGTACCCGCCTGGGTGCCCGGCAAGATGCTGACCAATGCGATGACATCAGCCGACGACGATCGGATCAGGACTTCGACCGAGGAAGAATATCGCCGGCTGCTCTATGTGGGGATGACACGGGCGGCCGACCGGCTGATCGTCTGCGGTTATCGCGGCAAGATCGACAATCCCGATACCTGGCAGTCGATGATCTCGAAGGCGCTCGCCGCCGACGAACACCATTGCAGCCCGGCGGAGTTTCGCGGCTCGGATGGCGAATGGGGCGGTTTCAAATGGCGGCTTCCGGCCGCTCCCGGACAGGCGCCGAAGGCGGCGCACAAGGAGGCGACGGCAGCGGACAGAAAGCCGCTTCCGCCAGCGCTTTCCCGTCCCCTGCCTCCACAAAAAATCCTGCCGCGGCCGCTCAGCCCTTCCGGCGCCGGCACGATGATCGATGACGACGCGGACGACCTGATCGTCGCTTCGCCGCTGTTTGCCGATCAGAAGGACAGCGCGGGACTGGCGCTGCAGAAGGGCAAGCTGGTCCACCGCATGCTGCAGATGCTGACGGATTTTCCAGAGCCCGAACGTGACTCCGCCGCCCGTCGTTATGCGGACCGTGCGGCCCGTTTCTGGCCGGCAGCGGAGCGCGAAAAGCTCGTCGCCAGCGTCATGTCAGTGCTTGCGCATGCCGAACTCGGGCCGGTGTTTTCGCAGCGGAGCCAATCGGAAGTCTCGATCATGGGCACGCTGGCGCTGGAAGGCCGCGACTATGCGATTTCCGGCCGCATCGACCGGCTGGTGGTGACCGAGGATCGGGTGATCATCCTCGACTACAAGACCAATCGAGTGCCGCCGAAGAACCTCGACGCAATACCGCTCTCGCATCGCGCCCAGCTCGCCATCTATCGCGAAATCCTGCGGCCGCTTTATCCGGCAAAGAATTTCGACTGCGTGCTGGTCTATACCGAGTCCGCGCAAGTGGTTACGCTGCCGGCGGAACTGCTGTCACGCTCGCTTGCGGAACTCAAAACAAAGTGAGATAGCGGCCATTGAAAACTTTGAGCGGGAAGCTCACATTTACACCAACAGAGAATCGTGAAGGAGAGCCCTATGGCTACCGTAAAAGTCGATAACAGCAACTTCCAGACCGAAGTCCTCGATTCCGCTCAGCCGGTCGTCGTGGATTTCTGGGCTGAATGGTGCGGCCCTTGCAAAATGATCGGTCCGAGCCTCGAAGAAATTTCGAACGAGCTCGCCGGTAAGGTGAAGGTCGTCAAGCTGAATATCGATGAAAATCCTGAGCTGGCTGCCCAGTTCGGCGTGCGTTCGATCCCGACGCTTGCCATGTTCAAGGGTGGCGAAGTCGCCGACATCAAGGTTGGCGCCGCTCCGAAGACTGCCCTTTCGGCCTGGATTTCCAGCGCCGCCTAACTTCCAGTCGCATGCCCGCATGAAAAAGCCCGGCTGTTCCCTGCAGCCGGGCTTTTTCTTTCGCTATCGCAGCCTCTGCGGTCAGGTCGGCGGGGTGTCGTTGTCTGCCAGCACATTGCCGGCGAAATAAAGCGAGCCACCGATCAGGATGCGCGGTGGCGGGGCGCCCGGCACCTGGCGGCGGGTGATTTCCTGCAGAGCCTCGGCCGCGGAGCCGGCGGGTTCGGCCACCAGACCCGCGTCAAAGGCGGCATGGGCAAGAACCACCGGGTCGAGGCCCGATTCGCTGCCGCGGATGCGCACGGTGAAGACGTGTTCGGCGATATCGGCAAAGGCGCGAAAGTAGCCGATCGGGTCCTTGGTGTTGATCATCCCGGCGATGATGTAGAGCGGCCGGGCCTGTCGTTCCTCGAAGGAGGCCATTGCCTCGGCAATCACCTCGCCCGCGCCGGGATTGTGCCCGCCATCCAGCCAGATTTCAGAGTCTTCGGGCGCATATTGCAGCAGTTTGCCTTCGGTCAGCTTCTGGAGGCGGGCCGGCCATTCGACGGTCGCCATCGCCTTTTCCATCATCGCTTCGGTGACGGTGAAGCCGGCCGCCTTGACGGCGCGAATGGCGGCAGCGGCATTGGCGTATTGGTGACGCCCCGGCAGGCGCGGCAAAGGCAGATCGGCGAGGCCGAACTCGTCCTGGTAGATCAGGCGACCGAATTCCTCGTGGGCCGAAAATTCTTGGCCATAGACGGCGGTCGGACAGCCGAGCCTCTCAGCGGTCGAGATCAGCACGTCGCGGGCCGCCTCAAATTCCTGCTGGCCGATGACGACCGGGCGGCCGCGCTTCATGATTCCCGCCTTTTCGGCGGCAATCAGTTCGACCCGATCGCCGAGATAGGCCTGGTGGTCGAGCGAGATCGGCATGATGACCGAGACAGCCGGATCAGAAATGACGTTGGTGGCATCGAAACGGCCACCGAGGCCGACTTCGAGGATCACCGCATCGCCGGGTTGTTCGGAAAACAGGAGGAAGGTGGCGGCGGTCAGGATTTCGAAGACGGTGATCATCTGGCCATTATTGGCCGCCGCGATACGCCGCAGGGCATCCGCCAGCATCTCGTCGCCGACGATCTGGCTGCGGCCGCCTTTGACGCCGATTCGATAGCGTTCATGCCAGTGCACAAGATGCGGAGACGTGTGGACATGCGTGGCGTAACCCCCTGCCTCGAGCAGCGCACGGCAGAAGGCGGTCACGGAGCCCTTGCCATTGGTGCCGGCCACATGGATGACGCGCGGCAGTTTCCTGTGCGGATTGCCGAGGAGTTCGAGCAGGCGGGTGATCCTGTCGAGCGAAAGATCAAAACCCTTCGGATGAAGGGTCATCAGCCTATCGATTTCCCGTTCCGCCTCGCTCACAACGGGCTCGTTCATGGTGGTCATCCCGCCGCTCCGGCTCTCGATGCTCTCTTTCGGTCAGGCGCTGAGCGCGATGGGCGCCGGAAGCGCATCCTGGACAGGCTGCTTTGTCAGCATCTTCAGGATCTTGGCCAGCGTCGACGGAATGTCGTGGCGCTTCACCACCATGTCGACCATGCCGTGCTCCAGCAGGTATTCCGAGGTCTGGAAACCTTCGGGCAGCTTTTCGCGCAGCGTCTGCTCGATCACCCGCTTGCCGGCAAAGCCGATTTCGGCCCCCGGTTCGGCGATATGAACGTCGCCCAGCATGGCGTAGGAGGCCGTGACGCCGCCGGTCGTCGGGTTGGTGAGCACGACGATATAGGGCAGCCCCGCTTCCTTCAGCATGTCGACCGCAACGGTGGTGCGCGGCAGCTGCATCAGCGACAGGATGCCTTCCTGCATGCGCGCGCCACCGGAAGCCGGGAAGATCACCAGCGGGCATTTTTCGGTGAGGGCCCGTTCGCAGGCCCGGACGATCGCCTCGCCGGCCGCCATGCCGAGCGAGCCGCCGATGAAGTTGAATTCATGCACGATGGCGACGAGCTTCAAGCCTTGGACCTCGCCGAGGCCGGCAAGAATCGTGTCTTCCTGCTCGGTCTTGATGCGGCTGTCCTTCAGGCGGTCGGCATACCGCTTTGAATCGCGGAATTTCAGCGGATCCTGGGCGACCTTCGGCTGCGGGAACGCTTCGAAGACACCGCCGTCGAAAAGATCGACAAGGCGCGCCTTGGCGGGCATCTTCATATGGAAGCCGGAAGCGGGGATGACCCACTTGTTTTCTTCCAGGTCCTTATGAAAGACCATTTCCCCGGTTTCCGGGCACTTGATCCAGAGATTTTCCGGAACGTCCCGGTTGGGACGACCGAGCATGGAGTTGATGCGCGGCCGGACGTAATTGGTGATCCAGTTCACTTGGCGTACTCCCGATTAACTCAAGCCTAATGTGGGAAACTATTCGGCGGCAACAAGGCGGGCAGCGCGCACGCCGGTTGCAAGGCCCCGAACCAGGGTTGCGACCGCAGCAACGGTATCCGGACCGGCCTTGCCATCCTTGGTGAGGCTGCCGGCGATCTGGCTGACGATTGCCGAACCGACGACGACGCCATCCGCAGCAGCGCCGATTGCCTTGGCGTGATCCGCGGTCTTGACACCGAAACCGACGCAGACCGGCAGAGCCGTGTGGCCCTTGATGCGCTTGACGGCTCCGCCGATCAGTGACGGATCCGGAAGCGCCGAGCCGGTGATGCCGTTCATCGAGACGTAATAGACGAAACCCGACGTGTTCTTGAGAACGGCCGGAAGACGCTTGTCATCGGTGGTCGGGGTAGCGAGGCGGATGAAGTTGACACCCTTGGCCAGTGCCGGGATGCAGAGCTCGTCATCCATTTCCGGCGGAAGATCGACGACGATCAGGCCGTCGATGCCAGAGGCGATCACGTCATCGAGGAATCTCTCGACGCCATAGACATAGATCGGGTTGTAGTAACCCATCATGACGATCGGCGTTTCAGTATCCCCTTCGCGGAACCTGCGTGCGAGCTCGAGCGTCTTTGCGAGCGTCTGGCCGTCCTTCAGGGCGCGCTGACCGGCCATCTGGACCGCCGGCCCGTCGGCCATGGGATCGGAAAACGGCATGCCAAGCTCGATCAGATCGGCCCCGGCATCGGGCAGTGCCTTCATGATGCCGAGCGAGGTCTCGAAATCCGGATCGCCGCCCATGATATAGGTGATCAGCGCGGGACGACCCTCGGCCTTCAGGGCCGCGAAACGTTTGTCCATACGAGCGGTCATATCAAAGCTCCATGCCGAGAATCTTGCCGACGGTGAAGATGTCCTTGTCTCCACGGCCCGACAGATTCATCAGGATGATTTCGTCCTTGCCCATCTTCGGGGCGCGCTTGATCACTTCGGCGAGCGCATGGCTCGGTTCCAGCGCCGGAATGATGCCTTCGAGGCGGGTCAGCATCTGGAAAGCGTCGAGCGCTTCGTCGTCCATGATCGGCACGTATTCGGCACGGCCGATGGAATGCAGCCAGCTGTGCTCCGGACCGATGCCTGGGTAATCGAGGCCGGCCGAGATCGAATGGCCTTCGAGGATCTGGCCGTCGCCGTCCTGGAGCAGATAGGTACGGTTGCCATGCAGGACACCAGGCGTTCCGGCGGTGATCGAGGCGCAATGATCGACGCCCTGGAGGCCACGGCCACCGGCTTCGACGCCGACGATCCGGACGCTGTCGTCATCGAGAAAAGGATGGAAGATGCCGATCGCGTTCGACCCACCGCCGACAGCGGCAATGACCACGTCAGGCAACCTGCCTTCGGCTTCCAGCAGCTGGGCGCGGGCTTCGGTGCCGATCACCGACTGGAAGTCGCGGACCATTTCCGGATAGGGATGCGGGCCGGCGGCGGTGCCGATCAGGTAATAGGTGTCGTCGACATTGGTGACCCAGTCGCGCAGCGCCTCGTTCATGGCGTCTTTCAGCGTGCCGTGACCGGCGGTGACCGGACGGACTTCAGCGCCGAGGAGCTTCATGCGGAAGACGTTCGGCGCCTGGCGCTGAACGTCGGTGGCGCCCATGTACACGACACAGGGGAAGCCAAAACGCGCGGCAACGGTCGCGGAGGCAACGCCATGCTGGCCGGCGCCGGTTTCGGCGATGATACGGGTCTTGCCCATGCGCTTGGCGAGCAGGATCTGGCCGATGCAGTTGTTGATCTTGTGCGAGCCGGTATGGTTCAGCTCTTCACGCTTGAAATAGATCTTGGCGCCACCGAGATGTTCGGTCAGGCGCTCGGCGAAATAGAGCGGGCTCGGACGGCCGATATAATGGGCGCCGAGATCAGCCAGTTCCTTCTGGAAGGCCGGATCGTTCTTCGCCTTTTCCCATTCCCCCTGGAGATCCAGGATCAGCGGCATCAGCGTTTCGGCGACGAAGCGCCCGCCGAAAATACCGAAACGGCCATCCTCATCGGGGCCGGAACGGAACGAATTGGGTTTTGGCGTCTCGTTCACTGTCTACTCCCTCACGCGCTTTTCCGATCCGCATCTGCAACGGCATCGAAAAACGCATCGATCATTCCAAGGTCCTTGATACCCGGCGCACTTTCGACGCCGGACGATAGATCGATACCGGTCGCCCGCGTCGATTTGAGGGCGATGGCGGCATTATCCTTGTTCAATCCTCCCGAAAGCATGTAATCCACGCCCTCGTCAAGGGAAGCCATCAGGCTCCAGTCAAAGGAAATGCCGTTGCCGCCCGGCAGCTGCGAGCCGGCGGGAGCTTTGGCATCGAAGAGAAAACGGTCAGCGACGCCGATATACGCATCGACCCGGTCAAGATCGCCTGCTTCCTTTACGGAAAATGCCTTCATGACCGGCAGGCCGAAGAGCGCCTTGACCTGCAGAACCCGTTCCGGGCTCTCGTTGCCATGCAGCTGCAGGATATCCGGCCGCACCATGGATACTATGTCGTCCAGTTCCTCGTCATCGGCATCGACCGTCACCGCGACGAGCTTCACCCGTCCGCGGACTCGATCGGCGAGGTCTCCGGCCAAGTCCGGCTCGACATAACGCGGGCTCTTGGCGAAAAAGATGAAGCCGATATGCGAGGCACCCCGCGCCACGGCGCGATCGACAGCCTCGGGGGTCTTCAACCCGCAGATCTTGATATCAGGTTTCATGAGGTGCGGAGTGGCATGAAATTCCGCCGGAGTCGAGGCAAATCATAGCCGAGCGTGCCGCGTTTGAGGCATGGGTCCTCGGGTCAATCCCGAGGATGACGACGGAGAAGGCGGCGGATGGCTAGAGAGCGGACGGCTGGGATCGCCAACGGGCGATAACATCCAAGCTCGTCATCCTCGGGATTGACCCGAGGACCCACTGGCGGCCTCCTACTCGAAGTCGATCGCGTGCAGCTGCGAGCCGTGCTGTTTCAGCCATTTGCGCGCTTCTTCCATGCGCGGGCAGAGCTGTCTGCACAGGGCCCAGAATTTCGGGCCGTGGTTCATCTCCTTCAGGTGCGCCACTTCATGGGCGGCGAGATAGTCGATGATCAGAGGCGGGGCCATGACGATGCGCCAGGAAAAACTGAGGTTTCCATCCCAGGAGCAGGACCCCCAGCGGCTGCGGGTATCCTTCATGGAGACCGACTTGATCGGCTTGCGGATGGCGGCTGCGTGGCGGGCTACCAGCACTTCGAGATCCTTGCGCGCTTCCTTCTTGAGAAAGGCGGAGAGCCGGCGGCCCATGTGATCCTCAAGGCCGCTCACCCTCAGCACCGGTTCGCCGTCGATCAGCACCGCCTCGGTGAGGCCGCGGAGCGTGCCGGTATGTTCGATCCGGTGAGGCAGGCCGCGAAAGGCGATGCGGCCGCCGGGGCGAATCGCATTGTCCGCAGAGAATTTCGCCAGCTTGGTCAGCAGCCAGCCCTGATGGCGGTCGAGAAAATCGTCAATCTCGCGCTTCAGCAGGCCCGCCGGCACGGTAAGATTGAGCGCGCGGCCGCCGGGTTCGATCCTGAGCGTGATGCGGGTGGCACGGCGGTTTTCCCTGATCGTCAGCGGCATCGCCCGATCGCCGACATCAAGGGTCCGCTTCACCGTTTCGAGCGGTTTCGGTTTGGAGCGGACTGGCTTTTTCAGAAGCGCGAACATGGACCCTTTCTAGCCGATTCCCTTACATAAAAAAGCCGGCGCCTCACAGACGCCGGCTTTCCATCACGTTTCACGTGAATCCTTGGGAGGATCAGAGATCGACAACCGGGTTCTGGCCGGAAGAGCGGTTCTGCCGCTCGCGCATGAAGCGATCGAACTCTTCCTGGTCCTTGGCGCGGCGAAGCTCGCGGACATAGTTGTCGAATTCTTCGCGCATCTCATCCAGCTTGCGGCGTTCTTCTTCGATCCGGTCGATCTCGGTCTTGCGCCAATCGTCGAAGGCGACGTTGCCGGTGGTGAAATGCGTGTTGTAACGGGACTTCGCCCGACGGCAGCCGGCGAACATGCGATCGGCGCGGTCGTTGGCATCGCGCTTGAAGCCGCGGAGCCTGTCCCCGAAGAGAATATAGGCGAGCATGGCAAGGCCGAGAGGCCAGAAAACGACGAAACCGAGCACCATGAGCGCGATGGTGGCCTGCGTCCAATCCGGACGAATCAATGCTGACTGGTTCATTGGTCACACCCTGATGTTTCAGCGGGTGGCCACATGCCAGCCCGTCTCATTCCGATTTGGTGAGCCCATGATCCGCCTTCAAGAAGACGGATCATTAAATTCAAGAAGATGCTGAAATATAAACCGGAATTCGAAGAACCCCGCCGGCTCAGCCGGCCTTGCCGCCCCTTATCACGCGCTTGACCGGAGTCTTCTTCGGTGCGGACTTGGCATGTTTCTGAGTGAAGGCGACGATGCGAGGCGCGATCTCGCGGCGGAAACGCGAGCCGTTGAACACGCCGTAATGGCCGACGTCCGGCTGCATGTAATGCAGGCGCATGTCATCGGGGATATTGGGGCAGATGGTCTGCGCCGCATTGGTCTGGCCGAGACCGGAAATATCGTCGTTCTCGCCTTCGACGGTCAGAAGCGCCACCTGACGGATGAGCTTGGTATCGACCGGTACATTCCGGTGCATCATCTCGCCCTTCGGCAGCGAATGCTTGATGAAGACCGTGTCGACCGTCTGGAGGTAAAACTCCTCGGTGAGGTCCATGACCGCCAGATATTCGTCGTAGAACTCGCGGTGCTTCTCGGCGGACTCGCCGTCGTTCTTGACGAGGTGCTGGAAAAATTCCTTGTGGGCAGTCACGTGCCGGTCGAGGTTCATCGACATGAAACCGGACAGTTGCAGGAAACCCGGATAGACGCGTCGCATGAAACCGGAATGCGGCCACGGCACGTTCATGATGACGTTGTCGCGGAACCATTCGATCGGATGTTTTTCCGCGAGCTTGTTGACGGCTGTCGGGTTGATGCGGGTATCGATCGGGCCGCCCATCAGGATCATCGAGGCCGCAACCATTGAATCGCGCTGCGATTCCATCACAGCCACGGCGGCAAGCACCGGGACCGAGGGCTGACAGACGCCGATGACATGGGCGCCGGGGCCGATCGCATGCAGCATCTCGATGATGTAATCGATATAATCGTCGAGATCGAAACGGCCATCGGTGATCGGCACCATGCGGGCGTCGATCCAGTCGGTGATGTAGACATCGGCGCTTGGCAGCAGCGCTTCCACGGTGCCGCGCAACAGGGTCGCATAATGGCCGGACATCGGCGCGACGATCAGGATCTTCTGGTCCGGGGCACGGCCGGCCGGCAAGTCCCGGCGGAAATGCAGGAGATTGCAGAACGGCTTGTTCCAGACGATCTCTTCCGTCACCGCGACAGTCTCGCCGTCGACGGTCGTGAACGGGAGATCGAAGGCCGGCTTGCCGTATCGGCGCGTCACGCGCTCGAAGACTTCAAGTCCTGCGGACAGCGTCCGGCACATCGTCGTATGGGAAAACGGATTGAGCGGGTTGGAATAGAAGAAGTGCATGGCATCCGCGGCGGCGCGGACGGGAGCCATCGCGGCGTGGTTCATCTCGTAGAACTGATAGAACATCGAGGTGCTACCTTTCGTGATTTCCGACAGCGCATTCGACAGGGGCATCGAACCGATCGGTTCAGGAGCAGCGTGGGGATAGGCTAGCACTTTTCTATTGCGGTGCAACATTATGGGGGATACCGGCTGAATTGGCCAAGAGGAAGGCGGAACCGCAGATCATTCTGCTGTCTTGAGAATGACATGTAAGCCTTAAAGTTCCACCTTCCAAGCCTGGTTAAGGACTCATCCCCCGCCGGCGGGCATGAGTCCTCCGATCATTTAGACGTCAGCGACGAAGGTCTGGCGCTGGGTGCCGAGGCCATCGATGCCGAGCTCGACGACTTCGCCGGGCTTCAGGAAACGCTGCGGCTTCATGCCGAGGCCGACGCCCGGAGGCGTGCCGGTGGAGATGATGTCGCCCGGATGCAGCGACATGAATTGGCTGAGGTAAGAGACGAGATAACGGACGCCGTAGACCATGGTCTTGGTGGAGCCGTTCTGCATCTTCTCGCCATTGACCGTGAGCCACATACCGAGGTTCTGCGGATCGGCGATTTCGTCCTTGGTGACGAGCCAGGGGCCGATCGGGCCGAAGGTGTCGCAGGACTTGCCCTTGGTCCACTGGCCGGAGCGTTCGGCCTGGAAGGCGCGTTCGGAGACGTCGTTGGTCAGGCAGTAGCCGGCGACATAATCCATCGCATCGGCTTCCGAGACATATTTCGCAGTCTTGCCGATGACCACCCCGAGCTCGACTTCCCAGTCGGTCTTCTCAGAACCGCGCGGGATGACCACGTCGTCGTTCGGGCCGACGATGGCGGAGGTCGCCTTCATGAATATGATCGGCTCCGGTGGTACCGTCGCGCCGGTTTCGGCCGCGTGGTCGGAATAGTTGAGGCCGATGCAGATGAACTTTCCGGTGCCGGCGACGCAGGCGCCGATACGGGTCGGCTGCAATTCGGGCAGGCTTTCCGGATCGAGAGCTGCGATTTTGGCAAGACCTTCCGGGGAAATGGAAGGCCCGGCAATATCGGCGACATGGCCGGACAGATCGCGAATCTTGCCCTTGTTGTCAAAAAGTGCCGGCGTTTCATGGCCCGGCTCACCAATGCGCATCAGTTTCAAAACATGATCCTCCATTTAAGCGAGGAGGTTATGGAACATGCGTCCCGGCTTGTCACGCCCGTTTTCAGCCAACCAGAAGTCTGTTGCCAAGCAGGTCGTCGGGCCTATTGTTAATGTTAAATCTACTCCCGGCCTGCAAATTTCGGAGAATGCCCATGACAAGCAGCAACACCCGCGACTCGGAGTTTCCGATCGATACATTTTTCCTCGACCGCTGGTCGCCGCGGGCGTTTACCGAGGAAACGATCGATCAGGCGACCATGCTGACGATCCTCGATGCTGCCCATTGGGCGCCCTCCTCCGGCAACAACCAGCCATGGCGTTTCATCTATGCGCTACGCGGAACGCCTTATTTTCCGGTGCTCGTCGACATTCTTTCGCCGGGTAACCAGCGCTGGGCGCAGAACGCGGCAGCGCTGATGATCGTCGTGTCGAAGACCTATCGGGTCGCGAGCAATGGCGAGCGCCGGCTCGCCTACACCCATTCCTACGATACGGGTGCTGCCTGGTTCTCGGTGATCTGCCAGGCGATGAAACTCGGTTATCACGCCCATGGCATGGAGGGTTTCGACAAGGAAAAGGCCGTCGAAGTGCTGGGCATTCCGGAAGGTTACCGGGCCGAGGCAGCGGCTGCGATCGGCCGCATCGCGGACCGGAGCACGCTTCCCGACGACCTTGCCGAGCGGGAGTTTCCAAGCAAGCGCAAGCCGGTTTCGGAGATCGCCTTTGAGGGAAAATTCACCGGAGAGCCCTGAACGCCGACGATGTCTCGAAAACTGTTTCACGTGAATCCCTATCCACAGGAAAGATTCACGTGAAACATTTTCGAACTGGACAAACAAAAAGCGGCGGCCCGAGGACCGCCGCTTTTTGTTGTGAGGCCTCGACGTCAGATGTCGAGATTGGCGACGCTCAGCGCATTTTCCTGAATGAACTCGCGGCGCGGTTCGACTTCGTCGCCCATCAGGCGTGAGAAGAGGCCGTCGGCATCGGTCGCGTCGTTGATCCGGACCTGCAGCAGCGAGCGGACGTTCGGATCGAGCGTCGTTTCCCAGAGCTGCTCCGCGTTCATCTCGCCGAGGCCCTTGTAACGCTGCATGGAAAGACCCTTGCGGCCCGTCGCGAAGATCGATTCGAGCAGCGCGCGGGGCCCGGACATTTCCTGCTGGCCATCCTTGCGGGTGAGGACCGGCGGAGTGCGATAGATTTCCTGCAGGCGCCCCGTCATCTGGTCGATATGGCGGGCATCGGCCGAGCCGATCAGCGCCACGTCCACGGAGGCGACTTCCTTGACGCCGCGCACGATGCGCTCGAAACGCAGGCCGCCCTCGTCCGTCACATGGCCGGTCCAGCCACGTTCGGTCTCTTCGGCGATCATGTCCAGCCGGCGGGCGACTTCGTCGGCAGTCTGCTGGGCCCGTTCGCGATTGTCCGTCAGGTCCGGATGGAGCGCACCGGCGATCGCGGCCTGTTCGATGATCGAGCGGCTGTAACGAGAATGCAGGCCTTCGACCAGGGCGCGCAGGCGCAGCGCATCCTGGATGACTTCGCGCATATCTTGGCCGGCACGTACTTCGCCGGAACCGAGCGTCAGCGTCGCCTCTTCGAGGCCCATGGTGATCAGGTACTCTTCCAGGGCGACTTCGTTCTTCAGGTACTGGATCGACTTGCCGCGGCTGACCTTATAGAGCGGCGGCTGGGCGATGTAGATATGTCCGCGCTCGATCAGCTCCGGCATCTGGCGGAAGAAGAAGGTCAGAAGCAGGGTGCGGATATGGGCGCCGTCGACGTCGGCGTCTGTCATGATGATGATCTTGTGGTAACGCAGTTTGTCGGCGTTGAACTCGTCCTTGCCGATCGATGTGCCGAGCGCGGTGATCAGCGTGCCGATTTCCTGGCTTCCGAGCATCTTGTCGAAACGGGCACGTTCGACGTTGAGAATCTTGCCGCGGAGCGGCAGGATCGCCTGGTTCTCACGCGAACGGCCCTGCTTGGCGGAACCGCCGGCGGAATCGCCCTCGACGAGGAACAGTTCGGACTTGGCCGGGTCGCGCTCGGAGCAATCGGCAAGCTTGCCGGGCAGCGAGGCGATGTCGAGTACACCCTTGCGGCGGGTCAGCTCGCGCGCCTTGCGGGCAGCTTCGCGGGCGACGGCTGCTTCCACCACCTTGCCGACGAGGATCTTCGCTTCAGTCGGATGTTCCTCGAACCAGGTGCTCAGGGCTTCGTTCATCAGGCTTTCGACCACCGGCCGAACTTCCGAGGAAACGAGCTTGTCCTTGGTCTGCGATGAAAACTTGGGGTCGGGCACCTTGACGGAAAGCACCGCAGTGAGGCCTTCGCGGCAGTCTTCTCCCTGCAGCGTGACCTTTTCTTTCTTGGTAATGCCGGAACTATCCGCATAGGACGTCACCTGACGCGTCAGGGCGCCGCGGAAGCCGGCCATATGGGTGCCGCCATCGCGCTGGGGAATGTTGTTGGTGAAGCAGAGCATGTTTTCGTGGTAGCTGTCGTTCCACCACATGGCCACTTCGACCGTCATGCCGTCCTTTTCGCCCTTGATGGCGACGGGCTTTTCGACCAGCGGCTTCTTGGAGCGATCGAGATAACGGACGAAGGCTTCGAGGCCGCCGTCATAAAGCATCTCCTCTTCCTTAACATCCGGCTTGCGCTTGTCCGTTAGCCGGATTCTGACGCCGGAATTCAGGAACGCCAGTTCGCGCAGACGATGCTCGAGCGTGCCGTAGTCATATTCGGTCATCGTGAAGGTGTCGGAGCTGGCGAGGAACGTGACCTCGGTTCCGGAACGGCCTTCGTATTCGCCGATGACCTTAAGCGGGCCGTCGGCAACGCCGTGGGTAAAGGAGATCTCGTGAAGCTTGCCGTTGCGGCGGATGCGCAGCTTCAGCCAGACGGACAGCGCGTTGACGACCGAGACGCCGACGCCGTGCAAACCGCCCGAGACCTTGTAGGAATTCTGGTCAAATTTGCCGCCCGCGTGAAGCTGGGTCATGATCACTTCGGCGGCGGATACGCCTTCGCCGGTGTGAATGTCGGTCGGGATGCCGCGTCCATTGTCCGTAACGGTGATCGAACCGTCGGCATTAAGGGTCACGGTCACAAGGTCGGCATGGCCAGCCAGCGCCTCGTCGATCGCGTTGTCCACGACTTCGTAGACCATGTGATGCAGGCCGGAGCCGTCGTCCGTGTCGCCGATATACATGCCGGGCCGCTTGCGCACTGCATCGAGGCCCTTCAGAACCTTGATCGAGTCGGCACCATATTCGGCACTCGCGCCATTATCGCTGACGGGTGTATCGGTCATCAAGTATCTTCCAATTCGTTTGAGATGCCGGTTAAGCGAATCACCGGCCATTCCACCCTCAGAATATAGGGAAATCGGGGCGGTTTCTAAAGGTTGAGCCTCGCCAATACGGCATGAAAGCCGTGGATGCGTAGCGAATTCAGCCTCGCATCTCGGCTTTTTTGAGGAGCGTGTCCATTTCCTCTATCACGTCGGGTGGCAAAGAGCGAATCCGCTGCGCCAGTCGGTTGGCAAAGCCGGTGTATGATGGGGGCAGACCCGCGGTATCAAGCACGACTTTCGGATGCGACGCTTCGGCAAGGCGGAAAAGTTCTTCCGCCTCGTCCCAGATGACGTTGAAATAACCGGCGATCCGCTGCAGCAGTTCGAAGGTCGGCCGGCCGCGCTTTCCATGCTCCAGGGCCGAAAGATAGGCAGGCGTGACGCCGATCGCCTCGGCAAGCTCGCGCTGGGTGATGCCCTTGCGGCGGCGCAGCTCCCTCAGTGCGTGACCGAAGGGAGTCATTCCCGATCTCCGCGATTGTCCCCTCTGCCGCGCGAAAGCCGCACATACATGGCGCCCTCCCCGCCATGATGACGCGCCGCCCATTCGTAGGACGAGATCAGGAAACGGAACTCCGCTTTCGAAAACCACAGAGGCACGGCGCGTCGCAGCGCGCCTTCGCTGCCCATCGAGCTGCCCTTGCCGGTGATCACCAGCACATGGCGAAGACCGCGTTCATGGGCTCGCAGCAGAAAATCGAGAAGCAGGTCGTGAGCCTCGCCCTGGAAAAGTCCGTGCAGGTCGAGACGGGCATCGATCGGCAGCCGGCCCTTGGCGAGCTTTTTCTTGACGGGCTTTTCAAGCGGCTGATGAGAACCTACGGGACGCCTGGCCGGGACGGGCGCCGGAAGCTCGACCGCATAACTCTGCTGCCGCGGCGCGGGTTTCGGCTTTTTCGCTTCGACGGCCGCTTCCTCCGCGGCGATCTTTACGGCCTCCGCTTCTTCGAATTGCAAGATCTCCTTCATGCGGCCGGGCAAGGCGCGGGCCGATTTCGCGACCCTTCCCCACAATATCCGCTCTTCCGGATCGAGTTTGCGACCACCCTTCATCCGCCGTACCTGACGGACGCTGCCTTGGGGATGAGGATGTAGAAGTCCGCGTCGTTGCGCACCGTTCCAGCAAGTTCGCCTGCCTCGAAGCCGGAGCCGGTAAAAATGTCGCCGCGCGCCGGGCCGACGATCGCGGATCCGGTGTCGAGCGCCAGCATCAGCCGCGCGAAGGGTTTGCCACCATCCATATGGGTCAGCGTCTCGGACCGGATGAAGAAGGGGAAACCGAATGTGTGGATCTGGCGATCAACCGCCAGCGAGCGTCCCGGGATCAGAGGCACCTTGGCGGCCGCCACCGGCCCGAGCGACGGATCGGAGACATCCGCTTCCCGGAAGAAGATGTAGGAACGATTATGCCAGAGCACTTCATCGACCTTAGCCGGATTCTGAGCCAGCCAGGCGCGGATGCTTTGCATGGAAATCTTCGCCGGGTCGATCTCGCCGCGGTCGATCAGCAGCTTGCCGATCGGCGAGAACGGATGACCCGCTTTGGCGGCATAGGTGATCCGGCGGATGTTTCCATCCGGGTATCTCAACCTCGCAGCGCCCTGGACATGGATGAAGAAGACATCGACCTTGGACTTCGCATAGGCGATCTCCAGGCCGCGGCCTTCGAGAAAACCTCGGTCGATCTCGCCGCGGTCCGGATAGGGCGCGATGCCACCGGGCGTCTGCCTCCCGAACATGTAGCCGGAGTCCAATCCTGTCGGGCGGTTACCGTCGTCGAGATCGATGAGATCGTCCGGGCGAGAATAGAAGGGGTGGATCCAGACGTCGTCCCGCGTTTCCGAGACCTCTATCTCAGGCTCGTAGAAAGCAGTGACGAAACCGCGCCGACCGTCTTTGCGGGTAATCAGGAAGGGCGTGCAATGGGTCTCGAAGAAGGCCCGGGCAGAAACGGGATCGCCCGGGATGTCCCGGGCGGCATCGATGAAGGTGGCGAGTTCCTCGGCCGTGAGGCCAAGGGCGCCGGTGCGGTATGGCTTGACCTTGCGGATATGCTCCAGCGACGCACGCATGCCGGCAAAAAGTGCGGTCGGATCGTCATCGCCCCACCCCGCAAGATCGGGGAAGGATACCGGCCGAAGGGTATAATCCGCAGAGCTCAAGGTCATTGTTCGGATTCGGTGGCGACCAATCTCCAGTTCGGATCGCGGGAGTGGATGTCACGGGCAAAGGTCCAGATGTCGGTGACTTCGGCCACGGTTTCCTGATCGCCGTCGATCAGCGCGCCGGCCTTGTCATAGGTGGCGGAAATCAACTGGCTGACGATGCGGACGGTGATCTGTTCCTCAGCATCCTTGACGGCGGCATGGGTGATATCCGCCTTGTCGATACCGACGAATGTGGACTTCACCACCTCGCCGCGAGATTCCCGGTCGGTGATCGCCGTGTCGAAACCGTCGAAAACCTCTTTCGAGAGAAGGCCCTTCAGCGTCTTCCGGTCGCCGTCGGCAAAAGCCATGACGATCATCTCGTAAGCCATGCGGGCACCGTTCAGGAACTCGCGGGGGCGGAAGGAAGGATCTGACTTCACCAGTTCGCGCAGCGCGGCGTTGAGCGGCGTGTTGGGCTTGGCGACAGCGTCGACATCCGCATAACGCTGCTCGTCATCCGTGGCGTCGCGACGCGGTAGGGTCACGACCTTGCTGTCGTCGCCACCCGGGTTTTTCGCGACGTCGCGGGGGCTGTAAGGATCGAACGGCGGCTTCTCGCTTCCCGTCCGGCGTCCGAGCACACTGCGCAGTTGCAGGAAGATCAGAACCGCTGCGACAAGGAAAAAGAGTGTTATAAAGTCGTTGGAGCCCATCTTAACCCGCATTTGGCGTTTAAATATTCGGTGCAGTCTCTCATATAGTCTGCATACGCCTATCATTCAAATGGCGAAGACGTTAGCGCTTTACGCGCTTCTGGATATCACAGGGAATATCATGCGCTTCTTTCTCGTGCCGCTCCTTCTGATCGGCTGGCCGCTCGCCGAAATCGCGGGCTTCGTGCTGGTCGGCAAAGCACTCGGCCTCTGGGCGACGCTCGGTCTGGTGATCGGTACCGCAGTGCTCGGAGCCATTTTGCTGCGCAGCCAGGGGACCCAGATCCTGAGGAAGATTTCGACCGAGAGCCGCGACGGCCGCGCGCCCGGCCGCGCCCTGATCGACGGCGCGATGATCGTGGTCGCCGGAATCCTCCTGCTGCTGCCTGGCTTCCTCACCGACATCATCGGGCTAGCGCTGTTCATTCCCTTCGTGCGCAGCCTGATCTGGTCTGTGGTCGGCCGCCGCATCGTCGTCGTCCGTTCGCCGCGCAGCGAAAGCTATCGCTACGAAAGCCCGAAGCCTTCGCCGGAGGCCAAGAAAACCGGGCCGGTGGTCGATCTCGACGAGCAGGATTACCATCGCGATCCCGATCCCTCTTCGCCCTGGGCCGGCCCGAAAAGCAAGGAACCTTGAGAGGTCCTGCGGGTTGGCCAGGGTTGTAAGCCCCCAGACGAAATGTTAGAGGGCCTCAACGCTCCAAAGCCTCGAGGAAATCCCAATGGCAGACGATAACAACCAGGCCGCAACGCCGTCCCTCAACATCCTGGCGCAGTACACCAAGGATCTCTCCTTCGAGAACCCGGGCGCTCCGCGTTCGCTGCAGGCGCGCGACAAGGCGCCGGCGATCAACATCAATGTCAACGTCAACGCCAATCCGCTTTCGGACGCCGATTTCGACGTTATCCTGACGCTGAACGCCGAAGCCAAGGAAGGCGACAAGATCGTCTTCGCGGCCGAACTGGTGTATGGCGGCGTCTTCCGCATCACCGGCTTCCCGCAGGAACACATGCTGCCGCTGCTCTTCATCGAGTGCCCGCGTCTCCTGTTCCCCTTCGCCCGCCAGATCATTGCGGACGTGACGCGCAATGGCGGCTTCCCGCCGCTGATGATCGACCCGATCGATTTCGCGCAGATGTTCACGCAGCGCATGGCCGAGGAACAGGCCCGTTCCAAGGTTCAAGCACTCGACAGCTGAGATCGAGTTTTCGATTCGAGGATAAGGGCCCGGGCTTCGACCCGGGCTTTTTTATTCGGTCGGCTTGTACTTCAGCCAGACCGCCTTGTCCTTCAGGGACGCGACCATGGCCGCATGCGCTTCGATCTCGGCTCCCGTCAGCCGACGGTCAAGGGGCCGCGGACGGCCGGCCACCGCCGCCACGACTTCATCGACCTCGATCACCGTCGCAGACCGTTCGTTACCCATCAGGCCGAGCGCGGTCTGGCGGCCGCCGGTCATCTCGATGTAGACTTCGGCGAGCAGTTCGGAGTCGAGCAGCGCGCCGTGCTTGGTCCGGTGGGCATTGTCGATGCCGTAACGGCGGCAGAGCGCATCGAGCGAATTCGGACCCATCGGATGTTTGCGGCGGGCCATGGCCAGGGTGTCGATGACCTGGTCGGACATCACCGGCGGCAGGCCGAGGCGGCCGAATTCCGCATTCATGAAGCCCATGTCGAAGGTGGCGTTATGGGCGATCCACTTGGCACCATCGAAAAATTCGATGATCTGCTGGACGACATCGCCGAAGCTCGGCTTGTCCTTCAGGAACTCGTCGGTAATGCCATGGACCGCAAGCGCGTCCGGGTGAACCTTGCGGTCGCCCGGATTGATGTAGAGATGAAGCGTCCTGCCGGTCGGGAAATTGTTGATCAGCTCGATGCCGCCGATTTCGATCACCCGATCGACCTTCGATTCGAGGCCCGTTGTTTCCGTATCGAAGATGATCTCACGCATGTGGCTTTTTCTCGCTCGTCTTCCCGGCCTTCAGAGACGCAATGATCTCGCGAACCCGTTCTCTCGCCGCGTCCAGTCCAAGGCCCGTATCGACAAGGAAATCGGCTCTTTTGCGTTTTTCCGCGTCGGGCAGCTGGCGCGAGAGAATCATCGCCAATTTTTCCTCCGTCATGCCGGGACGCGCAAGCACCCTGTCGCGCTGTATCTGTGGATCGCAGGTGACAACGACAATAACATCGACGCGATCTTCGCCCTTCACTTCAAAGAGAAGCGGAATATCGAGGAGCACGAGGTCAGAGCCGGCTTCTCTGTGGCGGGTCAGGAAATCGACTTCACGCTTGCGGACCAGCGGATGGACGATCGCTTCGAGGACCGGGAATTTTTCAGGCGACGCCGAAAGCTGGCGGGACAGTTCCTGACGGTCGATGACGCCATCCTTGACCGTGCCGGGAAATGCCTCGCCGACGGGTGCCACCGCATCGGTACGGTAGAGATCATGGACGACCGCATCGGCGTCATTCACCGCGACGCCTTCTTCCGCGAACATTTTCGCGGTTGTGGATTTTCCCATTCCGATGGAACCGGTGAGGCCGATGACGATCATCCGTGGTTTTCCATATCGGCGATAACGAGGTCCCGAAGAGTTTCATCGACAACCGGGCGGCGGCCGAACCATTTTTCGAAGCCGGGCACAGCCTGGTGCAGCAGCATGCCGAGCCCATCGACGGTCGTGAAACCCTGTTCTTCGGCCTGGACGAGCAACGGCGTTTTCAACGGGACGTAGACGATATCGGTGACGACCGCGCCGGACGCCAGCGGCGAAAAATCGATCTTCAGCGCTTCGCCGCCGTCCATGCCGAGCGATGTCGTGTTCACAAAAAGCCCTGCGCCGGACATGACCTCGTGCAGCGCCTCGACAGGATGGGCATGAACTTTCGGACCGAACCGATCGGCGAGTTCCTGGGCGCGTGAAACCGTCCGATTGACCACATGGATCTCACTGATGCCGCGATCCCGTATCGCCTGGATGACGGCGCGGCTCGCGCCGCCGGCGCCCAAAATGACGGCGCGGC
The DNA here is from genome assembly GCF_002968555.1 of Neorhizobium sp. T6_25. Lineage (NCBI taxonomy): Bacteria > Pseudomonadati > Pseudomonadota > Alphaproteobacteria > Hyphomicrobiales > Rhizobiaceae > Neorhizobium > Neorhizobium sp. T6_25. Next base: position 61,726 of record NZ_PVBL01000010.1, read on the forward strand.
CGATCTTGTCCCAGCCCGAATGGCGGTCATCCAGATTGGCAGTGAACCCGTGGCCGTCGGTATTGGTGGCGTGCAACAGGCCGTCTTCCATCCAGAGCGTATTGGACGCGCCAAGCTCTTCCGCCAGATCATCCGGCCGGTCAGCCAGCTTGAAGGCAAGCTCCTTATGGGGAATGGTGACATTACCGCCGCGAAAGCCGGAGCTTCCGTCTTTCAGCGATTGGATGAAGGCAGGGAAGTCCGCTTCAGTGACGGCTTCAGGCCTGTAGGTTCCGGCAATTTCGAACTTCTTCAGCCAATATCCGTGGATCAACGGGGAACGGGAATGTTTCACCGGCCAGCCGGTTACGAAAGCATTAACCAAAAATGTTTCACGTGAATCAGCCATCGATAGCTCCCAGTTCGCGCAGCTTTTCGAGAAGCGGCAGCATGGGCAAGCCGAGGATGGTGAAATAGTCGCCTTCGATCCTTGAAAACAACTGGATACCCTCCCCTTCCAGTTGATAAGCCCCGACACTGCCGTAGACCTTTTCCCCGACCCGCGACAGGTAGCGATCAACGAAGGTTTCGTTCAGCTTCCGGACGGTCAGGTCCGCATGGGCGATATGTTCCCAGACGATCTCGTCGTCACGCACAAAAGCGATCGCGCTGTTCAGACGATGGGTTCTGTCGGAAAGGGAAAGCAGGTTCTCTTTCGCTTCGGCAAGGGTTTTCGGCTTGTGATAGACGCGGCTTCCGAGCGACATGGTCTGGTCCGAGCCGATCACCAGCGCGCCAGGGAAATGGCGGCTCACATCCACCGCCTTTGCCTTGGCAAGCGTAAGCGCCACCTGATCTGGGCTTGCGCTCTCCAGCCCGGCCTCGATTTTCCGCTCGTCTATATCCGCCGCCTTGCTTTCAAAAGCGAGGCCGGCATTTTCCAGCAGCATTCGGCGGAAGGGGCTGGAGGAGGCGAGTACGAGCGGCACTGTCACGGAAATCTCCCAAAGCTGCGAGCGGATTCGCTTAACGCAGCTTCGGGCGTAGCGCAACGATTGCGGCTGCCGTCTCCTCTATCGACCGGCGGGTTACGTCGATGACAGGCCAATTCTGGCGTGCGCAGAGCGCGCGGGCATATTTCAGCTCCTCGTTGATCGTCGCGCGGTCCGTATAATCGCGCCGGTCGAACCCTTGAGTGACGCCGAGTTCGCGGTGTTCACGCACTTGGCTGATCCGGTCGGTCGTGGCGACGAGACCGACAATCAGCGGGTGGGTTGCGCGATAGAGGCTGTCGGGCAGATCGACGCCGGGCACGATCGGGATGTTGGCGGTCTTGATGCCGCGGTTGGCGAGATAGATGCTGGTCGGGGTTTTCGAGGTGCGGCTGATGCCGATCAGCACGACATCCGCCTCGTCATAATCCTCCGGCATCTGGCCATCATCGTGATCCATGGTGAAATTGAGCGCTTCGATACGCTTGAAATAATCTGCGTTGAGCGCGTGCTGGGCGCCGACACGGCGACGGGACGGCGCCCCAAGATAGGCCTGGAAGGTCGCCATGACCGGTTCAAGGACGTTGACACAGGGCAGGCCCATTTCCCGGCATCGCTGATCGATGAGCTCGGCCAGTTCCTGATCGACAATCGTATAAAGGACGATGCCCGGTTCACGGTCGAGCGCCTCGAGCACCGCCAGCAGCTGTTTGCGGTTACGGATCAGCGGATAGACATGTTCCACCGCCAGCGACGACTGGAACTGAGCCGAGGCGGCGCGGCCGGCGGAGATGAGAGTCTCGCCCGTCGAGTCAGATATGAGATGCAGATGGAAGAAGTTTTTTCTGTTCTCCACGCTAAACTTAACCCTTTGTTGATAACCCGGGAGAGACCATCGGGTTCTCCCAGGCCGGAACCAGGCCTCGGGAAAACCGCCCGGTTTTCCACATTCGCAGTTCCTGCGGATGCGGATCAGGCCTGCTTGTGCGTTCTGGGGATAGGCTCATCGCCGCTCTTTTCCCCCCCAGCTTATCCACAGATAGCGCCCAATTCCATTTCCCGACATCCTCATGAAATAACTTGCGAAATTCAAGCTATCCCAAGATCGGCCAACCGGAAGCGATTTTCTGTCCCGCGAGTAGCTGCAAAGCGGCGGATCGTCGCGTCGGCTGTGATTTGACTTTAATCCTTGCTACTCACCGACTCTAAGAAATAGAAATCTAGAAAGATTCATTTCTTATATTTTTAGGGAGAACCCATTGACCGGCGCATACCGGAAGATCATCCAAGTGCTGGAAGGCAAGACGGTCAGTCCACCACCAATCTGGCTCATGAGACAGGCAGGGCGTTATCTGCCGGAATATCGGGAGACGCGGGCGGCGGCCGGAAGTTTTCTCGATCTCTGTTACACGCCGGATCTGGCTGTCGAGGTGACCTTGCAGCCGATCCGGCGCTACGGTTTCGATGCGGCGATCCTGTTTTCCGATATCCTGGTCATCCCGGATGCGCTGCACCGGAACGTGCGGTTCGTGCAGGGCGAAGGTCCGCAAATGGATCCGATCGACGTCGCTGGTATTCGGGCGCTGAACAGCGAAGGCGTTCTTGCCCATCTTGCTCCCGTCATGGAAACGGTTCGCCGGCTGAGACGGGAACTCCCTGACGAAACTGCGCTGCTTGGTTTCTGCGGCGCCCCCTGGACGGTTGCCACCTATATGATCGCCGGCCATGGGACGCCCGATCAGGCTCCTGCCCGGTTGTTTGCCTATCGACATCCCGAGGCTTTTGAAAAGCTCCTTTCGCTGCTTGCGGAAATTTCCGCGGAATATCTGGTCGCCCAGATCGATGCCGGAGCGGATGCCGTGCAGATCTTCGATTCCTGGGCGGGTGTGCTTGGCGAGAAGGAATTCGAAGCCTATGCGGTGAAACCTGTGGCGCGGATGATAGAGATCGTTCGCCGCCAGCGGCCGCAGGCGAAGATCATTGCATTCGCCAAGGGCGCCGGTCTGAACCTGAAATCCTATCGCCAGAAGACCGGGGCGGATGCGATCGGCCTCGACTGGTCGGTGCCGCTTTCGTTTGCTGCCGAGCTGCAGAAGGATGGCCCGGTCCAGGGCAATCTCGATCCGATGCGGGTCGTTGCCGGCGGCAAGTCGCTGGAAGACGGCATCGACGCCATTCTCGGGAAGCTTGGCCAAGGGCCGCTGATCTTCAACCTTGGCCATGGCATTACGCCCGAGGCCAATCCTGACCATGTGACGACACTGATCGAGCGTGTGCGCGGAGCGAAGGTGTGAGCGGGGAGGAGCTGCAGACAGGCAAGACAGCCGGGCGGCGGTCGGCATTGCGGGCCCTGGTCGCGCTTGCCGTCTTCGTCGCCATCCTGGTTGCCGTCTACCTGGCTCAGCCGGATGATTTTCTTCTCTACGTCAAGGCTTTCCATGTCATCGCGGTGATGTCCTGGATGGCCGGATTGCTCTACATGCCGCGGCTGTTCATCTATCACAGCGATGCGGAACCGGGTTCGGCGCAGTCCGAAACCTTCAAGATGATGGAGCAGCGGCTCCTGAAGATCATCATGAACCCGGCGATGATGATTACCTGGGTTCTCGGTCTTTTCCTCGCCTGGGACGTCTACGAATTTCGCGGCGGATGGCTGCATGCGAAGATCGGGCTTGTCGTGGTGCTCACAATGGTGCATGTGCTGTTCAGCCGCGCGGTGCGTAACTTCGCGGTCGATGGTCCGCGAAGAACGCCGCGTTACTGGCGCATGATGAATGAACTGCCGACCGTTCTGATGATCGGGATCGTCATTCTGGTGATCGTGAAACCGTTCTGATGCCGGCTTGATCTTTCTTTGGCAAGATTTCGGTCTTGCCCCTTGCGGCGTTCCACGTGAATCGCTATTTTCGTCGCCATCTCATCTCGTGGCATGCGTGTAATTTCCCGTCGTCCCCGGATCATCTTCCGCGGTAGCGAATTTCACCGACACGCCTAATTCCCCCGAAATTCTCAATATGGTCCCCTCTTCATGGCTGAAATGAAGCTTCAAGAACTCAAAAGCAAATCCCCTACCGATTTGCTGACCTTCGCCGAATCACTCGAGGTCGAGAACGCCAGCACGATGCGCAAGCAGGAGCTGATGTTCGCGATTCTCAAGGTTCTGGCGAGCCAGGACGTCGAAATTATCGGCGAAGGCGTGGTCGAGGTCTTGCAGGACGGGTTTGGTTTCCTGCGTTCCGCGAACGCAAACTACCTTCCCGGTCCCGATGATATCTATATCTCCCCCTCCCAGATCCGCCGTTTCTCGCTGAAGACCGGCGACACGGTCGAGGGCCCGATCCGCGGTCCCAAGGAAGGCGAGCGTTATTTCGCCCTTCTCAAGGTCAACACGATCAATTTCGACGATCCGGAAAAGATCCGTCACAAGGTTCATTTCGACAACCTGACGCCGCTTTATCCGAACGAGCGGTTCAAGATGGAGCTGGAAGTTCCGACCTCCAAGGATCTCTCGGCCCGCGTCATCGACCTGGTGGCGCCGCTCGGCAAGGGCCAGCGCGGCCTGATCGTCGCGCCGCCGCGCACCGGTAAGACCGTTCTCCTGCAGAACATCGCCCACTCGATTACCGCCAACCATCCGGAATGTTATCTGATCGTCCTGCTGATTGACGAACGGCCGGAAGAAGTCACGGACATGCAGCGTTCGGTCAAGGGCGAGGTTGTCTCCTCGACCTTCGACGAACCGGCCGTGCGCCACGTACAGGTTGCCGAAATGGTGATCGAGAAGGCAAAGCGCCTGGTCGAACACGGCCGTGACGTCGTTATCCTGCTCGATTCCATCACCCGCCTTGGCCGCGCCTACAATACCGTCGTGCCCTCCTCCGGCAAGGTGCTGACGGGCGGCGTGGACGCCAACGCCCTGCAACGCCCGAAGCGCTTTTTCGGTGCCGCCCGTAACATCGAGGAAGGCGGCTCGCTGACGATCATTGCGACCGCGCTGATCGACACCGGCAGCCGCATGGACGAAGTCATCTTCGAAGAGTTCAAGGGCACCGGCAACTCGGAAATCGTGCTCGACCGCAAGGTCGCCGACAAGCGCATCTTCCCGTCGATGGACATCCTCAAGTCCGGTACGCGTAAGGAAGACCTGCTGGTGCCACGTCAGGATCTCCAAAAAATCTTCGTGCTTCGCCGTATCCTTGCCCCGATGGGCACTACGGATGCGATCGAGTTCCTGATCGACAAGCTGAAGCAGACGAAGACCAACGGCGATTTCTTCGACTCGATGAACACCTGATCCTTAGCCGGATTCACGAATACGACGAGCGCTCGGTTTTACCGGGCGCTTTTCAGTTTGGAGCCGTCTCTGATAGATTGATTCCATGATCCAGGCAGTGAACGATACGATCTATGCCCATTCCAGCGGCACCCTCCCCGCCGGCGTTGCGGTCATCCGGATAAGCGGGACGCTGGCATTCGACGCCGCCCAGGTCTTGGCGGGCGAGCTGCCGGCTGCCAGAAGGGCTGCGCTCAGGACGATTCGGAGCCGCAACGGTTCGACAATCGATCAAGCTCTGGTCCTGGCCTTTCCGGGCCCGAATTCCTTTACCGGCGAGGACTGTATTGAAATACACCTGCATGGCAGCCGCGCCGTCGTTTCCGCCGTTTATAGAGAACTGGAAGCGATAGGGCTTCGTCTGGCCGAAGCGGGCGAGTTTTCCCGCCGGGCGTTCGAAAACGGGAAGCTCGATCTGGTGGAGGTCGAGGGCCTCGCGGATCTGATCGCCGCTGAGACGGAGATGCAACGGCGGCTGGCGGTCGAACAGGGTTTTGGCGGGCAGTCAGCGCTCTATATGGAATGGGCCGAGAGATTGACGCGTGCGCGGGCCTTGATCGAAGCGGAACTCGACTTCGCGGATGAGGACGACGTTCCGGGATCGGTTTCGGACAGGGTCTGGACCGAGGTGGCGGATCTTTATCTCGAGATTCAGAATCATATCGCCTCTGCGAAAGCGGGGGAGATCATTCGGGACGGATACAAGGTGGTCATCGCAGGCCCTCCGAATGCCGGCAAGTCCAGTCTTCTCAACGCGCTGGCGAAACGCGATGTTGCGATCGTAACGGAGATTGCCGGCACTACGAGGGATATTCTGCATGTCGACGTGGACATGGATGGTTATCTCGTGCGCTTCTTCGATACCGCGGGGCTTCGTGAGAGCGAGGATCGCGTTGAGCAGGAAGGCGTGCGGAGGGCGCACATAGCGATCGAACAAGCCGATCTCGTTCTGCAGCTCGAAGAAATCGATTCGGACTCGAAACAGATCTTCGACAGGGTGACCGAGGAAGTCCTGCGCGTAGGAACGAAGGCAGATATACGCCGCCCTTCGGCCGCCTACGATCTGAATATTTCCAGCGAAACGGGGGCTGGGCTGGATGAGCTTCGTTCCCTGATCCTAGAAAAACTCCGCGAGACCTGGTCCGGATCGCTGGTTCCCAACCGGCAGCGACATCTTCAGTACCTGAAAGAGGCTTCCATTTTCATCGAAGAAGCGTTAAACGGCCCAGAGCTCGATCTTCGGGCCGAGAGCCTTCGGGCCGCAGCATCGTCGCTCGGCCGCATCACCGGCCGGGTCGATGTGGAACAGCTTCTTGACGTGATTTTTTCGCAGTTCTGCATCGGCAAGTGATTCACGTGAAACAGGGCGCGGGCCCGGCTGTTTCATAAGGTAAGCAAATGGAAACGACATTCGACGTCATCGTCATCGGCGGGGGGCATGCTGGCTGCGAGGCAGCGAGTGCGGCCGCGCGTGTGGGAGCCAGCACCGCGCTGATTACCCATAACCGGCAGACCATCGGCGTGATGTCCTGTAACCCTGCGATCGGCGGTCTCGGCAAGGGCCATCTCGTGCGTGAGGTTGATGCCTTCGACGGTTTGATGGGCCGCGTCGCGGATGCCTCCGGTATCCAGTTCCGGCTTCTCAATCGTAAGAAGGGACCTGCTGTGCGCGGGCCTCGGACCCAGGCTGATCGCAAGCTTTACCGGCTTGCGATGCAGCATGAAATTTTCGACCACCCTAACCTCACTGTGATCGAGGGAGATGCCTTCGATATCGGGATCGAGGACGGGCTAGTCAACTCGGTTGAACTGAAGGACGGACGTCGATTCGGATGCGTAACAATTGTTCTGACGACCGGAACTTTTCTTCGCGGCCTGATTCATATCGGCGACCAGAAGATTCCTGCCGGCCGCGTCGGTGAAGCCCCTTCCCTGGGATTGTCTGAAACCCTGGCGCGATTTGGCTTGCAGCTGGGTCGGCTGAAGACCGGTACTCCGGCGCGGTTGGATGGAAATACGATCGACTGGAGCCGCGTCGGTTTGCAGGAGGCCGACGAACAGCCGGTTCCTTTTTCCTTCATGACCGACAAAATCACCACAAGGCAGATTGCGTGCGGCGTCACGCGCACAACCGATGCGACCCACAAGATCATCTCGGACAATATCCATCGCTCCGCGATGTATTCCGGCCAGATCGAAGGGGTAGGCCCGCGGTACTGCCCGTCGATCGAGGACAAGATCGTCCGTTTCGGCGAGCGCGACGGGCATCAGATCTTTCTGGAGCCGGAAGGCCTGGACGATCCGACGGTCTATCCGAATGGTATTTCGACATCCCTCCCCGCCGAGGTCCAGGAAGCGTTCATTCGAACAATTCCGGGTCTGGAGGCAGTGACGATCATGCAGCCCGGTTACGCGATCGAATATGATCACGTGGACCCCCGCGAACTGACCGCGGGCTTGGAAGTGAAGAAGATTCCGGGCCTTTTCCTTGCCGGGCAGATCAATGGCACAACGGGTTATGAAGAAGCTGCGGCGCAGGGTCTGGTAGCCGGATTAAATGCGACGCAAAAAGCGTCCGGCGGTGAGCCCTATCATTTCAGCCGCGCCGACTCCTATATCGGCGTCATGATTGACGATCTCACGTCTCGCGGGGTGACTGAACCCTATCGAATGTTTACGTCCCGTGCCGAATACCGGCTGTCTCTCAGGGCGGACAACGCGGATGTTCGGCTGACGGAGAAAGCGATCGAGCTGGGTTGTGTCGGACCTGCGCGGGCGGCGAAGCTGCGAGCCTATACGCAGGCGCTGGATGCAGGCCGGGAGTTGCTCCGATCCCGCAATTTGACCCCCAACGAGGCCAATAGTCATGGCCTGAAGTTGAACAAGGACGGACAGCGACGAACCGCCTATGAGCTGCTGGCTTATCCTGATCAATCGTTGGGAGGCCTCACCGCTATATGGCCTGAATTCGCGCAGTTGTCCCCCAAGGTTGCGGAAGCCCTGGAAATTGAAGCGTCCTATGCGGTTTACATGAACCGGCAGGCAGCCGATATTCACGCTACCCATCGGGACGAGGCCCGAATTATCCCGCAAGGCTTTGATTTTACAGGTCTTCCTGGTCTTTCCAATGAACTTAAACTGAAGCTGACGGCGGCAAACCCGGGGAATCTTGCACAGGCTGGCAAGGTTGATGGGATGACGCCAGCCGCCCTTGCTCTTATCCTGGCGCTACTTCGTAAAGAAGAAACTGCACCAGATCGCCTCAAGCGAGTCCTGTAAATGCTTCTGAACGGCAAGAGTGTTTCACGTGAAACGCAAGAGAAGCTTGAGCATTTTTCCGCGCTTTTCCAGAAGTGGGCCAAGGCCATCAACCTTGTGGCGCCGTCGACGCTAGACGAGCTGTGGCGGCGCCATATAGCTGACAGCGCTCAAATCTTCCAGATCTCCCCGCAGCCATGCAAGTGGCTTGACCTTGGTTCTGGAGGCGGTTTCCCCGGGATCATAACCGCGATCTTTCTGGCGGAGGCGCAAGAGGGATGGGTTCATCTGGTGGAGAGCAATCAGAAGAAGGCAGCATTTCTTCGAGTGGCACTCAGCGAGACCGGCGCAAGGGGCTCTGTTCATCCACTGCGAATCGAATCGGCCTCAAAGGCGCTTCCGGATTGCGAGCGCATCTCAGCCAGGGCGCTTGCAGAGCTGGATCCGCTCCTTTCCTACACTTCGGGGTGGATGATCGGCAAAGAAACAAGGGCTTTTTTTCATAAAGGCCGGGATTACGCGGCAGAAGTCGAGAAAGCCCGTGGTCGTTGGGTATTCGATCTGATAAAACACCAGAGTGCCGTCGAGCCGGATTCAGTTATCCTCGAGATAAGCAATTTGAGGCACAAAGAACCCTAGATTTTCAGGTGCCGCATGTTTGAAAGAAATCGGGTTATTACGATTGCCAACCAAAAAGGTGGCGTCGGCAAGACGACGACGGCGATCAATCTGGCCACGGCGCTCGCCGCCATCGGCGAGAGTGTGCTGATCGTGGACCTCGATCCGCAAGGTAATGCCAGCACCGGGCTGGGCATTGAACGCCGTGATCGCAAGATCTCCTCCTATGACCTGTTGATGGGTTATAATTCCATCGCCGAGACTGCGCTGGCAACGGCTGTTCCGAACCTTCACATTGTCCCTTCGACAATGGATCTACTCGGGTTCGAGATGGAAATCTCCCAGGCTCCCGATCGGGCGTTCAAACTTCGAAGCGCCCTGAATGGCGATGACGCCTTGGCTTATTCCTACATTCTGCTGGACTGCCCCCCATCGTTCAACCTGTTGACGATGAATGCCATGGCGGCGGCGCATTCCATTCTGGTGCCTCTACAGTGCGAATTTTTCGCTCTGGAGGGCTTGAGCCAGCTACTGGAAACCGTCGATCAGGTGCGTCGTAGCGTCAATCCCTCGCTCGACATCCAGGGAATTGTCCTGACAATGTTCGACGCCCGAAATAACCTCGCCCAGCAAGTCGTCAATGATGTTCGGACGCATTTGGGGGAAAAGGTCTACCATACGTTGATCCCACGCAATGTTCGCGTTTCGGAAGCGCCCTCCTACGGGAAGCCGGCAATCCTTTACGACCTGAAGTGCGCCGGCAGCCAAGCCTATTTGCAGTTGGCTTCTGAAGTCATCCAGCGGGAACGCAGGCGCAAGGCCGCCTGACACTTTGCAGACAAGTGAGTAGTGAGAATGAACGACGATCTCTCGAAACGGCGCCTCGGGCGCGGCCTTGCAGCTCTTATCGGTGAGATGGACCAGCCGGCACCTGTCAATAGTGGTGCCCGCAGTGTCAACCCGGATCGCATGGTGCCGATCGAGCACGTGTCGCGCAATCCGAAAAACCCGCGTCGGAGCTTTGATGAGGGTGAGTTGCAGGATCTCGCAAGCTCCATTCGCCAGCATGGTATCGTTCAGCCGGTCGTTGTTCGTCCGCGCGGCGCCGATCAGTTTGAAATCATCGCCGGTGAACGCCGCTGGCGAGCGGCGCAACTCGCGGGCCTGGTCGAAATTCCCGTCATCGTTCGCGATGTCGATGATCGGACGGCGCTTGAGATCGCGATCGTCGAGAACGTCCAGCGCTCAGATCTCAACCCCTTGGAAGAGGCGCTGGGTTACGATCAGCTGATCGCAGAGCATGGCTACACCCAGAACGATCTTGGGGAAATCATCGGCAAAAGCCGAAGCCATGTGGCCAATAGCCTCCGCCTGCTAAAGCTGCCGGAGCCGGTTCGGGACATGTTGGCGGGAGGCAGCCTTTCTGCGGGTCACGCCCGTGCGCTTATCACGACATCGGATCCGGTTTCGCTGGCACGTACGATTGTCGCCAAGGGTATGTCAGTTCGCGATGCTGAGAAGCTGGCTCAAAACGACATCAAGGCTCAATTGGAGCCCGAAAACGTTTCGAAAGCGGAACAAAAGGACTCCGATACCCTTGCGCTGGAACGCACGCTTTCTGATTCACTGGGCCTGGACGTAAAGATTAACCACAAGAACGGTGGCGGGCAGATCAGGATCGGTTACCGCACACTTGAGCAGCTCGAGGAGATATGCCGCCTTCTTGAGCGGCGATAACCTAGTTTATTCAACGACTTGATTGAATAGCGGTTGCCATCAACGTGTGGAACGCGATATTGGGTTCCAGGCTCTGCCTCTGTCGTGACATCAGAATTGCAGCCTGCAATCTTTCCGTTTCACGGGCGAGCGCCGGCGAACTCCAGGTTCTCAGCGCTTTTTCGATGATCGGTTTCCGCTTGAAATGAACATGCCTGCCGAGCGTCATCATGACCTGGGAGGTCTGGAGTTTCTTCTCCTCCATCTCCGCCCTCATCAGATCCAGCAGCTGGAATTGTTTCAGGCAGGATTGCAGGACGAGAAAGACCGGTGTCTTCGATGAGACGATCTTCTGGATGGCGCGGTGCAGAGCGGGCAAATCGCCGCTGAGGATTGCGTCGACGGCCTCATCGGCTGAAACTGCGCTCGCGTCCCCGATGATTTCATCGATCTGCGCCTCTTCGACCATACCCGTGCCACGGCAGTAAAGCGCGAGTTTGCGGATTTCGTTCCGGGAGGCCACGCGGTCTCCCCCAAGCAGCTCCAAGAGCCTCTGGCGGGCGCCAGGGCTGATCCTGAGGCCTTCGCTCCCTAATTCCGAATCAATGAGGCTGTTCAAAGCCTTGATATCGTCCGCGTAGCAGGGGATGACGGCGATGGATCGGGAGGGCTCGGCGATCTTGCGCAGCCCGCTCCCTTTCTTGAGGTCGCCGGCCTCTACAATCAGGATGTTGGCCGGGGCCGGGCCATCAGCCAAAATCTGTATTGCGTCCAGGAGCGGCTTTTCGTTGGCAGCGCCACGCAGCCAGACGAGCTTCGAGCCGCCGAAAAGGCCCATAGAGTTCACTTCATCGAGAAGCCGCCCCGGGTCGCCCTGCAGGTCCGAAACGTCGAGCTTGAGCATCGCAAACGGATCATCCTGGGAGATGCCCGTCTTGCCCGCGATCAATGCCGCCCGTTCGGAAACAAGGCCACGATCCGGGCCGTAGATCACGAAAATCTTGTAGAGTTCCGCACTCTTATCGGCAAACCGATCAAATTCGTGGGATTTTACTTCTGCCATACCGTCTGCGGCTGAGGTTCGCGCGAAAGCGCAATCGCGATCTCGGCGCGGATGAACTCGGCAAGTTCCCGTGCGGCGCGGTTTTCGGCGTCGCGGATAGCGCGCAGGCCTGCATAGCCCTGGCCTGAAATGTCGATGAGCGCAACGACCTGACGTTTGCCGGACTTCAGCACCTGCCCGTCGCTGATGCGGCTAATCGTGTAGGTGCCTTCCACCTGAACGCGGCCGGGGACCGGTACGCCGGTCGGAGACACGCTGTCGTCGTCCTCGTCGTCCTCGTCGTCAATGATGGTCGAGGCCGTGCTCTTGGTTACCAGCTTCACGTCGTAGGCAGGACGGGTGGACTCGCCGGCACCGCCGGAGGTCAGGAAGACCAGATGGTTGCGGACAACCTGGTCGAGGCGGGTGTGGGGTTGCTCAAAGCCGACGGATGCAAGGCGTTCGCCCGTGCCGGAAGCCTCGGAATAAAGCGGGCGAACTTGGCAGCCGGCGAGCACCGTCAGCATTACCAGGCTGGATGCGAACCCAAAACGACGAAGAGAGCGGTCAAACGACAATGTTTACGATCCTCTGTGGAACGACGATTACTTTCTTCGGCGCCCGGCCTTCAAGTGCCGCTTTGACCGCATCCAGCGCCAGAACCGCAGCTTCGACCGCACTTTGATCCGCGTCGCGTGCGATTGTCAATTCGCCGCGCTTCTTGCCGTTGATTTGGACCGGCAGTGTGACCTCGTTCTCGACGACCAGGGTTTCGTCATATCGCGGCCAGGCAGCCAGGGAGAGTAGTTGCTTGTTGCCGAGGACCGCCCAGCACTCTTCAGCCAGATGTGGCGTCATGGGGGCTACAAGCTGGATCAGGATCTCCGACGCGTTGCGTACGGCGCCACGATAGGCCGCATCGCCCTCGCCGCCAGCGACCCGGGCGAGCGGCGCTGCAAGTGCGTTCACGAGTTCATGGATGCGTGCGACGGCCTTGTTGAAGGAGAGTTTGTCGTAATCGCCCTGAACCGCCTTCAGCGTCTTGTGGGCGAGCTGCGAGATCGCCAGCGCTTCGCCGTCCTTCGCCGGCACCGGATCGACGCCAGCCAAGTTTTCGGAGGCTTCCGAAATCAGGCGCCACAGGCGCTGGGTGAAGCGATGAGCGCCTTCGACGCCGGCTTCCGACCAGATGACGTCACGGTCCGGCGGAGAGTCGGAAAGGACGAAGAAGCGTGCGGTATCGGCACCGTAGGAGGCGATGATATCGTCCGGATCCACAACATTCTTCTTCGACTTCGACATCTTCTCGATCGAGCCGATGGTGACTTCTTCGCCACCCTTAAGCATGGTGGCGCGGCGTTTGCCGTCCACTTCCTCGATGCGAATGTCGGCCGGGGCCACCCATTCACCGTTGGGGCCGGTGCCACGGCGATAGGTTTCGTGCACGACCATGCCTTGCGTGAAGAGGCCCTTAAAGGGCTCCTTGACCTCGACATGGCCGGTCTCGCGCATGGCGCGGGTGAAAAAACGGGAATAGAGCAGGTGCAGGATCGCGTGCTCGATGCCGCCGATATACTGGTCGACCGGAAGCCACCGATTGGCGACGGCCGGATCGGTCGGATCCTTTTCCCAGGGCGCAGTAAAGCGGGTGAAATACCAGCTCGAATCGACGAACGTATCCATCGTGTCCGTCTCGCGGCGGGCTTGCTTGCCGCATTGCGGGCAGGCGACATGGCGCCAGGTCGGATGGCGGTCGAGCGGGTTGCCCGGCAGGTCGAAGGTGACGTCGTCCGGCAGCTTGACCGGCAGGTCCGCTTTCGGCACCGGCACGACGCCGCAATCATCGCAATGGATGACCGGAATCGGGCAACCCCAGTAGCGCTGGCGCGAGATCCCCCAGTCGCGCAGGCGGAAATTCACCTTGCGTTCGCCCTGCGGCATGTTGCCGACGATCGTTTCCGACAGGCGGCTGGCCACGATCTCGAAGGCTTCCTCGGTCGTCTTGCCGTCGAGGAAACGCGAATTGATCATCACGCCGTCATCGACGTAAGCGGTGTCGCCGACCTCGAAGGTTGCGGCATCGCCGTCCTTCGGCATGACGACCGGTACGACGGGCAGACCGTATTTGCGGGCGAAATCCAGGTCGCGCTGGTCACCGGACGGGCAGCCGAAGATGGCGCCTGTACCATAATCCATCAGCACGAAGTTCGCGACATAAACCGGCAGCTCCCAGGAGGGGTCAAGCGGGTGCCTAACCCGGACGCCGGTGTCGATGCCCTTCTTCTCGGCCGTTTCCAGCGCTGCGAGCGAGGTTCCGTGGTGGCGGCATTCCTCAGCGAAGGCTTCGATAGCCGGATTCTGTGCAGCTGCGGCCTTGGCCAGCGGATGGTCGGCTGCGATGGCCAGGAACGAGGCACCGAACAGCGTGTCGGGACGGGTCGTGTAGACCACGACTTCGCTTTCGCCAGCGGGTGCCGTCGAACTCACGATTTCCCAGCGAACCGTCAAGCCCTCGGACCGGCCGATCCAGTTCTTCTGCATTAGCCGGACCTTTTCAGGCCACTGGTCGAGGGTATCGAGCGAGTCGAGGAGATCCTGGCTGAAATCGGTGATCTTGAAGAACCACTGCACCAGGTCGCGCTGCTCCACCAGCGCACCCGAGCGCCAGCCGCGGCCGTCGATAACCTGCTCGTTGGCCAGAACTGTCTGGTCGACAGGGTCCCAATTGACCTTGGACTGCTTACGGTAGACCAGACCCTTTTCCATCATGTCGAGGAAGAGGTGCTGCTGCTGCTGGTAATATTCCACATCGCAGGTGGCGAATTCGCGTGACCAGTCGAGCGACAGGCCCATGGCCTTCAACTGCGCCTTCATGGATTCGATGTTCTGGTAGGTCCAGGTCTTGGGATGCACCTTGTTGTCACGGGCGGCGTTTTCAGCCGGCATGCCGAAAGCGTCCCAGCCCATGGGGTGCAGGACATTGAAGCCGCGGGCGCGCTTGTAGCGGGCTACCACATCGCCCATGGCATAGTTGCGCACATGGCCCATGTGGATGCGGCCCGACGGATAGGGAAACATCTCCAGAACGTAATATTTTTCGCGCGGATCGCTGTTGTCGGTCTCGAAAACCTTGGCATCGTTCCAGGTCTGCTGCCAACGGGGCTCGGCATCGCGCGGATTATAACGTTCAGTCGCCATTTCAATGATATTCCGGGAAAACAGGATCAAGAGTCGGGCCAGACCTTCACCATGAAACCCTGCAAGCGTCAAGTTTTACAGCGGCGGGAAAGGCCAAGTTCAGGGCGAAACACCCTTGGCACAGCCTTATATGAGGGCTAAGCGCTGAGCTTGCAAGAAAAGCGGAAGGCATGGGTCATGAGCGTCGAAGAACGGCTGCAGGATGTGAAGGCACGGATCGGGAAGGTGGAGCGCCTGTCGAAGCGACCTGCAGGGTCGGTGACGCTCGTGGCGGTTTCGAAGACGTTCGACGTGCAGGACATTCGACCGGTGATATCAGCCGGGCAACGGATATTCGGTGAAAACCGCGTGCAGGAAAGCCAGGGCAAGTGGCCGGAACTGAAGGCCGAGGCGCCTGATATCGAACTGCATCTGATCGGGCCGCTGCAATCCAACAAGGCCGCCGACGCGGTGGCGCTGTTCGATGTCATCGAGACGGTGGACCGGGAAAAGATCGCCCGCGCGCTTGCCGACGAGATCAACAAGCAGGGCAAGGCGCCAAAGCTCTATGTGCAGGTCAACACCGGGCTGGAGCCGCAGAAGGCGGGGATCGAGCCGAAGCAGACCGTTGCCTTCGTGGAGCTTTGCCGCAAGGAGCTCGGGCTTTCGATCGAGGGGCTGATGTGCATTCCGCCGGCCGAGGAAAATCCGGGGCCGCATTTTGCGCTGCTTGCCAAGCTCGCCCGGGAATGCGGCGTCGAAAAGCTCTCCATGGGCATGTCCGGCGATTTCGAGACGGCCGTCGAATTCGGGGCGACCAGCGTTCGGGTCGGCTCGGCCATCTTCGGCTCACGCTGAAAACAGGCTTTCGCCAGGCACCTAGCGCTTTCGTCGGGCTTTCCCGCACCTCGCCCGCACCCTAGATTGACCATTCCGGGCTGTACTCATGTGACGGGAGGTGCAGATGCAAAGCCGCTATTTCGACATCTATGAAGGCTGGCAAAAGGATCCGGAAGGGTTCTGGAGAGGTGCGTCCGCTGCCATCGACTGGTTCAAGGAACCGGACAGGATCTTCGACAAGGACGAAGGGGTCTACGGACGCTGGTTCACCGGCGGCGAGACCAATACCTGCCATAACTGCCTCGATCGGCATGTGGCGGCCGGACGGGGCGGCCAGCGCGCCTTCATACACGACAGCGCCATGACGGGAAAGCAGAAGAGCTTCACCTATGCCGAGGTGCTCGACAAGGTGAAGGCGATCGCAGCGGTTATGGGTGATCTCGGCATAGGAAAGGGCGACCGTGTCGTCATCTACATGCCGATGGTGCCGGAAGCGATCTTCTCGATGCTTGCCTGTGCCCGGCTGGGAGCGGTGCATTCGGTGGTGTTCGGCGGTTTTGCGGCGCAGGAGCTGGCGGCGCGGCTGAACGATTCGGAAGCGAAACTGGTGATCAGCGCGAGCTGCGGCCTCGAACCCGGCCGCACCGTCGCCTACAAGCCGCTGCTCGACCAGGCGATCGAGCTCGCCTGCGTAAAACCCGAGCATTGCCTCATCCTGCAGCGCGAGCAGTTCCGGGCGGAACTGCGGCCGGAGCGTGGAGAGCTGGATTTCGCCGAGGCCGTCGAAAAGGCGCGGGGCAGGGATGTGCCGTGCGTACCGGTCAAGGCCACCGATCCGCTCTACATCCTCTATACGTCCGGGACGACCGGCCAGCCGAAGGGCGTCGTGCGCGACAATGGCGGGCATATGGTGGCGCTGCATTGGAGCATGGAGAACATCTTTGGCGTCAAGCCGGGGGAGGTGTTCTGGACGGCATCCGATATCGGCTGGGTCGTCGGTCATTCCTATATCGTCTACGGACCGCTGTTGACCGGCAATACAAGCGTGATCTTCGAGGGCAAGCCGGTCGGCACGCCGGATGCCGGCACGTTCTGGCGGGTCGTCAGCGATCACGACGTGAAAGTGCTGTTCACGGCGCCGACGGCTTTTCGGGCGATCCGCCGCGACGATCCGGAGGGCGACCTGGTTGGAAAATACGATCTGACTGGCATGCGCGCCCTGTTCCTTGCCGGCGAGCGGGCCGATTCGGAAACGCTGAAATGGGCCGAGCAGAAGCTGAAGATCCCGGTGATCGATCACTGGTGGCAGACGGAGACGGGCTGGCCTGTCGCCGCCAACACCGTCGGGCTCGGTCTGATGCCGGTCAAGCACGGTTCGCCGACGCGGCCGATGCCCGGTTATGCGCTCGACGTGCTGGACGATGCCGGCCATCCGGTGCCGCGCGGCACGCTCGGCAATATCGTTATAAAATTGCCGCTGCCGCCCGGCTGTCTGGTCAGCTTCTGGAATGCCGACCAGCGGTTCCGCGAAGCATGCCTCGACGAGTTCCCGGGCTACTACAAGACGGCCGATGCCGGGGTGATGGACGAAGAGGGTTATATCTTCGTGATGGCGCGCACCGACGACATCATCAACTGCGCCGGCCATCGGCTTTCGACCGGGGCGATGGAGGAAGTCTGCGCCAAACATCCGGACGTCGCCGAATGCGCGGTGATCGGCGTCCACGATGCGACGAAGGGGCAGATCCCCTGCGGCTTCATGGTGCTGAAGAACCATGTTTCACGGGAAACTGCTGATATCGCAAGAGAAGTCGCCGAACTCGTGCGCAACGAGATCGGCCCGGTTGCGGCCTTCAAGACGGTGATGGTGGTTCACAAGCTGCCGAAGACCCGGTCGGGCAAGATATTGCGCGGCACGATGCAGAAGATTGCCGACGACATGCCGTGGAAAATGCCGGCGACGATCGAGGATGCAACGGTGCTGGACGAGATCACCGCAATCCTGAAGGCGAACGGTTACGCCCGCGAGGGCAGCGGCCTGAAACAGAGCGCCTGAACGAAAAAAGCCCCGGATCGTCTCCGGGGCTTTTTGATGCAATCGAAATGGTTCGATCAGAAGCGCTCGTCTTCCTCGTCGTCGTCGCGACGGGTGGACTTGAGCGACGAGAGCTTGGCGAAAACGGCGTCCGCGTCGATCTCCTTTTCCTTCTCTTCCTCGCGCTCGTTGCGATAGCTGAAGCCGAGGTTCTCGGTTTCAGCCGCCGGCTGCAGGGAAGCGCCAAGTTCGGCGGCGGTCGGCAGAGGACGGCCCTTGGAAGCGCGTTCGACTTCGAGGTCGAGATCGATCTGGCTGCAGAGGCCGAGCGTCACCGGATCCATCGGCGTCAGGTTGGTCGAGTTCCAGTGGGTGCGCTCGCGGATTTGCTCGATCGTCGACTTAGTGGTGCCGACGAGGCGGGAAATCTGTGCGTCCTTGAGTTCCGGATGGTTGCGAACCAGCCAGAGAATGGCGTTCGGGCGATCCTGGCGCTTGGAGACCGGCGTGTAGCGCGGGCCGCGGCGCTTTGATTCAGGCACGCGAACCTTCGGCTCGGACAGCTTCAGCTTGTGATTGATGTCCTTTTCGCCGCGTTCGATTTCATCGCGCGAAAGCTGGCCGGTGGCGATCGGGTCGAGGCCCTTGATGCCCTGCGCCGCTTCGCCATCCGCAATCGCCTTCACCTCAAGCGGGTGGAGCTTGCAGAAATTGGCGATCTGCTCGAAGGAAAGCGCGGTATTGTCGACCAGCCATACAGCGGTCGCCTTCGGCATGAGCAATTGTTGAGCCATGGGTATAGGTCCTCTGTCCGTCCGCGCCGGTGTCGCGGGCCGTGGGTATCAACCACAATTTCCGGGAATTTACCGCCCTATAATCGAATTGGGACAGAATTGCAAATCTTTGAAGCGAGATCGTTGCACCGAGATGAACCGTTTGTCTAATTGCCGCCCTTGCCTCACCTGTTATGAATGCGGCACAAACCGCTGACGGCTCGATGCGTCGTCGTGCGTGCCAATTCAGGGAGGTGTTCATGTCGGAAAAAGTCTACCCGGTCCTCAAGTCTGCCAAAGCGAAGGCGCTCATCGACAAGGATAAATACGAAAAGTGGTACGAGGAGAGCGTTGAGGACCCGGACAAGTTCTGGGGCAAGCATGGAAAGCGCATCGACTGGTTCAAGCCCTATACCAAGGTCAAGAACACCTCCTTCAAGGGCAAGGTCTCGATCAAGTGGTTCGAAGACGGCCTGACCAACGTTTCCTACAACTGCATCGACCGCCACCTGAAGACCCATGGAGAGCGCACCGCGCTGATCTGGGAAGGCGACAATCCCTATATCGACAAGAAGATAACCTATAACCAGCTCTACGATCAGGTCTGCCGGCTGGCCAACGTCTTGAAGAAACACGGCGTCAAGAAGGGCGACCGCGTCACCATCTACATGCCGATGATCCCAGAAGCGGCCTATGCGATGCTCGCCTGCGCCCGTATCGGCGCGGTGCATTCGGTCGTGTTCGGCGGGTTCTCGCCGGAAGCGCTGGCCGGCCGCATCATCGACTGCCAGTCCACCTTCGTGATCACCTGCGACGAGGGCGTGCGCGGCGGCAAGCCGGTGCCGCTCAAGGACAATACCGATACGGCGATCCATATCGCCGCCCGCCAGCACGTGATCGTCAACAAGGTCGTGGTGGTGCGCCGTACCGGCGGCAAGACCGGCTGGGCGCCCGGCCGCGACCTCTGGTATCACCAGGAAATCGCCACCGTGAAGGAGCATTGCGAACCGGTGAAAATGAAGGCGGAAGATCCGCTGTTCATCCTTTACACATCAGGTTCGACCGGCAAGCCGAAAGGCGTGCTGCACACGACCGGCGGTTACCTCGTCTTCGCGGCGATGACCCACGAATATACGTTCGACTACCATGACGGCGACATCTACTGGTGCACGGCGGATGTGGGCTGGGTGACCGGCCATTCCTACATCGTCTACGGCCCGCTGGCGAACTGCGCCACCTCGCTGATGTTCGAAGGTGTGCCGAACTTCCCGGACCAGGGCCGTTTCTGGGAAATCATCGACAAGCACAAGGTCAACATTTTCTACACCGCTCCGACGGCGATCCGCTCGCTGATGGGGGCCGGCGACGAATTCGTGAAACGCTCCTCACGCGAAAGCCTGCGCCTGCTCGGCACAGTCGGCGAGCCGATCAATCCGGAAGCCTGGGAATGGTATTACAACGTGGTCGGCGACAAACGCTGCCCGGTGGTCGATACCTGGTGGCAGACGGAAACCGGCGGCCACATGATCACGCCGCTTCCGGGCGCCACCGACCTGAAGCCGGGATCGGCGACCAAGCCGTTCTTCGGCGTGAAGCCGGAACTGGTCGACAACGAGGGCAAGGTGCTGGAAGGCGCGGCCGACGGCAATCTCTGCATCGCGGACAGCTGGCCGGGCATGATGCGCACGCTCTACGGCGACCACGACCGCTTCATCCAGGCCTATTTCTCGACCTACAAGGGCAAATATTTCACCGGTGACGGCTGCCGGCGCGACGAGGACGGTTATTACTGGATCACCGGCCGCGTCGACGACGTGCTGAACGTTTCCGGCCACCGTCTCGGCACGGCGGAAGTGGAGTCGGCACTCGTCTCGCACCATCTGGTGTCGGAGGCCGCTGTCGTCGGTTATCCGCACAATATCAAGGGGCAGGGCATCTATTGCTACGTGACCCTGATGTCCGGCCACGAAGGCGGCGATGCGCTGCGTCAGGAACTGGTGAAGCACGTCCGCCAGGAGATCGGCCCGATCGCGGCACCGGACAAGATCCAGTTCGCACCCGGCCTGCCAAAAACCCGCTCCGGCAAGATCATGCGCCGCATCCTGCGCAAGATCGCAGAGGACGACTTCGGCGCGCTCGGGGATATCTCGACGCTTGCCGATCCCGGAGTGGTCGACGACCTGATCGCCAACCGCCAGAACAAGGCGGGCTGATCGAACCCAAAGACCGCTCGGGAAACCGGGCGGCCTTTCATTCCGTGTCGCAGGCCTGCCGCGGCTTGCGGCCGCCGTCATATGTCTGCACGAGGCCCGCGAGCAACAGGTCGCCGCCGGCGCTGCGGCCATCGGAGAGCACCACGTCTGCGACGATGCGGCCGAAATATTTGTCGCCGGAAATATGGGTGAGCTGAATTTTGCGTGATTGGGCGGTCAGCGCTTCGAGCGCACGTTGGGCGCCAAGGCCCGCCTCACGAAGCCGCTCGCATTTCGATTTCAGCTCCGGCGCATCGATGCCCCGAATACGCACATAAACTTCCATCTTCTGCTGCGGCCAAGGCTGGGCTTCGACCAGCAGCGTATCGCCGTCGATGACCCGCAGGATCTCCGCCGCGACCGGCCCGGAGATCTCGTCACGCGCTTCCGCTTCGGTGGCGAACACCGCAGCGATGCCAGTGAGAATCAGAAGCGACTTGATCATGGAAAGGAATAAATTCCAATCTATTAGCAAAGTCAATAGGAATATTTACTTAGAAATCGATCGCCCGGCCGTTGATCTCCCAGTCGCCGAAGCGTGCGGGGTCGGCGCCGCCTCGGCCGCCGAATTCTTGCGGCGTTTCGGCCTTGGCGGCCGCCTGGCGGCGTTCCTCGGCTTCCTTGAGCGCGCGCTCGGCGGCTGGGGAAAGCTGCTTCTTGGGCGCACCTTCTTCCGGTACGATTTCGGAATTGTCGTTATCTGCGCTTTGCATCGTGGGCTTCGCCGGGTGGATTATTGAAAATTCTGGTTGAATTGACCACATCATAAGGTGTTCGCGCCCAGTGGAAAACCCTTTAACCGCCCTGGGACGATATCGGCAACGGGAGAGATGACGATGAATGTAATGCGCACCGCCATGCTTCTGGCCTTCATGACGGCCCTCTTCATGGGGATCGGCTTCCTGATCGGCGGCACGGGCGGCATGATGATCGCGTTGGTGATCGCTGCCGGGATGAACCTGTTTTCCTACTGGAATTCCGACAAGATGGTGCTTTCGGCCTACCATGCGCAGGAGGTCGATGCGCGCAGCGCACCGGAATTCTACAACATGATCCGCGACCTTTCGGCCAATGCCGGCCTGCCGATGCCGAAGGTCTATGTCTACGACAATCCGCAGCCGAACGCCTTTGCGACCGGCCGCAACCCGCAGAACGCCGCGGTCGCGGCTTCCACCGGGCTGATGCAGCGGCTGACGCATGAGGAAGTGGCGGGCGTGATGGCGCATGAGCTCGCGCATATCCAGAACCGCGATACGCTGACGATGACGATCACCGCGACGCTTGCCGGCGCGATCTCGATGCTCGGCAATTTCGCCTTCTTCTTCGGCGGCAACCGCGAAAACAACAATCCGCTCGGTTTCATCGGCGTGCTGGTGGCGATGATCGTCGCCCCGTTCGCCGCGATGCTGGTGCAGATGGCGATCAGCCGGACGCGCGAATATTCGGCCGACCGGCGCGGCGCCGAAATCTGCGGCAATCCGCTGTGGCTCGCCTCGGCACTCGGGAAGATCGCCGGCGCTGCGCATCAGATCCCGAACTACGAAGCCGAGCGCAATCCGGCAACGGCGCATATGTTCATCATCAACCCGTTGTCGGGCGAGCGCATGGACAACCTGTTCTCGACCCACCCGGATACCGGGAACCGTATCGCCGCGCTCCAGCAGATGGCCGGGGAGTTCGGTAGTGGTGCCTCGACGGCCGGGTTCCAGGCTGATAGACCGCAGCGCACCGCGCGCTCCGTTCCGAATACCGGTTGGGGCCGCGGCTCGGATGAACCGCGCAAAGGTCCCTGGTCTTGAACGAAGCCAAGAAGAACAAGAAGCCTTACAAGCCAGCAGGCAAACCTGCGGAACAGCGCAGGAAACCGGCTCACTCGGAGAAGGAAAGCGGTCCCTTCAAGGCAGGTCTCGAGGTTCGGGTCACGGCCGCAAAGCTTCTGGCGGCCGTCGTCGACCGTAAGATTTCGCTCGACGGCATGCTCGACCTCGTCCATGGCAATCCGGCCTATAGGGCGCTCAGCGATGCCGATCGGGCGTTGACGCGCGCCATCCTCAATACTGCACTTCGTCATCTGCCGCGCATCGAGGCGGCGATCGCTTCGCTGATCGACACGCCGCTGCCCGAAGGCGCTCGGGCACTTCACCACGTGCTGGTGATTGCTGCCGCGCAGATCCTGCATCTCGACGTGCCGCCGCATGCGGCCGTCGACCTTGCGGTCGAGCAGGCCAATCGCGACCCGCGCAACCGCCGCTTTGCCAAGCTCGTAAATGCGGTGCTGCGCCGGCTGGACCGGGAAAAGGACGAGATACTCACCGCGACCGCCACCATCTCCCCGGTGCCGGCCTGGTTCCGCAAGCGGCTGGTCGCCCTCTACGGCGAGGCGGAGGCGGATCGTATCGCCGAAGCGCAGCTTGTTCCGGCGGCCATCGACCTGACGGTCAAATCCGATCCCGCAGCCTGGGCCGAAAAGCTCGGCGGCACGGTTCTGCCGACCGGCAGCATTCGCCTCGCGGCCTTCGATGGCGCGGTTTCCGCGCTCGAAGGGTTCGATGAAGGTGTCTGGTGGGTGCAGGATGTCGCCGCCAGCATTCCCGCAAAGCTGTTCGGCGACCTGAAGGGCAAGAAGGTCGCCGACCTCTGCGCCGCCCCCGGCGGCAAGACGGCGCAGCTGATCGCGGCTGGTGCCGAGGTGATCGCCGTCGAGCAATCCGTCAACCGGCTGGCACGGCTGAAAGAAAACCTCGGTCGGCTCGGTTACGAGGCGGAACTGGTCAGCGGCGACCTTTTCGATTTCAAGCCGGCAGAACTGCTGGATGGCGTGCTGCTCGATGCGCCCTGTTCCTCGACCGGCACGACGCGCCGGCATCCGGATGTGTTCTGGACCAAGGGACCGGAGGATGTGACGAAGCTCGCGGCTCTGCAGGAAAAGATGCTGCGGCACGCCGTCACGCTGGTGAAATCGGGCGGCATTATCGTTTTCTCCAATTGCTCGCTCGATTCGCTGGAGGGGGAAGAACTGGTCGTGCGCGTGCTCAAGGACCATCCCGAATTGAAACGCGTGGCCGTCAACCCTGAGGACTGGCCGGGGCTGGAAGGGGCGATCTCGCCGCTCGGCGAATTCCGCACCACGCCGGCCATGCTGCCCGCCAGCGAAAATTTTGTTGGTGGCATGGATGGCTTCTTCGCGAGCGTCCTTCAGGTGCGGTAAGGGTTTCTTCACCATACGGACTGATACTTTCGAACAATCTAATAGTTGATTCCCGCTGGCGGGGCGGAGGCTGATTCCTGCGGAGTATTCCAGATTGAAGATGCGGCTCGCGGATCGCCGAAGGCTGATGTCCTTCGGCTTGCGGGAAATCTGGCGGCGCCTTTGCCGGCGTTCCGCGGGATTCCGCCTGGCCGCGACTTCGTTTTCCATGCAGGTGCCGGATCGGCTGATCGTCGCGCCGACTGATCTGAGGGCGCTCGATCCGTTCGTGGCGGAGGAAATCCTGGAAGGCCGGTTCCCGCTCGCCGGGCGGATTCTCGAAACCTACGGTCAATCGCCGTTCTCCGTCGAGCTGCCGTCGCGGGCGGCAGCAGAGCGGCTGCATTCCTTCGCCTGGCTCCGCCATGTCCGCACCAACAAGACGGAAGCCGCCTGTGCTAGCGCCCGACAGGTGGTCGCTGACTGGATCGCGCTTTATGGCCGACGCCCGCAGGGCATTGCCTGGGAAGCGCATGTCGCAGCGGAGCGGGTGATCGCCTGGCTTTCGCATTCCACCGTCGTGCTGCAGGGCGCAGAAGCCGGTTTCTACCGGCGTTTCATGAAAAGCCTCGCCTATCAGGTCCGGTATCTCAGAAAGATAGCCGGCTGCACGCCGGAGGGCGATACGCGGCTGCGGCTCAGGATCGCGCTTGCCATGGCCTCGATCTCGATGCCGACGCGGGCCGCCTATATCCGGCGCGAGGGCGGGCGGCTGGATCGGGAGCTCGAACGCCAGATCCTTGCCGATGGCGGGCATGTATCGCGCAATCCGCGGGCGGTGCTCGACCTGCTGATCGATCTCCTGCCGCTTCGCCAGACCTATATCAATCTCGGCCACGACCTGCCGCAGAAGCTCATCCCGACGATCGATCGCATGTATCCGGCGCTCCGCTTCTTTCGCCATCAGGATGGCGATCTGGCGCTGTTCAACGGCGCGAGCTCGACGCCCGCGAGCGAGCTGATGTCGGTGCTGCGTTACGACGAAACGGCCGGCAAGCCGTTCAAGGCGCTGCCGCACATGAACTATCATCGCCTCTCGGCGGACGGCACGACGCTGATCGTCGATACCGGCCGCCCGCTCTCTCCCGGGCTTTCCCGTGGGGCGCATGCGGGCTGCCTGTCCTTCGAGATGTCGGCCGGCCGGCACCGCTTCATCGTCAATTGCGGCTCGCCGAAATATGCGGGGCGAAACTACCGGCACATGGCACGCTCGACGCCCGCCCACTCGACGGTGACCCTCAACGAAACGTCGTCCAGCCGCATCATCCGGTCCCGGTTCGCAGGCTCCATGCTGCTCGGCGGCGTGTCGGAAGTGGAGGTGGAGCGCTGGGACGACTTGCACGGCAATGACTGGCTGCGGGCCAGCCACGACGGCTACGTCCACCAGTTCGGTTATTTCCACGAACGCGAGATCGGCCTCAATGTGAAGGGCAACAAGATCAAGGGCCACGATAGGCTCTTCCTGCCGGAGGGCGAGGTGGCCGAAAGCGGGCCGTTCCTGGCGGTGGCGCGTTTCCACATCCATCCGGTCATCACGCTGTCGCGCCGGGACGAGGAGAGCGTCAGCATGCGTGCGCCGGATGGCGAGACCTGGATCTTTGCGGCACCGGGGCTGCAGGTGATGATCGACGAGGACATCTTCTTTGCCGACGTCTCCGGCGTGCGGCCGAGCCAGCAGCTCGTCATCGAGTTTTCTCCGCCGGAGACTTCGGAAATACGCTGGATGCTGAGACGCGGCGAATAGGCCGTTTCTTCTTCCGCCAAGCTGTGCTAACGGGCGGCCATCTTACCTTCGCGCCGGGTTCCGCGGCGCCTTTCCAGGAGAGACCGATGGCCGTCGTTTCCAAGAAGATCCCCGCTCCCGACCGCATCAGGATCCGCACCGCGCTGCTCTCGGTCTCCGACAAGACCGGTATCATCGAGCTTGCCAAAGCCCTCACTGAACGCGGTGTGAAGCTGCTGTCGACCGGCGGTACGCACAAGGCGATCGCTGCCGCGGGCCTTGCCGTGACCGACGTGTCGGAAGTCACCGGTTTTCCGGAAATCATGGACGGGCGGGTGAAGACGCTGCACCCGACCGTGCATGGCGGCCTGCTGGCGATCCGCGACGATGCGGAACACGTCGCGGCGATGAAGGAACACGATATCGAAGGCATCGATCTTGCCGTCATCAACCTTTACCCGTTTGAGGAAGTGCGCGCCGCCGGCGGCGACTACCCGACGACGGTCGAGAATATCGATATCGGCGGCCCGGCGATGATCCGCGCGTCCGCCAAGAACCATGCCTATGTGACCACCGTCACCGATCCTTCCGACTACCCGGCGCTGATCGAGGCGCTGCGCTCGAATGACGGGCAGACCGTCTATGCCTTCCGCCAGAAGCTCGCCGCCAAGGCCTATGCCCGCACGGCGGCCTATGACACGGCGATCTCGAACTGGTTTGCGGAAGCGCTCGACATTGAAATCCCGCGCTACCGGACGATCGGCGGCGTGCTGAAGGAAGAGATGCGCTATGGCGAGAACCCGCACCAGAGCGCCGGCTTCTACGTGACCGGCGAAAACCGTCCGGGCGTGGCGACCGCAAAACTGCTTCAGGGCAAGCAGCTTTCCTACAACAATATCAACGACACCGACGGCGCCTTCGAGTTGATCGCCGAATTCTCGCCGGAAAAGGCTCCGGCCTGCGCGATCATCAAGCATGCGAACCCCTGCGGCGTCGCAACCGGCCCGAGCCTCAAGGAAGCCTATCTGCGGGCACTCGCCTGCGATTCCACCTCGGCCTTCGGCGGCATCATCGCGGTCAACCAGCTTCTGGATGCGGAGACGGCCGAAGAGATCGTCAAGCTGTTTACGGAAGTGATCATTGCGCCTGCGGTTTCCGACGAGGCCCAGGCGATCATCGCGGCCAAGAAGAACCTGCGCCTGCTGGTGACCGGCGGCCTGCCGGACCCGCGCTCGCGCGGCCTGACGGCGAAGACCGTTTCGGGCGGCCTGCTGGTCCAGACCCGCGACAACGGCATGGTCGAAGACATCGACCTGCGCATCGTCACCAAGCGCGCGCCGACGCCGACCGAACTCGAAGACATGAAGTTCGCTTTCAAGGTCGCCAAGCACGTGAAGTCGAATGCGGTCGTCTACGCCAAGAACGGCCAGACGGCCGGCATCGGAGCCGGCCAGATGAGCCGCATCGATTCCGCCCGCATTGCCGGCATCAAGGCGGAAGAGGCGGCCAGGGCCATGGGTTGGGTCGAGCCGATGACCAAGGGTTCCGCGGTGGCCTCGGAAGCCTTCTTCCCCTTCGCCGACGGTCTGCTTTCGGCCATCGCGGCCGGGGCCACGGCGGTCATCCAGCCGGGCGGTTCCATGCGCGACGACGAGGTGATCGCCGCTGCCGACGAGCATGGCGTGGCGATGGTCTTTACCGGGATGCGGCATTTTCGGCATTGATGTTGCTGGACGTCATGCTCTGAGGGTGTGGCGTGGATCCTCGGGTCAAGCCCGAGGATGACGGCTGTAAGGGTTTCAAAGGCTGCCCAAAGAGACGTTTGATGAACCGCTAGGTTTCTTGCTTTGACCTGGCAATCCCACGCGCTCCGTCATCCTCGGGCTCGACCCGAGGATCCACCTCCCAGCGGAATAGCTATCCGTCTCTACTTCCTGCTCGCCGGATAGGGCGTCGCAAGCAGCAGCAGCAGCCCCGCCACGAGGAAGATCAGCAGCGTTGCCATGCCGAGCCGGGCGGAGCCGCTGGCATAGGTCATGAGCGAGAAGAACAGCGTCGCGAGGAAGCTCGTCGCCCGGCCGGACAGCGCATAGATGCCGAAATATCGGCCGGTCTCCGAAAGACTGACGCTGCGGGCAAGGTAGGATCGCGACGAGGCCTGGACGGGGCCGAAGGCGATGCCGATCAGCAATCCGAACAGGATATAGGCTTTTTCCGCAGCGGTGCCGAACAGGCCGCCGCTGTCCTCTCCCGAGAGCGGCAGAAGGCCGAAGAAGACGAAGCCCGGGCCGGTGGAAATGATGCCGAGGGTAGCGATCACCAGCAATACCAGGCTGATGATCACGACGATCTTCGAGCCGAGCAGGCGGTCGAGCCAGCCGGCGACGATGCAGCCGAAGATCGCAACGACATTCAGGATGATGCCGTAAATGCCGATCTCGATCGTCGCCCAGCCGAACATCCCGGCCGCAAACGTGCCGCCGAGGATCAGCAGGCCGTTGACGCCGTCCTGGTAGAGCATGCGGGCGAGCAGGAATTTCGCGATGCCGGTGCGCTGCCTCAGGTCCCGTAGCGTGCCGCCAAGTTCCCTTATGCCGGAGCGGACCGCCGCGCCGAGCGGCAGGCCCTTCACGGCGTCCGGCGTGAAGAAGAACATCGGCAGGATGAACAGGAAATACCAGAGGGCGGAGATAGGACCGGTAATGCGGGCGTCCTCGCCGAGATGCGGATCGAGGCCGAAAAGCGGGGGGATGCCGATCAGCGTTTTGCCGGTTTCAGGATTGGCTGCGAGCAGCACCACGACGGCGATCAGCACGATCATGCCGCCAAGATAACCGAGCCCCCATGCGACGTTGGAAATGCGGCCGACATCCGCCTTGGAGACCAGCCGCGGCATCATCGAATCGTTGAAGACGGTCGAGAACTCCGCGGCGATCGACGCGAAGATCATGAAGATCATCGGCCAGATGATCGGCGAACCGGGCGCTGCGAACCAGAGGGCCGAGACACAGGCGATCTTGATCATCGCAAAAAAGGCGATCCAGGGTTTGCGGGGGCCGGCCTGGTCGGCGATTGAGCCGAGGATGGGGGAGAAGACGGCGATGACCAGCGACGAGACTGTCGCCATGTTGCTCCACGCCGCCTGCGCCGAGACGGGGTCCTCGCTCAGCCGGGAAACGAAATAGGGGCCGAAGATGAAGGTGGTGACGACGGTGAAGAACGGCTGGGCCGCCCAATCGAAGAACATCCAGCCCCAGATGCCGCGCCGGCTCGTTTTTGCCGGCGCTTCGTCCACATCAGTAACGGCCATTTTTCCCCCGGATCAGCCAGTTCGGTCCGTTGTCCTACATCGCCCGACCATGCGCAAGATCGCTCAGGAGACCGGCTGCGACGGTGATCTTCGGAAGCGTCAACTCGCCGCTTTCGCTCAAGGTCACCAGTTCGGCACCAATGCGGTTCACCCGCACCCGGTCGCCGCCGACCCAGGCTTCCAACGGCTTCTTCTCCTTCGGATGGGCGGTCAGCGCGGCGATGACGATATCGCGGCGGGCCGAGGCGAGCTGCTGCAGGCTGCGGGAGAGCGCCAGGCTCTCGTAATGTTCCGAGGTGCTGATGCGGTCGCCCGCACCGATCAGCTGATTGACCCGGAAGGTTTCGGTGACGGCGAAATAGCTCTCGGTGGCGCGCGCCATCGTCTCGCCGGTGCGGTCGGCGATCAGCATGATCTCCGGCACCAGGACCAGCGTCGACAGCAACAGGATTTCACGGGCAAGCGACGCCGGAATGCCCTGCGCTTCGAGTTCCGCAGCGCGTGCCGCGGTTTCCACGAAATCTCCGCCTGATAGCGACGAGCGCAGCCCCTTAATCGCTGCCTTGAGGCGGCTCATCGCGCCGTCCACGTCGCCGGTGCCGACCTGCGTCTGCAGGATGAGGCGGGTTGCTTCTGCAAAGGTCTCGGTGGTGCGGGCATAGAGATCGTTCTGCAGCTGGCCGGGAATTTTTCCGTCCAGCGCATCGATCTCGGCCCAGAGCTTGGGAAGTTCGAAACCGTCGCGGGCAAGGAAGGCGGCCTTGACGACATTCGCCGCCGTGGCGCCGGTCATGTCGCTCATCTGCTGCACGAAACCGGGGCCGCCGCGGTTGATCGCTTCGTTGGCGAGCGCGGTGGCGACGATTTCGCGGTGCAGGCGGTGGGACTGGATGTCCGCCGCATAAGCCTTCTGCATCTTTGCCGGGAAATAGGCCTTCAGGACGGCCGAGAAATACGGATCGTCGGGCAGACTGCTTTCGATCAGGGCGTCGAACAGTACGATCTTCGAATAGGAGAGAAGCACGCCGATCTCCGGCCGGGTCAACGGCCTGCCGGAGGAATAACGTTCGGCGAGTTCCGCGTCGTCGGGCAGGGTTTCGACCTTGCGGTTGAGCTGGCCATGCGATTCCATCACCGACATCAGCCTCGAAAGCTCCTCGCGGTTGCCGGTGCCCTTGCGTTCCGTCAGCGAGATCGACAGCGGCTGCAGGTAGTTGTTGCGCAGCACGAGATGGCCGACTTCCTCGGTCATCGAGGCGAGAAGCTGGTTGCGCTTGTCGCGGGTCAGGCGGCCCTCCTGCATGGCCGGGTTGAGGGCGATCTTGATGTTGACCTCGACGTCGGAGGAATTGACGCCGGCCGAATTGTCGATCGCGTCGGAATTGCAGCGACCGCCGTTCAGTGAATAGGCGATGCGGCCCTTCTGGGTCATGCCGAGATTGGCGCCCTCGCCGACGACGCTGGCGCGCACTTCCACCGCGGTGATGCGGATGGGATCATTGGCACGGTCGCCGACTTCCGTGTCGGACTCGGAGGCAGCCTTGATATAGGTGCCGATGCCGCCGAACCAGAGAAGGTCGACGGGGCTCTTCAGGATCGCGGTCATGATCTCGAAGGGCGTCGCCGTCGTCTTGTCGATACCGATTGCGGCAGCGGCCTGCCTGGTGAGCTTTACAGACTTCTCCGAGCGGGAAATGACCATTGCCCCTTCGGAAAGGGTCGACTTGTCGTAATCCTGCCAGCTCGAACGGGGCAGGGCGAACATGCGCTCGCGCTCGGTGAAGGACTTTTCGATATCCGGGTCCGGATCGATGACGATATCGCGATGGTCGAAGGCCGCGATGAGGCGGATCTTGCGCGACAGCAGCATACCGTTGCCGAAGACGTCGCCGGACATGTCGCCGACGCCGGCGACCGTGAACGGCGTCGTCTGGATGTCGATGTCCTTTTCGCGGAAATGCCGTTTCACGGCCTCCCAGGCGCCGCGGGCGGTGATGCCCATCTTCTTGTGGTCGTAACCGGCCGAGCCGCCGGAGGCGAAGGCGTCGTCGAGCCAGAAGCCGGCTTCCTGCGCCAGGCCGTTGGCGGTGTCGGAGAAGGTCGCCGTACCCTTGTCGGCGGCAACCACGAAATACGGGTCGTCGCCATCGATGCGGATCGTGTCCGGCGGCCCGACAATGTCGGCGCCGACGATGTTGTCGGTGATCGACAGGAGCGTGCGGATGAAAGTCTTGTAGGCGTCCTTGCCGGCATTGAAGAACGCGTCGCGGGAGCTCGCGGGGGGCAGCATCTTCGGGAAGAAGCCGCCCTTGGCGCCGACCGGCACGATCACGGCGTTCTTGACCTGCTGCGCCTTCACGAGGCCGAGGATTTCCGTCCGATAGTCCTCGCCGCGGTCCGACCAGCGCAAGCCGCCGCGCGCAACCTTGCCGAAGCGCAGATGCACGCCTTCGACCTCGGTGCCGTAGACGAATATTTCACGGAAGGGCCGGGGTTCCGGCAGGCCGTCGAGCAGTTTCGGATCGAGCTTGAAGGCGAACATCCGGTTCGGTGCGCCATTGGCGTCGCGCTGGAAATAGTTGGTCCTGAGCGTGGCATCGACCGCATTGACGAAACGGCGAAGCGTGCGGTCCTCGTCGAGATTGGGCACGTTGCCGAGGGCGTCTTCGATTTCGGCGTGATGGTCGGTGAGTTTCTTGATGCGGGCCTTCTCAGTGATCTTCGGGTCGAAGCCGTCGCGGAAGAGGCGGAAGATGGCGGCGGATATGGCCGGGTATTTCACCAGCGTATCGGCGATATAGGCTTGCGAATAAACGATGCCGGTCTGGCGCAGATAACGGGAATAGGCGCGCAGCACCGTGACTTCGCGGGCCGACAGGCCAGCCAGCAGAACCAGCCGGTTGAAGGCGTCGTTGTCGATCAGGCCTTCGAAGGCCGAGAGAAAGGCCTCTTCCAGAGCCAGGCCTTCGCGGGACAGGTCGACCTCGCGCCCGTCGCCGAGCTGCAGTTCCATGTCGTGGAGGACGATCAGCTTGCGGTCGTTTTCCGGCCCGACCTCGATCTCGAACGTCTGCTCGCTGACGGCGTGGAAGCCAAGGTTTTCGAGAAGCGGCACGCGGCGGGAGAGCGACAGGTGCCGGTCCTTGTGGAAGATCTTCAGCGACACCGTGTTGGCGGCGTCGCCGGGGCGGCGATAGAAGGCGATGCGGATCGTTTCGCCGGCGGCGCAGGCGGCGATGTCCGGCAGGTCGGCGAAGGTTTCCTCGGGCGAGAAGGCTTCCTGGAAGGCCTGGCTAACGGAGAGCCGCGGCCCCTTCTCCGCAAGCGCTGCAAAGCGGTCCTCCCAGGGGGTGGCGATGAGCCGGATCGCTTCCTCGAGCTTGCCCTGCGCGATTCTCGGGGTCTTGCCGCCGCGTCGGCCGATGATCATGTGGACGCGGGCGACGCCGCCTTCCGGGAAAGCCGGGTAATAGGCGGAGACGTGGCCGTCATAGACCTTGGTCAGGTAGTCGCCGACTTTCTCGCGGACCAGGGAATTGTAGTCCTCGCGAGGCACATAGACGATCACCGAGACGAAACGGTCAAAATGGTCAATGCGCGGCAGGACCCGGACGCGCGGACGCTCGCTCAGTTCCATGATCTGCTCGCAGAAGCGGGCCAGCAGATCGGCATCGATCTGGAAGAGGTCGTCACGCGGATAGGATTCGAGCGTGTTTTCCAGCATGCGGCCGGAATGGCTGTCGGGGTCGAAGCCGAACTGCTCCTCCACCCGGCCGGTCTTGGCGCGCAGGAGAGGGATGTCGCGCACGGAGTGGGTATAGGCGGTTGCCGTGAAAAGACCGACGACACGCAGCTCGCCGACCACTTCGCCCTTTTCGTCGAAGCGTTTGACGCCGACATAATCCATATAGGCGCGGCGGTGCACCACCGATTTCACATTGGCTTTGGTGACGATCAGGAAATCGGGGCCGTCGAGGAACTCGAGGATTTCCGGCGTGGTCGTTACCGCGTCCTTGCCTTGGCGCAGCACCAGCACATCCGGATCGGAGAGGATGCCGAGACCGCGGCCCTTGCCGCGTTCGACCTTGGCCTCCGTGCCCTTGCCGGAATAGACGTATTCGCGCATGCCGAGGAAGGTGAAGTTGTCGTCGCGAAGCCAGTCCAGGAAGGCGAGCGCCTCGTCGCGATCGGCCTTGCGGCGGCTTGTCGAATTGCTGAGCTGCTTGGCTGCGCCGTCGAGGACTTCCAGCATGGAGCCCCAGTCGGTGATCGACAGGTGAACCTGATCAAGAATGTAGCGGATGCGCTCGGTGAGCGAAGCGGCCTGTTCCTCGTTGAGCGGCGAAAGATGGATCTGGATGAGGCTCACATGATGAGCCGGGTCGCTGGGCTGTTCGTTTGAACGGAGAGCCGGTTCCTTGCCCGGCTCAACGACCAGGATCGGATGAACCGCCATGCTGAGGTCGCGGTGGGTGGCAGTCACCTCGCCCATGACCGAGTCGAACAGGAAGGGCATGTTGCGGTCGACGACGGTCAGCACCGAGACCGGAATACCGTCCGGCTCGACACCGGCGATCGGTTCCACCGTGATGTCGGCCCGGATCCGCGTCCAGGCCATCAGCCGCTCAGCTGCATGTTTGGCGGAAAGCGCCAGCATTTCCGGCGTAAAGCTTTCGAGGTCGTCAGTGCTGGCCCGGGCGAACAGGATGAGCGGGTCGAGATGCGGCCCCTTGCTCGCGGCAACGATCTTGCGCGCGCTTTCGATCTGTTTTTCCCGTTTCGGATTCTGCCTGACGGCCATGTCCCTCTCCCCTTTTTCCGTCCCCGGACGGAATAAATTAGATGTGTGTCATCGTGCAGCAACGTGGCTGATCCATGTCCGTCGGCACTACACGTTTCATTGTTCCGTGAAGGCTTGTTGACATGCGGCGACGAAGAAACGATCAACAGGGCCATCGTAGCCGGAAAGCAGTCTCATGCAGGATACCAGCAGTGCCGTCCTCGTCATCTCCAGCCATGTCGTGCGCGGCTCGGTCGGCAATCGCGCCACCGTCTTCGCGCTCGAGACGCTGGGATTTCCCGTCTGGGCAATGCCGACCGTCGTCCTCCCCTGGCATCCCGGTCATGGGCCTTCTACACGGCTGACCTTTCCCGAATCAGATTTCGACAAGGCTATAGACGATCTTATTCGTGCGCCATGGCTGGGAGAAGTGAAGGCGGTGTTGACCGGTTATTTCGGCAATGCCGCCCAGCCGCGTTCGGTGGCGCGGCTGATCAGGGCGCTGAAGGAGAAGAATCCCGGCCTTCTCTATGTCTGCGATCCCGTCATGGGCGATCTCGGCGGGCTCTATATTCCGCAGCCGACGGCGGAAGCGATCCGCGACGAACTCATTCCGCTTGCAACGATCGCCACCCCGAACCGCTACGAACTCGCTTGGCTTTCCGGCGCACCGCTCGAAACCAACAACGATATCATGGATGCCGCAATCGCGCTCGGGCCGCCGCGCATCCTGGTGACCTCGGCGGTGCCGATGATGGCGGGCGGTACCGGCAATCTTTATCTGACTGGCAAACATGCGCTGCTTGCCGAACACCGGCTGATCGACAATCCGCCGAACGGGCTCGGCGACCTTCTGGGAGCGCTCTTCCTCGGGCGCATCCTGGCCGGCATGGAGGAGGAAAAGGCGCTGCAGCTGGCAACCGCGAGCGTTTTCGAAGTCCTTGCGCGCACGGCCAAGCGCGGCGGCGACGAGCTGACGCTGGAGACGGACGCGTCGAGCCTTTCCACGCCGATGGCGATGGTTCAGATGCGCCGCCTCGTGCATCCCTTGCAGCGGATCAAGCGCTAATCGGCGCCGGAAGTTCGCAGATGCACAATGGCCGTTGATCTTCCCTCGACGGCGCTATAATCGTTGCTCCATGACGGATTTTCCTGACAGACTACTGGCGGGCTACCGCAATTTCATGAGCGGTCGCTATAGTGACGAACGCGAGCGTTACCGGGTGCTGGCGGACAAGGGGCAGAAGCCCCATACGCTGCTGATCGCCTGTTGCGACTCCCGGTCTGCGCCGGAGACCATTTTCGACTGCGGGCCGGGCGAGCTTTTTGTCGTGCGCAACGTCGCGAACATGGTGCCGCCCTACGAGCCCGACAGCCAGTTTCATGCCACCTCGGCAGCGCTCGAATATGCCGTTCAGGTGCTGGAGATCGACAATATCGTGGTGATGGGCCATGGCCGCTGCGGCGGCATCCGGGCAGCTCTCGATCCTGCCATGGAGCCGCTGTCGCCGGGCGACTTCATCGGCAAGTGGATGGGGCTGGTGAAGCCCGCCGCCGAGCAGATCCAAAACAACGAATTCATGACGCAGGCCGAACGCCAGACGGCGCTGGAGCGGGTCTCGATCCGCAATTCGATCGCCAATCTGCAAACGTTTCCCTTTGTTCGCAAACTCGGCGAAGAAGGGAAGCTCGGCATTCACGGCGCCTGGTTCGACATTTCGACCGGCGAGCTCTGGATCATGGACAGCAAGGGCGATTTCGTCCGCCCGGACCTCACCGAACCGCCGGAGCAGGCCGAACAGGCGTCGGCCTGAATTTTTTCAGGTGAAGCGAAGCTTGATGGCCGGCTGGCTTATTGGCCGTCGATCTGCGCGCCCATATAGGCGATCGCCTTCTGGTAGACGCTCGCGGCGTTCCAGCCCTGGATAGCAGCGAAGTTCGGCTCGCCCGGCTGGTAACCAGCACCTGGCCTCCAGCCGTGGCCTTTCAGGAAGTTGGCGGTCGAGGCGAGCGCGTCGGCACGCGAACGGACCATGTCGATATGGCCGTCGCCGTCGCCGTCGGCGCCGTAGCGGACGACGTTCAGCGGCAGGAACTGGGTCTGGCCGATCTCTCCATGGGCAGCACCGCGGGCGGTGATGCTCAGATCGCCTCGGCCGACGAGCTGAAGGGCCGCATAAAGCTGCTCGGTGAAATAGGCGGAGCGGCGGCAATCGTAAGCGAGCGTCGCGACGGCGGAAAGCGTGTGCTGATCACCCATGAAGCTGCCGAAACCGGTTTCCATGCCCCAGATGGCGATGATCGGGCCGGCCGGCACGCCGTAGCGGCGTTCGATCTGCGCAAACAGCGAAGCGTTGCCGGATTTCATGCCCTTGCCGCGGGAGATGATGGCGGCTCCGCCGCGCTTCTTCATGAAGTCCTCGAAGGAGAGCTTGAAGCTTTTCTGGCCGCGATCGGCGCTGATGGTCGCGCGGTTGTAGGAGACGTTCGAGAAGGCCTTCTCGACGACGGAAGGGTTGACGCCGCTCGAAGGTGCAACCCGCTTGAACTCTTCGACCCAGCGGGCGAAGCCGGATGAATCGTTGCCGCATTGGAGCGCGGCAAACGCCGGACTAGCGGTCATGAAACCGGTTGCGATCAATCCTGCGAGCAAAATCTTCTTCATGCGGTCAAACCCGTCCCCGAGAGCCGGATCGCTTAAGTCGGAAGCGTCCGGATAATGTGCATTGTTTCGGCCTTATGGCGGCGGTTGCAGACAATCGCAACTCTCCCGTTCATGAATAGTTCGTGATATGGGTGATTCGAAAGAAAAACCCCGCCATTTCTGACGGGGTTTCTATCGGAACATGCTTAATAAATTTATTATTTATCAGGCAGCAGCCTTGCGCGGCTTGATCAGGCCGCGATTGACGAGCAATTCGGCGATCTGGATGGCGTTGAGCGCGGCACCCTTGCGCAGGTTGTCGGAAACGACCCAGATATTGAGGCCGTTTTCCACCGTCGCATCCTCGCGGATACGGGAAATGTAGGTGGCATCCTCGCCGGCGCATTCGTAAGGCGTGATGTAGCCGCCGTTTTCATGCTTGTCGATGACGAGGCAGCCCGGAGCTTCGCGCAGGATATCCCTGGCCTGGTCTGCGCTGATCTCGTTTTCGAACTCGATATTGACCGATTCCGAATGGCCGATGAAGACCGGAACGCGCACGGCGGTGCAGGTCACCTTGATCTTCGGGTCGAGCATCTTCTTGGTTTCGGCGAGAACCTTCCACTCTTCCTTCGTATAGCCATCTTCCATGAAGCTATCGATATGCGGAATGACGTTGAAGGCGATGCGCTTGGTGAACTTCTTGGATTCGACCGGATCGGCGACGAAGACGGCGCGGGTCTGGGTGAAGAGCTCGTCCATGCCTTCCTTGCCGGCGCCGGAGACCGACTGGTAGGTCGAGACGACGACGCGCTTGATCTTGGCGAAGTCGTGCAGCGGCTTCAGCGCAACGACGAGCTGGGCAGTCGAGCAATTCGGATTGGCGATGATGTTGCGCTTGGTAAAGCCGGAGATCGCATCGGGGTTCACTTCCGGAACGATCAGCGGAACGTCCTGGTCGTAGCGCCAGGCGGAAGAGTTGTCGATGACGACGCAGCCCTGGGCGCCGATCTTCGGCGACCACTTCTTGGAAACCTCGCCTCCTGCCGACATCAGGCAGATATCGGTGTCGGAAAAATCGTAGTTTTCCAGGTTGGAAACCTTCAGCGTCCGGTCGCCGAATGAAACTTCGGTTCCCTGGCTACGGGCGGATGCCAGCGCCACGACTTCGTCGACCGGGAAGCCGCGCTCGGAAAGGATCGCCAGCATTTCCCTGCCGACATTGCCGGTTGCACCGGCGACTGCGATCTTGAAACCCATTTTGTGCTCTCTTTCTGTCTCTCCTCGATTTGGTGAGGGGGAAGCCGCGATCACTCGCGGAATTCCTTATCCCCGGCCATCCGGGGAGAGAGCGGCGGCCAGAGACGTCAGACGGTTTTCGTCGTCGTTTTGGCCTTGGTTTTGGAGAAAGCGGCAAAACACGCCCGCTGCGCAGCCTGGATGGCCGGCAGTGCGGAAGCAGCGATATGGAATTCGCAAGCGCGCATGTGGGTGTCTTCCCGTTCGCGAAGTTGTTTAAAAGATTTTTGGAACGAGTCAAGCGACGGCTGACGCAGGTGATGCACCGCATTGCCATTATGCCGCGCCGCAGCATTCGCTGTGCACGGCAGGCGCGATATTAGACGAAAGTCATAATCCCAAAGCATCGCTCTCCTTAGCCCTTGAATTCTGGCAATCTGCGACAATGCGTCGCCATATCCAGGCCCTGGAGGGAACGGGCTCGGAGCCGGCACGCGAGTTTCATCTTAAGGGAGGACGACAATGGCAAATGTCGCAACGGCGGTCGACGCCAGGACGAAGCCGATGACGGCCGAGGAGAGGAAGGTGATCATCGCTTCCTCGCTCGGCACCGTTTTTGAATGGTACGATTTCTATCTCTACGGAACGCTGGCCGCGATCATCGGCAAGCAGTTCTTCTCGCAGTTCCCGCCGGCAACGCAGGCAATCTTCGCCCTGCTGACATTCGCTGCCGGCTTCCTTGTCCGCCCCTTCGGCGCTCTGGTTTTCGGTCGTCTTGGCGATCTCGTCGGCCGCAAATACACCTTCCTTCTCACCATCCTGATCATGGGCCTGTCGACCTTCGCGGTCGGTCTTCTGCCAAGCTATGACCAGATTGGCGTTGCTGCGCCCATCATTCTCGTGGCGCTGCGCATGGCTCAAGGCCTGGCGCTCGGCGGTGAATATGGGGGCGCGGTGGTTTATGTTGCCGAGCATTCGCCGCGCAACCGGCGAGGTTTCTATACCGCCTGGATCCAGACCACGGCCACCATGGGTCTGCTCCTGTCGCTGTTCGTGATCGTGACCTTGCGCCTCAACATGGGCGAGGAAGCCTTCGCGAGCTCGCAGCCGATTCTCTTCGGGCTTCAGGGTGGATGGCGCATTCCCTTCCTTCTGTCGATCATCCTGCTCATCATATCGATCTACATTCGCTTGCAGATGAACGAATCACCGCTCTTCAAGAAAATGAAGGAGGAAGGCACTCAGTCCAAGGCGCCACTGTCGGAAGCTTTCGGTAACTGGGGGAATGGCAAGATCGTGCTGATCGCGTTGTTCGGCCTCGTGGTCGGCCAGGCGGTCGTCTGGTATACGGGACAGTTCTACGCCCTGTTCTTCCTGCAGACTGTGCTGAAGATCGACCTTCTGACTGCCAACGTGCTGATCGCCTGGGCGTTGATCATCGCAACACCCTTCTTCCTGGTGTTTGGCTCTCTTTCTGACCGGATCGGAAGGAAGCCGGTGATCCTGGCGGGCTGCCTTCTCGCGGCAGCAACTTACTTCCCTCTGTTCAGCGCCCTGACAACGGCGGCCAACCCGACCTATTCCAAGGCGATCGAAGCCGTGAAGGCTGAAGTCAGGGCCGATCCCGCCACCTGCGGTTCCCTGTTCGACCCGGTCGGCATCCGCACCTTCACGACGCCTTGCGATGTGATGCGCCGCACCATGTCAACTCAGGCTTTCCGCTACACGCTGGTGGAAGCGCCTGCGGGCTCTCCGGCCCAACTCGTCGTCAATGGCGGAGCGCCGATATCCTTCACCGATGCCCCAGCCTTCAACGCAGCGCTCGGCCCGGCTATGGTTGCGGCTGGTTATCCGGCGGCAAACGACCCGGGCAAGGTCAAGGTCAGCGGCTTTTTCTCCGCCTTGGCTAACGGTCAGTCGTTGACGGTCATCGCGATCCTGACGATCATGGTGATCTACGTCACCATCGTATACGGCCCGATCGCCGCTGCCCTGGTCGAGTTCTTCCCGACCCGCATTCGCTATACGGCCATGTCCCTGCCCTACCACATCGGTAACGGCTGGTTCGGCGGCCTCCTGCCGGCCACCTCCTTCGCAATCGTCGCCTCCACCGGCGATATTTTCGCAGGACTCTGGTATCCCGTCATCTTCGCACTTTTGACGGTCGTCATCGGCGTGCTGTTCGTCCGCGAGAAACGGGACGTCGATCTCGCTCACTGAGGCAGGATCAGCAGATAAAAAAGGGCCCGGTACAAATGTGCCGGGCCCTTATGCTTTTGAAGGTTCTTATGGAATTCGAGCCGGTATCTTTGATCCGGCACCTACGCTTCGGCTTAATGATGCTCCGGAATCCTTGCCGTTTTGCGCGATACGCCTTGAGTATTTAGTCTTTCCGCTTCGGCGGAATGCCGCGGAGCGGGAATGGCACTGTCGCCCGATTGGGGCGCAGGAGGAGAGGAATGGGCCGGCGCGGAACCGGCCAACCGTCAGGCTCCTGCCGGAAGAGTAGCCCGTAGCGGGAAAAGACGATCGCCATGATGACCGAGAACCAGGCGCCGAAGGAAAGACCGGCAATCACGTCGCTCGGATAATGCGCCGCGACAATGACGCGCGAAAAACCGAGCCAGAAGCTCATGATCAGCAAGAACAGGCGGTAGCGCGGAGCGAGCAGCGCCAGCGCCATCAGGAATGCCCCGACCGTGGTTGCGTGACCGGAAGGAAAGCTTTCGAACCGGGAGCCGGAAAAGGGGCTGAGACCGTAAAAGCTCCATTGCTCGTAAAGAACCGGGCGGGCGCGGCCGATGATGCGCTTCACCAGGTTGACGAGAAGGCCCGAGCCGGCAACGGCCACAAAGATGTAAGCCGCAACATGGCTGACCAGCATCGCCTGGAAGCGGGCCTTCAGGCCGGGCGCGAGCCGGATGACCGCGAGCGCTTCGAAGAAGAGGAGCGCGGCCGCAAAAAGGATCCAGCCGGACGTGCCGAAATCGGTAATCGCCTTGCCGATCGGCAGCAGCACGTTGGGCGTATGGGCGGCATAGGAGCCGACCGGCGCATCGAGCAGGAAAAAGGCGATCAGGATCAGGTTGATTGTGACCAGCGCATAGGCCAGCCATCGCGGCGACGGCGGTCCGGATGGATGGCGATATCGCCGATGTTTCAGTTTTTCGATTGTCCGTTTCATCGGCCTCTGTCCGTGGCGCGGGACCGATCCCGCGCCGCTTCTTCCCATAGATTCCGCGATATGGGTAGCAGGATGCCGAACGCCAAATATGGAGGTGCCTTTCCGCCCAGGGGGGAAAGGCACCGATCGGTGTTATCAGGCGGAAAGGCTTACGAATTCCTTGAGGATCGCATCGCCCATCTCGGCGGTGCCGACCTTGCGGGCGCCTTCGGCCATGATGTCGCCGGTGCGGATGCCCTGATCGAGCACGTTGGCAATCGCCTTTTCGAGATTGTCGGCTTCCGTGACCATGTTGAACGAGTAACGCAGGCACATGGCAAACGAGGCGATCATGGCGATCGGGTTGGCAACGCCGGTGCCGGCGATGTCTGGCGCCGAACCGTGTACAGGCTCGTAAAGCGCCTTGCGCTTGCCGGTCTTGGCGTCGGGTGCGCCGAGCGATGCGGAAGGCAGCATGCCGAGCGAGCCGGTCAGCATGGCCGCGACGTCGGAGAGCATGTCGCCGAACAGGTTGTCGGTGACGATCACGTCGAACTGTTTCGGAGCACGGACCAGCTGCATGCCGCCGGCATCGGCCAGCATGTGGTCGAGTTTGACGTCGGAATATTTTGCCTTGTGCGTCTCGGTGACCACCTGGTTCCAGAGCACGCCCGACTTCATGACGTTGCGCTTTTCCATGGAGCAGACGGTGTTCTTACGAGTACGGGCAAGCTCGAAGGCGACGCCTGCGATGCGCTCGATCTCATAGGTATCGTAGACCTGGGTATCGATGCCGCGCTTCTGGCCGTTGCCGAGGTCGACGATTTCCTTCGGCTCACCAAAGTAGACGCCGCCGGTCAATTCCCGGACGATCAGGATGTCGAGGCCTTCGACCAGTTCCGGCTTCAGGGAGGAGGCCGAGGCAAGCGCCGGATAGCATATGGCCGGACGCAGGTTGGCAAACAGTTCCATGTCCTTGCGCAGCCGCAGGAGGCCTGCTTCCGGGCGCACTTCATAGGGAACCTGGTCCCATTTCGGGCCGCCGACGGCGCCGAAAAGAACGGCATCCGCATTCATGGCCTTGCTCATATCCTCTTCGGAAATGGCGGCGCCATGGGCATCATAAGCGCAGCCGCCGACCAGTCCTTCGTCGAGGACGAAATCGGCCTTCATGGCGCTGTTCATGTGGGCGATGATCTTGCGGACTTCACCCATGGCCTCGGGGCCGATGCCGTCGCCGGGAAGGAGGAAGAGGTTCTTTGCCATATCGTTTTCGTGTCCTTGCGGGTTTCGCAGGCTCGCGTCCTCCCGCGCGGGTTCTCCGCGCCTGGCATAACCTCGTCCGAGCCTGCCAAAGGACGAGGCTGGAAAGGTTTCAGGGACTGCCGGCGCCGATGCGGGCGGTCACCTCGATCTCGATCTTCATTTCGGGCGTGGTGAGGCCGCACACGACCATGGTGGCCGCAGGCCGGATCTCGGAGAAGGTCTCGCCGAGAACCTGCACGATGGCATCGTAATCGGCCATGTCGGTGAGGTAGTAGCGCACCCGGACGATATCCTTGAGGCCGCTGCCGGCCTCTTTCAGCGCTTTTTCGATCGTGCCGAGCGTGTTGCGCGTCTGGGCGGCA
This sequence comes from Neorhizobium sp. T6_25, assembly GCF_002968555.1. Taxonomy (NCBI): domain Bacteria; kingdom Pseudomonadati; phylum Pseudomonadota; class Alphaproteobacteria; order Hyphomicrobiales; family Rhizobiaceae; genus Neorhizobium; species Neorhizobium sp. T6_25. The sequence goes on from NZ_PVBL01000010.1 coordinate 104,475, forward strand.
GCGTCTTCGGGCATTTCCATCCTGGCATAGTCGTAGCCGGTGGTACCGGAGACATAGACCATGTCGCGGTCCACCACGGCGCGCGAGTAGCCGATCCGCGCTTCGAAGGGCGATCCGGAGGAAATCCGCTTGACCATCAGGATGCTCCGGAAATCAGAGCCAGGGGCGAGCGGCTCGGTTGTTGTTTTCGAAAGTGCTGATCGCGGCATCGCTCTTCAGGGTCGAGGCAATGTCATCGAGGCCTTCGAGCATGATGTGGCGGCGGCCGGGATCGATGTCGAAATGGATGGAGCCGCCATCCGGGCCGGTGATTTCCTGGGCTTCCAGGTCGATTGAGAGGATGGCGTTCGAGCCGCGCTCGGCATCGTCCATCAGCTTTTCGAGATCTTCCGGGGAAACGACGATCGGCAGGATGCCGTTCTTGAAACAGTTATTGTAGAAAATGTCGGCGAAGCTCGTCGAGATGACGCAGCGGATGCCGAAATCGAGAAGCGCCCACGGCGCGTGTTCGCGCGAGGAGCCGCAGCCGAAATTGTCACCGGCGACCAGGATCTTGGCGTTGCGATAGGCCGGCTTGTTCAGCACGAAATCGGGATTTTCAGAACCGTCGTCCTTGTAACGGGCTTCCGAGAAGAGACCCTTGCCAAGACCGGTACGCTTGATGGTCTTGAGGTAATCCTTCGGAATGATCATGTCCGTGTCGATATTGATGACCGGAAGCGGCGCTGCAACGCCGGTGAGTTTCGTGAACTTTTCCATGATCTGCCTCCAGATGGACTTATCTGCGGAAGCTGCCATAAAGCAAATCGACGCAGATTTGAAGGCCTGTTTGGCGTGAACCGGTACGCCGAGGCGCCGGAAACCGGCGCATTCGTCTCTTTACCGCTTCGGCGCGATCAAAGATCGATGATCGTGCCGCGGCCGTCGTTCCAGACGCGCATTTCGCGCTTGTTCGTCTTGGCCCGCACCGGAACCGGCTTCAGCCGCGCCGAAAGCGCACGCCCGATGGACAGAACTGCGAGAATGCCGGCAAAGGCGACGGTCAGCGAAGCCGTCAGAAGTGCTGCCATGGCGAGCACGGCGATGGCCGATATGATGACGAAGAAGACGCGAATATTTTGCATGGTATATACCTTTCTCATCAAGGAATGTGGAGCCTTGCGCCCTTTCTTGCAAGGGGCTTTGGGCATGCAGTATTGCCGCAGACCAAAAAGATTGGCACAAAGCGCGGATGATCGCCTTGACCGATATCAAATCCGCCTCCTTTCATATTCGCCGGTCGATTCTGAGCGTGCCGGCCGGAAACACGAGGGCATTGGAAAAGGTGCATGGCCTCGATTGCGACGCGGCGATCTTCGACCTCGAAGATTCCGTCGCGCCGGAAAAGAAGGCGGAAGCCCGCGAGAACCTGCGCCGGCTGTTTAAGGAAAATCCGCTCAAGGGCAGGGAAGCGATCATCCGCATCAACCCGCTCGAAACCGAGTTCGGCAAGGCCGACATGGATCTCGTGACCGAAGTCTCTCCGGACATCGTGCTGATACCGAAGGTCGAGCACATGTCGCAGGTCCAGGCGGTGGCGGATATCCTTTCCGAGGCCGGTGCTCCGGACCATCTCGCCATCTGGGCGATGATCGAAACACCGAAGGGCATCCTGAATGCGCCGGCGATTGCACCTGTCGACGAGCGGCTCCAATGTTTCGTGGTCGGCCTCAACGACCTGCGCAAGGAAACAGGCGTGCTGCCGCAGCTGGGCCGGGCCTATCTGGTGCCCTGGCTGATGCAGATCGTGCTCGCCGGCCGTGCCCATGGCATCGACGTGATCGACAGCGTCTTCAACGACTTCAGCGATGGGGAAGCCTTCGAAGCGGAATGCGCCCAAGGCCGCGCCATGGGTTTTTCCGGCAAGATGCTGATCCATCCGGCCCAGATCGAACCCGCCAACCGTCATTTCGGACCGGATCCACAGGCCGTGGAAGAAGCGGAAGCGGTGATCGCCGCCTTTGCGGAACCGGGAGCGCAACATCTCAACATCATCAACCTGAACGGCAAGATGGTCGAAAGGCTGCATCTGGTGGAGGCCGAAAAACTTGCCGCCACGGCCCGGATCATCGCTGCAAGAAAGAGAACGCCATGAAACTGTATCGCTTCCTCAGCGGCCCCGACGATTCCTCCTTCTGCCACAAGGTGACGGCGGCGCTGAACAAGGGCTGGGAACTTTCCGGCTCGCCGACCTATGCCTTCAACGCCACGACCGGCGAGATGCAGTGCGGCCAGGCGGTGACGAAAACCGTTCACGGCAAGGAATACGATCCCGAAATGAAGCTCGGCGAGCAATAAGCTCCGGTCAGGGGATCAGCGCTGTGCAGCTTCCTCCGCGCTGGCCTCGATGCGCTCCATATCGTCGTCGCTGAGGCCGAAATGGTGGCCGATCTCGTGGATCAGCACATGGGTGATGATATCGCCCAGGGTTTCCTCGTTTTCCGCCCAGTAGTCCAGGATCGGCCGGCGATAAAGCCGGATGCGGTTCGGCAATTCGCCCGTTTCCATGTTGAACCGCTCGGAAATGCCGCGGCCTTCGAAAAGGCCGAGCAGGTCGAAGGGTGTCTCGAGCGCCATGTCCTCGAAAACGTCGTCGTCCGGGAAATCCTCGATCTCGATCGTCAGGTTGACGGTGAGGGCCCGAAATTCCTCCGGTAAATGACCATAGGCCTCGATTGCCAGCGACTCGAACGTGCTGATCGTCGGTGCGTGGCGATCCTGCCAATCGTCGGTCTGGTCGATGCGGGCCATAGGCTCTCCTTCTGATCAGGCCCATATAGTACCTCCCGCGATATTTTTCGAGTGAAGAATCATTGGGCTAGGATCCAAGGAAAAGATTCCCAGGATTTGGCTGTTGACTCTTTCGGGCAGCTCTGGAATCCATAAGAACATAAAGAGAACATGTACAGATGGAGCTGACGCCATGGCCGAGCACGCCACGGCGCAGGAGACGCTTTTTGCCCTGCGCGAACAGATCGCCAGATTGGAAGGAAAATCTCTGCCGGCGCTTGCCGCGGCGGAACAGGCGGACTCGGCTGCCGATCCGGAGGGCAGGAAATCCAAGAACAACCCACCCCGTCTGCCATTCGGCATACCGCCGATGGATACCGCACTGGAAGGTGGCCTGCCGCTCGACGGCATCACGGAAATCCGTTCCCATTTGATGGGGGATGCCGGGGCAGCAAGCGGCCTTGCTCTCTCGCTGGCGTCCCACCTCAAGGCGAGACAGCCGAGCGAGGCGCCGCTTCTCTGGATCTGTGATGTCGTCTCCATGCAGGAGGCCGGAATTCCCTATTCCATCGGCCTCAAACAGTTCGGATTGAGCCGCCGGGATATTCTTTACGCCTCGCCGCGCAAGCTGGACGATGTCCTGTGGCTTGCCGAGACCGCATTGGCGAGCGGGGCTCTTGTCGCCGTCATTCTCGAAATCCGGGGAAATCCCAAGCATTTCGGGCTCACCGAAAGCCGCAGGCTGGGTCTGAGGGCAAAGGCGGCGGGGCGGCCGCTTTTTCTATTGCGGCATGCGGGAGAGGAGGAGGCGAGCAGCGCCTCGTTCCGCTTTCTTGTCGAACCGGCGCCGGCGGCTCACCGGCATCTTCCGGATGGATCCGTGCTTGGCGGCAGCATCGGTCATCCCGTTTTCAGGCTGACCCTGGAGAAGAGCCGTAACCCGGCTCCGCTGTCCCTACTTCTGGAGTGGAACCCCCATGACCGTCAATTTTCCCTCGACCAAGACACAGGAGAGGCTTTTTCTTTCCGCAACCCGCCAGCGCATCCTGGCTCTCGTCTTCCCGCATCTGCCGACCGACAGGATCGCGCGCCGGCTCTGGGGACTGTCATGGCGTTGGAAAGGGCGTCCTGAGCATCATCCGCCGATCCTCTGTGCCGGCCGGCGCGAAAACGCCATGCGGCTCACAGCGCTCGACGAGGTTTCCGAACGTCTTGGGCTGAAGCGCGGGCAGGGGCTGGCGGAAGCGCGGGCCATGTTTCCGAAGATCGACGTGGTGGACGAAGATGACGCTGCGGACCTGGGCCTTCTCGAGGCGATCGCCGATTGGTGCGATCGTTATACCCCGCTGGTGGCGCTGGACGGTCGTGAAGGCCTGTTCCTCGACATCACCGGCTGCGCCCACCTCTTCGGTGGCGAAGAGGTCCTGCTGAAGGATATTCTGGGCCGGCTTTTGCAGATGGGGTTCGACGTCAAAGGGGCGATCTCCTCGTCGCCGGGCCTGTCCTGGGCGGCCTGCCGTTTCGGCCGCGGCGGCGTGATCGCCGATCAGGTGACGGAAGAGGTGCTGGCGCCTCTGCCGGTCAACGCTCTGCGCATCGATGAGGCCACTGTCGCATCGCTTTACAAGCTCGGACTGAAAAGGATCGGCGACCTTCTGCCCATGCCGCGTGCGCCGTTGGCTCGCCGTTTCGGCATGCATCTATTGCTTCGGCTGGATCAGGCCCTCGGACACAACGAGGAAGCCATCTCGCCTCGCCGTCCGGTGGCGGCCCTTTCCGCCGAGCGGAGACTGCCCGAACCGATCCAGGCGGAAGAGCATATTCTGCAGCTCACCGGCCAGATTGCCGTTTCGTTGAAATCGGAACTGGAGGCTCGCGGTGTCGGGGGGCGGATTTTTGAACTGGTGCTTTTCCGTGTCGATGGCCGAGTGTTTCGCCTCGCAGCCGGCGCCTCGCAGCCGTTGCAGGATCCGAGACGGATTTCCTCGTTGTTTTCCGAGCGGCTGAACGCCGTGCATGACGATCTCGATGCCGGTTTCGGTTTCGAACTCCTGCGCCTCAACGTGCTGCAGCACGACGTCTTCAGGATCTCGCAGGGCGATTTCACCGGCAAGGGCGACAGCGAAATCTCACTCGCCGATTTTATCGACCGGGTCTCGGCCCGGCTCGGGGCCGACTGTCTGCAGATCGCCGACCCCAAACAGAGCCATATGCCGGAGCGCGCGGAAATATTTGTGCCGGCGATCGCGGTACGGATCGTCCGGGAAGAAACCCTGGAGCTTTCCGCCTTCGTGCCGAGAAGCGATCGGCCCTTGCGACTTTTCAGGCATCCGGAGCTCGTGGAAGCCTTTGCGGCAACGGTGCCGGATGGGCCTCCCCGGCGTTTCCGCTGGCGCCGCATCGTCCATGAAGTCATCCGCGCCGAAGGGCCGGAGCGGATTTCGCCGGAATGGTGGCATGACGAGGAGGATGTGGAGGAACGCGATTATTTCAGGCTTGAAAGTGAAGCTGGCCGCCGCTTCTGGATTTTCCGCGCAGGCCATTACGTTGCCGGCAAGGCTGCACCGACCTGGCGGGTGCACGGGATTTTCGCATGACGAGCGTCCCGGCTTTTTTCGAGATCGGTGCCAAGACGAACTTTTCCTTCCTGGAAGGGGCGGCCAAACCGGAGGAGATGATCATCGCGGCCAGCGTGTCCGGCTTGTCCGGTCTCGGTATCGCCGACAAGAATTCCGTTGCCGGCGTGGTGAGGGCGCATAGCCAAGTCAGAAACATGAAGGAAACCTACGAACTTCAGCAGAAACAGGGCAGAAAGAAAGACGAGGAAGCGGCCATCCTCCCTTGCGCGTTTTATCCGGGAGCGCGGCTCGTTTTTTCCGACAAGACGCCGGATGTTCTCGCCTATCCGCAGAACCGGAAGGGTTGGGCCAATCTCTGCCGCCTGCTGAGCCGGGGAAAACTCAAAGCAGACAAGGGGTCCTGCATTCTGGAAGAATGGGATCTTCTGGAGTGGTGCGACGAGATGATGCTGGCGGTCGTGCCGGATTTTTCCCGCGTGGAAGAAATGCCCTATCGGCATCACCTGGAAGGCTGCCTCGGTAGATACCGGGAGCGGTTCAGAAAGAACATCTATCTGGTTCTGTCGCCGACCTATGATGGACGAGATGCCTTTGTCTTCAGCTCGCTTGCCCAGATTGCGGCGGGCAGCCGGGTGCCTTTGGTTGCGACCAACCTGCCCCTTTTCCATCTCCCTTATCGGCGTTCCCTGTCGGATGTGGTGACGGCGATCCGCGAACATGTGACGGTCCAGGAAGCTGGATTTCGGCTCGCGCCGAATGGAGAAAGGTACATTAAGCAGGCCGACGAAATGGCGCGGCTCTTTCGTGCCTATCCGGACGCGATCGCCAATACGGGAAAGTTCTTCAGCAGGCTGAAATTTTCGCTCGATGAACTCAGCCATAACTATCCCGACGAGAGCGTACCGGGCGAAACTGTGTCCCAAACCCTGGAACGGTTAACCTGGGAAGGCGCAAAACGCCGATATCCCAAAGGCATCGAGGAAAAGGTCGCAGGCCAGATCAGGTACGAACTCGATCTGATCAAGGAGATGGGATACGAGCCGTATTTCCTGACGGTACGCCACATCGTCTGGCATGCCCGCTATGTGCTGAAAATCCTCTGCCAAGGGCGTGGCTCGGCAGCCAATTCCACCGTCTGTTTCTGTCTCGGCATCACCGAGGTCGATCCGACATTCACGACGCTTCTCTTCGAACGTTTCATTTCGACGGAGCGGAACGAGCCGCCGGATATCGACGTCGATTTCGAGCACGCGCGGCGCGAGGAGGTTATCCAGTATATCTACCAGCATTACGGCTATCGCCATGCGGGCTTGACGGCGGCGGTCACCAGCTACCGGACCCGCATGGCCGGGCGCGAGGTGGCCAAGGCTTTCGGCCTTTCCGAAGATGTGCAGTCCGCCCTTTCGAGCACGGTCTGGGGCTGGTCGGAAGAGGGGCTTTCGGAGCGCGAGGCAAAGGTCGCAGGCCTGGATGTGACGGATAAAACGACACTCAAGGTGATTGCCCATGCCAAGGAACTCATGGGCTTTCCGCGACATCTCACCCAGCATGTCGGCGGGTTCCTGATAACCCGCGACCGGCTTGATGAAGTCGTGCCGATCATGAAAACGGCGATGCCGGGCCGTTACATGGTCGAATGGGACAAGGACGACCTCGATACGCTGAAGCTTTTGAAGATCGACGTGCTGGCGCTCGGCATGCTGACCTGCCTCAAGAAGGCATTCGAGCTGATGAAGCGGCATTACAATCGAGAAGAGACGCTGGCTGGTCTTCTTCAGAAAGATAAAGACAAAAACGTCTACGGCATGATTTGCCGGGCCGATACGATCGGTGTGTTCCAGATCGAAAGCCGGGCGCAGATGAGTATGCTGCCGCGGCTGAGGCCAGAAAAATTCTACGATCTTGTCGTCGAGGTAGCAATCGTTCGACCGGGACCGATCCAGGGGAATATGGTGCATCCCTATTTGAAGCGGCGGGAGGCCCTGCGAAACAATCAGCCCATCGAATACCCGGGCCCTAAGTTGAAGAAAGTTCTTGAACGGACACTGGGAGTGCCGCTTTTTCAGGAACAGGCAATGCAGATCGCCATTACTGGAGCCGGTTTTTCACCCGCGAAAGCGGACAAACTACGTCGGTCGATGGCGACGTTCAAGCGCTCCGGAAGAGTGGAGGAATTCCGGCGTGATTTCCTTGCTGGCATGGAGAACAATAATTACCCAAGAGAATTCGCGGAAAGCTGCTTCAGTCAGATCGAGGGTTTTGCCGAATACGGGTTTCCGGAAAGCCATGCGGCTTCGTTCGCCTTGCTTGTCTACGCCTCTTCCTGGATCAAGGCCTATTACCCGGATGTCTTCTGCACGGCGATATTGAATTCCCAGCCAATGGGGTTTTATGCGCCGGCGCAGCTCGTTCGCGATGCGCGGGAACATGGCGTCAAAATTCTTCCCGTCGATATCAATCGCTCGGATTGGGATTGCACTTTGGAAGCGGCTGCCTTCGACAGGAATGCGATAGACAAGCGCCACGGATCCATGCGGGACGTCATAAAGACCCGGCGGGCCGTGCGGCTTGGGTTTCGTCAGGTCAAAGGCCTTGCCGAAAAGGACATGGTCGAGAAGCTCATCGCCAACCGCGGAGAGGGCTATACCTCGATCCACGATCTCTGGCAGCGGTCCGGTCTCGACAAGTCGGATATCGAGCGGCTCGCGGATGCCGATGCCTTCGACTCCGTAGGGCTCAATCGTCGTGAGGCGCTCTGGGCGGTCAGGGGGCTCGATGCCAGGAGGGCTGCCGAGAAACTGCCTCTGTTCGAGGTGGCCGATCGCACGGATTTGAGGCCCGAGGCGAGAGTGGCGCTTCCGGAAATGCTGCCCGGCGAACAGGTGGTCGAAGATTACCGCTATCTCTCGCTTTCGCTGAAGGCGCATCCGGTCTCGTTCCTGCGGGAAGAATTCAGGGCGATGGGAATTACCCGTAGCGTCGATCTTTTGACGGTCCGGAACGGGCAGAGGGTGACGATCGGCGGGATCGTTCTCGTCCGGCAGCGGCCGGGTTCGGCCAAGGGCGTCATTTTCATGACGCTGGAAGACGAGACCGGCGTTGCCAATGCGATCGTCTGGTCGAAGATTTTCGAGCGTTACCGACCGGTGGTGATGGGCGCACGGCTGGTCAAGATCCGGGGGAGACTGCAAAGCCAGAGTGGTGTCATCCATACCGTGGTCGAGCATATCGAGGACATTACCCCGATGCTGGGTCTGCTGCAGAAGGAGGCGAAGAGGCTCGGCGTATCGGCCCGCTCGGACGAGACGCTGCAATCGAGCGGCGACCACCGGCAGAAGAGGCGTTCGAATGGAATGGAGGAGGCACGCAGGGGAAGTGCAAAGGAAGCGGTGCCTCGCGATTACTACGAAGCCGGACCAGGGAGCGTCATGCCGAAGGGCCGCAATTTCCACTAATTACCGATGCAATGATACAAAGGAAGAAGCAGTGGGCATGGCAGCCTCCCTTAAGAAGTGACTCATATATGTCGATTCTTTCTTGACATCCCCTGTCCGCTTTCGCAAAAAGAAGATGTTACAGGTCATGTTTGGCAGGTCGACCGAGAATGCTGGTTTGCAGTTGCAATTACATCACCGACAGGGAAATCAAGGACGTCATCACGCAGCTCCTTGACGAAGACTGTTGGCAGCTCATCGTACCGTCAAAGGTCTATCACGCCATGGCGAAACGCGGCCGCTGCTGCGGCTGCTTCCCGAGCGTTGTCGACCTGATCATCCGCACAACCGAGGAATATCACGCCGCGCACCACTCGACGGAAGACGAGGTGGTCGTATATATGTCCCGCTTGAGACAATTCCATGAGGAAAACAGGAGAGCGGACATTGAAAGGCGACTCAAAGGTCATCGAGCGGCTTAACGAGGCACTTTTTCTCGAGCTAGGCGCAGTCAACCAGTATTGGCTGCATTATCGCCTGCTGGACGATTGGGGCTTCAAGAAGCTCGCGAAAAAAGAGCGGGCTGAATCGATCGAAGAAATGCATCATGCCGATCGTCTCATTGATCGCATCATCTTTCTCGAAGGCCACCCCAACCTGCAGACCCTTGCCCCGCTGCGCATCGGCCAGAACGTCAAGGAAGTCCTGGAGGCCGATCTTGCCGGCGAATATGATGCCCGCACGGCCTACAAGGCTTCCCGCGATATCTGTCACGCGGCCGGCGACTACGTCTCGATGAAGCTCTTCGAAGAGCTTCTGATGGATGAGGAAGGCCATATCGACTTCCTCGAAACCCAACTCGATCTGCTGGCAAAAATCGGCGAGGAGCGTTACGGCCTCCTCAACGCGGAATCTGCGGATTCTGCCGAATAATCGGCTGTTACCTGAACATACAAACCCGGCGAAGCATCCACTTCGCCGGGTTTTTCATTTCGCCATGAAACCGTTTCAGATGGCAGCTGCCCCGGCAGTCAAAGCCGTTCGGTCGCCACCTTGGCCAGATGGGTGAACTCCGCGACGACCCGATCGTAGACGGCACGCTTGAAGGGCACGATCAGGCCGGGGAGGTCCGCCATCGGCTTCCATTCCCAGGCATCGAACTCCGGCGCATGTCCGCCAGGCGGCGGGTTGATGGCAATCTCGCTTTCGTCGCCGTCGAAGCGGAAGGCGAACCAGCGCTGGGTCTGGCCGCGATATTTCCCTTTCAGCCCGATGCCGATCAGATGCGCGGGCAGATCGTAATTGATCCAATCCTGCGCCTCGGCAAGCAAGGTTACGGAGCGCATCCCCGTTTCCTCGTAAAGCTCGCGATAGGCGGCGGGAAGCGGCTCCTCCCCCTTGTCGATGCCGCCCTGCGGCATCTGCCAGAGCTGCGGCGAGCCATCATATTCACTGTTGCCCTGGCTGATGCGCCGGCCGGCCCAGACGAGGCCTGCGTGGTTCAGAACCATGATGCCGACGCAGGGGCGATAGGGAAGCTCCTCGGCGACGACCGAACGTTTGTCTTTCTTGCTCATGGATAACTCCGATCGATTACGGTCCGACGCTTTCGCTCGCGAGCGACGAGACGCCGACAATCTCGATACCGCGCTGCGAGGCTTCCTCGCTCCATTGCCTTATCGCATCGATGCTCTCGTCGAAAGCCGAGGCGATGCCAATCGCCGTGCCCTTGCGGCCGGCAATGCGCTCCAGTTCGTCGAGCTTCTTGAGGATGGCGTCCTTCTGCAGCTGCCCGTCAAGAGTCAGATCGCCAAAGGCATGGGGCAGTTCGATCGTCCTGGCAACGATCGCCGTCTTCGACTGCGCGGATGTCCCGTCGTCGAGGAAAAGCAGTCCCCGCTTGGAAATATCGCGCAGGACCGGCTCCAGCGCGCCGGCATCCGAGAGATAGCGGCCGCCGAGATAGTTCATGACGCCGGTATAGTTGGTAATTTCGCCCATGGCCCGGTGAAGGCGACCGAGATTATCCTTGGCCGACATCTTGGTCAGCAGCGTCCCGGGGCCTGGATCGTTCGCCGGGTAATCGAACGGTTCAAACGGCACCTGAATCAGGATTTCGTGGCCGGCGCGGCGGGCTTCCTGCATCCAGCGCTGCAGGCTGTTGCCGCTGACGGCAAAGGCGAGCGTCACCGTCGGCGGCAGGTCGCGGATCGCCCGCTGGGTGCCTGTCTGGCTGAGGCCAAGACCGCCGACGACGATCGCGATGCGGGTTCCGCGCGCGCCCGACCAGGGGCGCGCATATTGATCCATCGGCCGCTGCCCGCCAGGTCCGACAACAGGCAGCCGGCCATGGGGCGAATCTTCCAGAAGTGCGTCGTTGGGCTGGGCAGCCACGCGGGGATCCTGACCAATCCGCTGGGTGCCGATCATCACCGCTCCGCTGCCGTCGCGCGGGCGGGGGGTATACTTGGTGACCACCGACCCGTCATCGGTGAGCGTCCGCTCGATATTGGCGCCGGAACCGGGATCGGAACGAGGCATATCGGCGGATGGCTGCGGCGCCGCGTTCGGATCGGGTTTGGCGGAAAGCTGGGTCGGTTCCGGCTTGGAAGCGGCCGGAAGGTTGGAAGCGGTCTGCTTCAGGGCATCATCGCCGCGCATGGCGTAGAGCGAAAGCCCCAGGACGCCGGCAACTGCGAGCGTTGCGAAAACGATTGCGAGAGAAAACCTTCGGTTCCGTCGCCGAGCGGCCGGCCGGTTCTGTCCGAGCGGTGCATGGAGATCGGTGCCCAAGGTCTGTTCCGCGTTTCTTCTGCAGATACGAAGAACCGGCCAGCGAGACGTTTTCGACGCGTCACGCTGGCCGGCCCGATGATGTCTTTACTTCTTGATCGTGGCTGCCGCCGCCTTATCCGGGCTTGGCGGGAAGGACGGATCCTTCTTGGCGCCGCGGAAGAGGTCGAGTGCATAGTTGAGCTGGATGTCGTCCTTGGCTTCCGGCGGCACGTAGGCTGCGGAACCGGAACCCTCGTCGGTCTCGGCTGCACCCTGGATGTGGCCGCGCAGGCTGGATTCGCCTTCAGCCCGGATCTTGCCCTGCAGTTCCGCTGGCAGCGGCTGATCGACCTTGATGTCGGGCTGGATGCCGGTGCCCTGGATCGACTTGCCCGACGGCGTGTAATAGAGCGCGGTGGTCAGACGCAGCGCGCCGGCATCGCCGAGCGGGATGATCGTCTGAACCGAACCCTTGCCGAAGGAACGCGTACCGAGAACCGTGGCACGGCGCAGATCCTGGAGCGCACCGGCGACGATTTCCGAAGCGGAAGCCGAGCCGCCGTTGACAAGCACGATGACCGGCTTGCCGTCGGTCAGATCGCCGGGGCCGGCGTTGAAGCGGCGGGTCTCGTCGGCATTGCGGCCGCGGGTCGAAACCACTTCGCCACGTTCCAGGAAGGCGTCGGAAACGTTGATCGCCTGATCGAGCAGACCGCCCGGGTTGAGGCGCAGATCGAGCACGTAGCCCTTCAGCTTGTCGGCCGGGACATCCGCCTTGATCTTCTTGATCGCCTTTTCGAGGTCGTCATAGGTTTTTTCGGTGAAGGAGATGACGCGGACATAACCGACATCGCCGCCTTCGACACGGGACTTCACGGCGCGGACCGCGATGATGTCGCGTACCACGGTGATGTCGAGCGGCTTGTCGGCGCCCTGACGGATGATCGTCAGCTTGATGGGGGTGTTGATGCCGCCGCGCATCTTTTCGACGGCTTCTTCGAGCTTCAGGCCGCGCACCGGCGCGCCATCGATCTCGGAGATGAAGTCGCCTGCCAGAATGCCGGCCTTGGAAGCGGGCGTATCGTCGATCGGCGCGATGACCTTGACGAGTTCGTTCTCCATCGTCACCTCGATGCCGAGGCCGCCGAACTCGCCACGCGTCTGCGTGCGCATGTCTTCGGCATCCTTGGCATTCATGAAGCTCGAATGGGGGTCGAGCGAGGTCAGCATGCCGTTGATGGCGTTCTCGACCAGCTTTTCCTCATCCGGCGGCGTCACATACTGGGCACGGACCCGTTCGAACACATCGCCGAAGATCGACAATTCCCGGTAGGTCGAAGGGCCGGCGGCCTGCGCCGGCACACCGGCCGAATAAATCACGCTCATCGCGGTCGCACCCAAGAGTGCACCGACGATGACAAGAGAAGCCCTACGAATCATTTCGTGCCCTTCCAGTTTCTTTCGAGGTCCACCACGGCTTGGAATCGACCGGTGTGCCATCTTTTCGGAATTCAATGTAAAGCGTTGGACGATCTGTTTCCAGCGCCAATGCGGTTGCGCTTGCCACTCTTTTCTCACCCATCACGGCAATGGGTTCACCTGCGAAAACGAACTTGCCCTGCCGGGCATTCACGACGTCCATGCCGGTCAGAACCAGATGGTATCCATCTCCGGCATTGAGGATGATCATCTGTCCGTAACTCCGGAAGGCTCCGGCGAAAACCACCAGGCCATCAGCCGGCGCCGTCACCACGGCACCCGCATTCGAAGCAACAGTCATGCCTCTCGCCGTGTGCCCTGTCCCGTCGGCGTCGCCGAACCACCGCAATACATCTCCGGCGACCGGAAGCTCCAGCTTCTGCTTGAGGCTCGAAAACGCGTATGCGGGCGCAATGCGGTTTTTGTCAGGCACGCCGCTTTGGGCAAGCTGCTTTGCCCTTTCGCGCTCGGCCTCCGACATCATCCGCTGGCGCTCTTCCTCGGCGCGTGCCTGGTCGATTGCCTCGCGCACCGAGGCGATCTCGCCTTCGAACGACTGGATGAGGTTCTCGAGCGTTGTGGCGCGGCCAGTGAGTTCCTCGGAGCGGCGGCGCTCGGCGTCGAGATCGGCCGTGTTGCGCTTGTTCAACTTTTCGTTTTCTGCAAGCAGCAGGGCCATGCGCCGGTCCTCTTCGAGGCTCGCGGCGATGGTGGTGGAAACGGTGGTCTTCTCGGTCATCGCCAAGGCCTGGAGAGAGGCCAGGGATTGAAGGTCGGCAACGAGCTTGTCCGCCTCGTGGCGCATGCCGGGAACGACGGCGCCGAGCAGGATTGCGCTGCGAACGGAGGCGAGCGCATCATCCGGCGTTACCAGAAGTGCCGGAGGAGGATTGCGGCCCATGCGCTGGAGGGCTGCGAGCACTTCGGCGAGTACCGCGCGGCGGCCGCGCAGGGAGGTGCGGATACCGTCCTCCTTGAGCTTCAGTTCGGTGATCTTCTTTCCGCTGTCGAGGATCTTGGTTTCCAGGCTCTTGCGGCGTGCTGCAGAATCAATCAGCGCCTGGCGGACATCGGCGGTGTTCTTCCTGATATCGGCGATGGTCTTTTCGATCGCGGCAGCCCTGTCGCCCGAAATCTTCATGCTCTTGGTCAGGACTTCGAGCTCGCCGCGGGTCTCGTTGCGTCGGCGCTGCAAGTCGGCAGTCGGATCGACTGGGGCGGGGGCTGCTTGGGGGGAAGCCGGCGCGTTCTGGGCGCGTGCGATATCGGATACATGAAGGGGCGGGACCAGCGCGAAACCGAGACCCGCCGCCAGAAGCAGCGCGCGCCGGTACGATGTGATCCTGATTGTCCGCATTCCCGCTCCGCTATTCGCCGGATCGAGAAAGCCTAAGCTGATTTGCCCGGCGAGGCCACAAACAACATCGTGTTTGAAGGTAAACGATCGTTTAAGCCCTGTGATAGGGATGGCCCGAAAGAATGGTGACGGCGCGGTAAAGCTGTTCGGCAATCAGAATGCGCACCAGCTGATGCGGCCAGGTCATCGAGCCGAGGTTGAGCACCATGTCGGCCCGTTCGCGCAAGTCCGGATCGAGCCCGTCGGCGCCGCCGATCGCCAGCATCAGATCGCGTTTGCCGCTGTCGCGATATCGGCCGATCGTGGCCGCAAAAGCCTCGCTGTCGAGTGCCTTGCCGCGTTCGTCGAGAAGAATGAGAACCGCGCCTTCGGGAAGCACCTTTTCGAGCGCGCCGGCTTCCTCGCGCTTGCGGGTATCGGCATTCGATGCACGGCTTTCCTGGATCTCGATCTGTTTCGACAATTCCAAACCCACCGCCGGGCCAGCCTTGGCGAAGCGGTCGAGATATCGGGACGCAAGTTCCTTCTCCGGTCCGGTCTTGAGCCGTCCCGCGGCGAAAAGGCTTATTCGCATGTCCTGATCCGTTGATTTTGGGGCCGAAAATTCCACCTTGCGGCGAGTTCGCACCCAGCCGCATGGTTTCGACCTCAGTCCGACCGGTTCAGGACATGCCCGAACCCGTCAGTGCAGCAGCGTGCCTTCCTGGATATCCGGCGTCGCCCACATCTTTTCGATGTTGTAGAACGCGCGGATTTCAGGCCGGAACACGTGGACGATGATGTCACCGGTGTCAATGAGCACCCAGTCACCGGTCTCCTGTCCTTCGACGCGGGCGGTTCCCAGCCCCTCGTCCTTCAGGTCGGAAATCAGGTGATCGCTGATGGCCATGACATGCCGGTTCGATCGTCCGGAGACAACGACCATGTAGTCCCCGAGCGCTGATTTTCCAGCAATGTTGATGGTGACAATCTCTTCAGCTTTGGAGTCCTCGAGACTTGCGAGGACCAGTTCGAGAGCGCGGGCGGCAGCATCGGCGCCACGTTCCAGGCTCTGCGGGAGAACGGAGGCCGTCCTGCCCTTGGCGTGTACTGTTGTCAGGGTTTGTCCTTTCATCCGGGTAACAGCAACAGGCACTTGAAGCGAATCCGATTCACGCTCGGCCGCTGTATTTAAGGTGGCATCGAATTCTTAATCTTTCAAGAGAGCGTCCGAAAAGGTGATAGAAAGATGTAGACCCTTTTCGTCGCAGCAGCATCGGCCGATGCTAGTCCGATTTCTGGTCGTTTGCGGCGCGGATCGCCGTGGAGCTCAGGGCCGAACGCGGGCCGTGGATGAAGGTCCAGGCCGGTGCGCGCCGCTTCCAGAGCGTGCCCGCGTCATCCTCGTCCACCCGGGCGTAATCGAAGGTGCGGGCCATTTTCGACGACAGGAACGACAAAGTCGCTCCGGGGCGGTCGATAACGGCGATCGGGAAGGTCGAGGCGATCGACTGCCACTTCTGCCACAAATGAAAGGTCTTCAGGCTGTCGGCGCCCATCACCCAGACAAAATGCACGAGCGGGTTCCTGGCCTTCACGAAGGAGAGCGTATCGGCGGTATAGGATCCGCCGAGCGTCTTCTCAAAGGCGGTGATCTTGATGCGCGGGTCGTCGATCAGCTTTTCGCTCATCGCCAGCCGGTCGCCGAGCAAGGCCAGCCCGGAGCGGCTTTTCAGCGGGTTGCCCGGCGTCACCATCCACCAGAGCTGGTCTAGGCCGAGCCGGCGAAGCGCGATCTCGGCGACCAGGAGGTGACCCTCATGCGGCGGATTGAACGAACCGCCGAACAGGCCGACGGCCATGCCTCGTTCGGCATGCGGCATGACCAGATATCGGCGATCGATGGTCTCTTCCGTCACGCGCGATCAGGGCCGGATCTGGCCGGTGCCGTGCACCCGGTATTTGAACGAGGTCAGCTGTTCGACGCCGACGGGGCCGCGCGCATGCATCTTGCCGGTCGAAATACCGATCTCGCCGCCCATGCCGAACTCTCCGCCATCGGCGAACTGGGTGGAGGCATTGTGCAGCAGGATCGCTGAGTCGAGTTCGTTGAAGAAACGGGAGACGACCTCAGGATCCTCGGCGATCACCGCCTCCGTATGGTTCGAGGAATAGGTGTTGATGTGGCGGATAGCGCCGGAAATGCCGTCGACGATCGCAACCGAGATGACCGCGTCGAGATATTCGGTGCGCCAGTCTTCGTCCGTCGCTGGCTTGAAGCCCGGAAACACCTTGAGAACGGTGGCCGAGGCGCGGATTTCGCAGCCGGCTTCCGTCAGCGCTTCCATGATCGGCATCAGATGTGTGCCGATCCCGGCGCTGTCGATCAGCAGGGTTTCGGCGGCGCCGCAAACGCCGGTGCGGCGCATCTTGGCGTTGACGACGATCTTCTTCGCCATCTCAAGGTCGGCGGAGGCATCCACGTAGATATGGCAGAGGCCTTCGAGATGGGCGAAAACCGGCACACGCGCCTCGTTCTGGACGCGGGCGACGAGGCTCTTGCCGCCGCGCGGCACGATGACGTCGATCGCGCCATCGAGGCCCGACAGCATGGCGCCGACGGCGGCCCGGTCGGTGGTCGGCACGATCTGGATCGCGTGTTCCGGAAGGCCCGCCGCCTTCAGGCCGGCGACGAGGCAATCATGGATCGCCTCGGAGGACCGGGCCGAATCGGAACCGCCGCGCAGGATCACGGCATTGCCGGCCTTGAGGCAGAGCGCGCCGGCATCGGCGGTGACGTTCGGTCGGCTTTCATAGATCACGCCGATGACGCCGAGCGGCGTGCGGACACGTTCGATATGGAGCCCGTTCGGGCGATCCCAGGCGGCGATGACTTCACCGACCGGATCCTTGAACTCGGCAATCTCGCGAAGCGCCTGCGCCATGCCGGAGATCGACTTTTCGGTGAGCGTCAGCCGATCGATGAACGACGGCAGAAAATCCTTGCCTTCGACCTGCTTCAGGTCCGCAACATTGGCGGCGAGGATCTTGTCTCTGTCGGCAAGGATCGCGTCCGCCATCGCCTGGAGCGCCTTGTTCTTCGCTTCGGTCGAGGCCGTTGCGAGCTCGCGGGCCGCAGCCTTCGCATTGCGGCCGATCTCGCCCATCACAGCGGCGACGTCGCCGGTCTTCGCTACCATATCAAGCATGGGCGGCATCCTCCTTGCGATCTTCTTTTTTTGCTTTGCGCTTGGCAGGCCCCGTCATCACCAGATCGTCGCGATGGACCATGGCGGCGCGGCCGGCATAACCGAGGATCGCCCCGATCTCGCCGGATTTGCGCCCGGTGATCTGGCGGGCCTCTTCGGCGTCGTAGCTCACAAGCCCCCGGGCGATCTCGCGACCGTCGACCCCGATGATCGCGACCGTGTCGCCGCGATGGAAATGGCCGTCGATGCGGCGCACGCCGGCGGGCAGCAGGCTCTTGCCGGTGCCGAGCGCAGTTTCGGCGCCTTCGTCGACGAAAAGTTCGCCGGCCGGCTGAAGCTGGCCCGCGATCCAGGTCTTTCGCGCAGTCACCGGGGTCCCGGAGGGGGCGAACCAGGAGGAGCGGGCGCCCTGTTCAATGGCGCGCAGCGGATGTTCCGTCTTGCCGGATGCGATGATCATGGCGCAGCCGGCGCCGGTGGCGATCTTGCCGGCGTCGATCTTGGTGCGCATGCCGCCGCGCGACAGTTCGGACGCAGCGCCGCCGGCCATGGCTTCGATCTCCGGCGTGATCGCGGGCACGAGTTCCAGGAATTTCGCGTCGGGGTCGAGATGCGGCGGGGCAGTATAGAGGCCGTCAATATCAGACAGGAGCACGAGCAGGTCGGCGCTGGTCATGGTGGCGACGCGGGCGGCGAGGCGATCGTTGTCGCCGTAGCGGATTTCGGTCGTGGCGACCGTATCGTTCTCGTTGATGATCGGCACGGCGCCGATCTTCAGAAGCTGGTTGATGGTGGCACGGGCGTTGAGGTAACGACGGCGCTCCTCCGTGTCGCCCAGCGTCAGCAGGATCTGGCCCGCCACGATGCCGTCGCGCGAAAGACTCTCCGACCAGGCGCGGGCAAGCGCGATCTGGCCGACGGCCGCCGCTGCCTGGCTCTCTTCGAGCTTCAGCGCGCCGGAGGGCAGGTCGAGCACGGTGCGGCCCATGGCGATCGCACCCGAAGAGACGACCAGAACGTCGATGCCCCTCGCCTTCAACGCGGCGATATCGGCGCAGATGGCGTCGAGCCATTGCGATTTCAGGCCCGTCTTGCGATCGACGAGCAGTGCCGAGCCGATCTTGATGACAATACGGCGATGGCCGGCGAGAGGCTTGCGGACTGCCGTCATTCGTCCTCATCCTCATCGAAATCCTGGATGGGGGTCGAGCGATCGGGCAGTGCGGTGTCGTTGACGCCGCTCGCCGCGACGATCACGTCGCGCAGGGCGCGCAGCACCTCGGTCATGCCCTTGCCGGTGACGGCGGAGATCAGGAATGGCGTCTGGCCGCAGGCCTTTTCCAGTTCCTTCGCCTTCTTCTTCAGTTCCTTGTCGTCGAGCACGTCGATCTGCGACAGCGCCACGATGACCGGCTTGTCGATCAGGCCGCCGCCATAGGCTTCAAGTTCATGCTTTACCGTCTTGTACGCCTTGCCGACCTTTTCCTCGACGGAGGAGACCAGATGCAGGAGCACGCGGGTGCGCTCGACATGGCCCAGGAACCGGTCCCCGATGCCGACGCCTTCATGGGCGCCTTCGATCAGGCCCGGAATATCGGCAAGCACGAATTCGCGGCCGTCGATGGTGGCGACGCCGAGATTGGGATGCAGCGTCGTGAACGGGTAGTTGGCGATCTTCGGACGCGCGCGGGTGACGCTGGCAAGGAATGTCGACTTGCCGGCATTCGGCATTCCGACGAGGCCGGCATCGGCGATCAGCTTCAGCCGCAGCCAGATGGTCTTTTCCTCGCCCTCAAGGCCGGGATTGGCCCAATTCGGCGCCTGGTTGGTCGCGCTCTTGAAATGGGTGTTGCCGAAGCCGCCATTGCCACCCTTGGCGAGCCGGAACCTCTGGCCTTCGCGGGTCAGATCGATGATCAGCGTCTCGTTGTCTTCCTCGAAAATCTGGGTGCCGACGGGCACTTTCAACGTCACTTCGCTGCCATTGGCGCCGGTGCGGTTGCGGCCCATGCCGTGGGTGCCTGTCTGGCCCTTGAAATGCTGCTGGAAGCGGAAATCGATCAGGGTGTTGAGGCCGTTGACGGCCTCCACCCAGACGTCGCCGCCGCGTCCGCCGTCACCGCCATCGGGTCCGCCGAACTCGACGAACTTTTCCCGCCGGAACGAGACCGCGCCCGCGCCGCCGTCGCCGGAGCGGATATAGACTTTTGCCTCGTCGAGAAATTTCATCTTGTCGCCGTCAGTCTTGTGTTAGTCGGGATGCCTGTCGCTTCAGGTAGGGCGCTCAGTGCATGTCGATAGGGGTTTCGATATCGTCGGTTGGGGCGGAGGTCAAAGAATATCATGAAGTTCGTCAGCTATAACATTCAATACGGGATCGGCATGGATGGTGTTTTCGATCCCGAACGCATCGCCGCGAGTATCGAGGGAGCGGATGTGATCGCGCTTCAGGAAGTGACCCGTGGTTTCCCCAGGAACGGCCATGTGGATCTTGTCGCCCGATTCTCGGATCTGTTTCCGGACCATTTTCATGTCTATGGCGCACCTTGCGACCTGCTGCTCGACGTTTCGGTCGAGAATGGCCGCCGCATCGAGCGCCGTTTCCAGTTCGGCAACATGATCCTGTCGCGCTGGCCGATCCTTTCCACCCGCCATCTTCTGCTGCCCCGCAGCCGCACCGTCGATATGCTGAACCTGCAGCGCGGCGCGCTGGAAGCGGTCATCGTCGCGCCCGGCGGGCCGCTTCGGGTCTATTCCGTCCATCTCGATCATGTTTCTCCCGATGAACGGCTCGGCCAGATCCGTTATCTCAAGGAGCGGGTAGTCAACTTCACCTCCGAGGGTGGTTCGCTCACCGGCGCCGCCGAAGAGGGTTTCCCCGATCTGCCGCTGCCGGAGGATTTCCTGCTGATGGGGGATTTCAACATGGAGCCGGAATCGACGGAATATATTGCCCTGGCCGGCCAGCGGGACCGTTATTACGGTCGCATCCTGCGCGCCAACGGACCCGTCGACGTGCTGGACCGCCTTGGATCGCTGACGCCGGAGACCTATACCTGGGCAAAGCCGCCGGGCGACGGGCCGATAAAGATGCATCTCGATCATTGCTTCGTGAATGCCGGGCTGGTGCCGCGGCTGAAAAACGCCTGGATCGACAATGAGGCGCCTGGTTCCGACCATTTCCCGGTCTGGGTCGAGGTCGAGTGATTGATCCGGCGGAGTTTCCTCCGCCGGACCTTTGTTACCTGAGCGTCACGGTCGGGCCGGCCGCCGGAAATCCTCGGGCAAGAGCATGGTCTCGATATGCGGGACCAGGCGGTTGCGGGACAGGCTGAAGAGCTGGTTCGCATCGACGATGGTGAAGCCGAGCTTCTTCTGGACGTTCAGCGAGGCCAGATTGTCCGCAAAGGCGCCGGAAAAGACCTGCGCTTCCGGCATCCGCCGGAAGAAACGTTCCAGCGTCGCGGCCACCGCTTCCGTCATGTAACCCCGATCCCAGTAAAGCCGGTTCAGCCAGTAGCCTAGACGCCATTGACCACGTCTCGGTTCCAGGCAGACGGCGCCGATATGGGTGTCGTCACCGGTGGTGATCGCCAGCGTCCAGTCCGGCAGGATGCCGGATGCATGCGGGACGAGCCAATCCAGCGCGTCCTGGCGGTCATAGGGCTGCGGCACCCGCGCCAGCATCCGGGCGACCTTGAAATCGCCGAGCGATTCGGCAATCGCCGTCGCATCGGTGATCTTGTGCGGGCGAAGAACCAGCCTTTCCGTGGTGATGATCGGGCAGGGGCCGGGCATCGTGACAGTCGAACTCGTCTTCTGGAGGACGGCGGCGTTCATCGCAGCTCTCCCCAGCTTCTCAAGGACATCCAGGTCTTGCGGTCGAGCCGGAACCACTCGACGGCGACCATGCCGCCAAGCGCCAGGCAATCGATCATGCCGGTGCCCTGGAACTGGAAACCGCATTTCTGGATTACCCGCCGGGAGGCGATGTTGGTCACCCGGCAGCGGGCATCGATATGGTCGATGTTGTTGCGGGTGCGGAAGGCCATGTCGATCAGGGCATGGGCGGCTTCCGTGGCATAACCCCTGTTCCAATGGGGTTCGCCTAGCCAATAGCCGAGTTCGAGCGTTCTTTCGTCCTGTTGCGGTTCGAGCGCGCAGCAACCGAGAAAGGCGCCGTTGTCTCCTCGCGTGATGGCGTAGACGCATTTGCCAATCTCGCCGGCCTTCGTGCGTCGCACGAAATCGGCTGCGTCTTTAGCCGTATAGGGATGCGGCATACGCGACACCATGGTCGCGATATTCGCATTGTTGGCGAGATGGGCAAGTGCGTCGATGTCTTCTTCGTGGGGCGTGCGCAGAACTAACCTCTGCGACAGTAAGACGGGGCAATCGCTTCTCGACCGGTCGGGTCTTAACCGATCCTCTGGCGGCCGGGATTGGCTCGCCCTTAGTAATTCGCCTTGCATGTTCAGTCCTCCTGTTGGGGGCAAAGAAAAAGGGAAGATGGTGGTGTCCCATCTTCCCTTTTTTCTGACTGAACCTTTGGGCGTTCAGCCGGGTCGATGTGACACCGGCTGCTTAAAACGCTTGCCGGCTTTATTCTGCTGCTTCGGCTTTCGGCATTACGGACACGAACACACGGCCATTGGCCTTGGTTCGGTAATTCACATTGCCTTCGGTAAGCGCAAAAATGGTGTGGTCCTTGCCGAGGCCGACATTGGCGCCCGGATGCCACTGCGTGCCGCGCTGACGTACGATAATGTTGCCCGGAATGACGGCTTCGCCGCCGAACTTCTTCACGCCAAGGCGCTTGGAATTCGAATCGCGACCGTTGCGCGACGAACCGCCAGCTTTTTTATGTGCCATTGGAGTTCTCCTTTACCCTTCGAAACCCGTTGTTAAGCCAAGATGTCCGTGATGCGGACGACCGTGTGATGCTGGCGATGGCCGCGAATCCGCTTGGAATTCTGACGGCGACGCTTCTTGAAGGAAAGAACCTTCTTGCCGCGATTATGCTCGACCACTTCGGCCTTGACCGTCGCACCCGCAACAAAGGGAGCGCCGAACTTGGCATCGGCACCAACGCCGACAACCAGGATTTCGTTGAATTCTACGACAGAACCAGCTTCGGCTTCCAGCTTTTCGATGGTGAGCACGTCGTTGGCTGCCACGCGGTACTGCTTACCGCCGGTCTTGATGACTGCGAACATTTTTTATCCTTTCATGTTCGTTCCGGCTCTGCCTTACTAAAAGGCGGCCGTCTTTTTATCAGTCGGGCTCTAGCAGGGTTTCGAAAGAGACGATCTTCTGGAACTTGCTGCCGGTGGAATTCGCGTGGCTGTTCCAACAACCTCCACACAAACAAAGAGGCATGGATACTTTTCCACGCCTGATCGCGAGCGGACATACGCGAGCAACAAAAAACTGTCAAGACGAAAGGATGTAAAGACTTGATATTCGCCCCCTTGCCAGCCCCATGTTTGCCCGCTATGAGAACGCCCGCGCTGACCAACGCGTCATCACGTCTTAAGCGGAGAGGTGGCTGAGTGGTCGAAAGCACCGCACTCGAAATGCGGCGTGCCTGCGAGGGCACCGTGGGTTCGAATCCCACCCTCTCCGCCATTGTGGTCCCTTGCGGTGCAAGGGTTTCTAGCGATCAGCTAATTTCTCTCAATCATCTATGCAGGGCCTAACTTGGCGAGAGCCACGCTCTCGGCACAGCCTACGTCAACTATGTCCAACAATGAACCGACCGCAGCGCAGCGGCGGCGAATGAATTCCAAAGGTTGTGGACAGACGAAGCGTTGCAATCTTTAGGCCTTGCCATTTCTCAAGCCACCAGGAGGATTGGCTTAGGGGGAAATTATGGCTCGCTTCAGCAAAGTATTCAAGATCTCTGGGAATCAGTCTACATTAGATTTTGTGGATATAGATCTAAATAAAGACACCCGTCTCTACCTCGATCCGTATGCTATCCAGATCCGTGACGATGAATGGTCCGCCAGGTGTGGCGATCATATTCGGTCGTTCTTTGTTGAGGTGCTGGGAGCGCTAAGGGATGAAAACGATCATCGTGTGATCCACTTGCTTAGTCAGCTTCACGAGCCCAATGAGACATATTTGGGGGAGTCCAGGGGGAAGCCTAGCGGACGTGGGTGGGGTAACGACAAAGCAGCGTTGCTGGCTCAGGCTCTTCGCAACAGCCGGGCCTTCAATACGGGCTTGATTAGCGACATTTCTGAAGCGGAGATGTTCATCCGCGGCGTCGGCCCGGACATGATCTCTGATCTGACCACAAACGTGCTACGCGGACTCCTGGCTGACTATACAGCTCAGCAATGCGAGCTACATGGCGTGCCCCTTCGCCCCGCAAATGCACTTGGACCAGTCTGGAGCCCACAAAGGCAAGATTGGGAAGCTCGGGAACTTATGCTCCCGCGGCACGCACAACGACCCATACTCCTGGTTCCAAAGTTTTCCGTGCGCTTTCGGTTAAGTCTCGATAGCCAAGAATTCTACAATAAGCACATGATCGAGTATCTTAGGTCCGAATACCTCCAGGCTGGAGGAGCGCTAGTTGAGACACTCAAGAACAAGAAGAAAGTCGTTTATAAATACAAGGTCGAGGAAAAGCATCCGCTAGTCAAAGATGACCTTGCTGCTTTTGCTGCTCAGCACCCAGACGTTCTTGAGCTATACAAGTCATTGAAGGGGGCTGCGGGGCCGCTTGCATCGGAAGACATCGATAAGTTTTTCAATGAGCGTGAATATGCATTGCTGCTCGCCAATGCTCTGGCGGGAATCCCCGGTGGAAACCAGGATGCGGGCAACTACCATAGTCACTCGCTCGCCGTCTGCACATTCTTGTTCTATCCACACCTCATCACCCCGGTAAAAGAGGCGGAGCTGCACGAGGGCCGTAAGCGTCTCGATATAAGGTTCTCTAACTCTGCCGAGACAGGGTTCTTCCACAAGATGATCGTCGGCAACCAAACGCGTGCTATGAGCATCCCGGTTGAATGTAAGAACTATCAGAAAAAGATCGCAAACCCAGAGTTGGATCAGCTTGCTGGCCGTTTCGGTCATCAACGTGGTTTCTTCGGTATGTTGCTTTGCCGATCGATGGATGACAGAGCAGCGATCATCAAGCGTTGCCGTGACACCGCGAACGACCAGCGGGGATATATGCTAGTTCTCGAAGATGCCGATCTCGTTACCATGCTCCATTTCGTGGCTGATGGAAAAAGAGGCGAGATCGACAAACTTCTTGATGCACGGTTCGCTGAGATCACCAACTGAAAAAGCTGGATTACCAACCAGGGTTTGTCTATGGCAGTCACGCAAGGGCATGGAAATCCCCATTGGACTCGGGACGAGACGCTTCTCGCATTGGACTTGTATTTCGCCCTCAAAGGGCAAATCCCATCACCCAAGGCCTCTGAGATCCTGGATCTGTCGACGCTGCTGCGATCCTTGCCTTATCATGCAGAGGCAGCCAAGCAGCCGACCTTTCGCAATCCGGATGGGGTAGGTTTCAAACTCATGAACCTGCGGCAGGTGGCCACCGGTAAGGGGCTTGGGAATGTGTCCAGTATGGACCGCCAGATATGGGCTGAATTCGGGCAGCGACCGGACGAGGTTCACCGGATTGCCGCTGCGATAAAGTCCGGGATCACGATCGTCGGGTCTGAGAAATTGCCTGATGTGGAGCAAGAACTTCCCGAGGGTCGTCTCCTCACTGCTCTCCATATTCGGCGAGAGCGAAATCCTAAGGTGCGCAAGATGCTACTGGACGATCGTCGCCTCGCGGGTTTCCGTTGTGAGATTTGCAATTTGACCCGGCCCGATCTGGAGGAGCCTCTCCAGGAAGCGATGTTTGAGGCGCATCACCTGGTGCCGCTTGCTGAGGCCGGCGAGCGCAAGACGAAGTTGGCTGACTTGGCTTTGCTGTGTGCCTGCTGTCATCGTCTTGTTCATCGGGCCATGGTGTCGAAGCTGAGATGGGTAGGGCTTGCCGAGGCTCGAGCCATCATCGTGCCGAAATAGTTCTTTGCACCTCTTCGGGCGTCTTGGAGATCAGCATCTGTCCGAGGTCGCTCAGCGGGAGCTCAAAATCGCTGGCAAATGGAAGAGCTCGGGCCCTGTTCCGACCAAGCCGGTATAGCCCAACCTTTGAACCTTAGGCTGTAAGGTTTTCCCGCGTTCTGACGATTCTCATTGTTCTCGTATACTGACGCCGGAATTCGACGGAGCCACACTCTAGTCTCAATGCGGGCTAGCAAAAGTTTGAATTGCGGTTCCGCGACCCTCGACAAGCTACATCGCTGTGCTACTCATACTACTTCTGATTTTATCGTAGTCCGAAGATCGGTAAGCGTGGCCCATGGCTTATAGAAACTACATTAATCTGAGCGACATAGAAAAAGACAAGCCGATCTATAGGATCTTTCCTATCGCTCGGTTTATTCAATTGTTGACAACTAAAAGGTTAACACTTGTAAAGCCTAAAAAATGGGACGATCCTTTCGAAAACCTCTTGCTTTCATCAAGATTTGCGATTGGTGGAGAAATCGCTGAGATGTCTGTAAGGGATTCAGTTTACGGTCAATGCTGGACCTGGCACCGCGAAACGGACGCTATGTGGAGAATTTACTCTCCCAACAAAGACGGCGTTAGGTTAAGATCAACACCTCGAAAGCTTCTCACTGCTTTGAAGAAAGAGTGCGGGGAACACTCTGATGTCAAGTGCTTCATCGGTGCCGTTGAATACATAGCAAAAAGAAAAATGGAAAGAACATTTAAAAGTATTGATATTTTCAGAACGGATGGATCCGGAATTGCTGAGTCGCTGCTGTATAAGAGAACCGAGTTTTCGCATGAGAAAGAAGTTCGCATAATCTACTCCGGCGAGGATGGAAAATGCACAAGCGACATATTTGAGTTCTCTCTCGATATTTCGGATACGTTTGACAGAATTCTTTTCGATCCGCGGATGAGCGAGGATTTGAGGAAGTCGTATACTGAGGCAGTCAAAGCTCTTGGATTTAATTCAGAGATAAAGCGCTCCACGCTTTATGATCCACCCAAACAACTGACATTCAGATAGAGTTACGACTTCATTGCGCCGTTCCGCTCTATCGCTGGATGCCGAAAAATTGCAGGTTGTTCCATTGTTGCAAATCGAGTGCGGTGAATTCGCTGCCTAAGCATGATAAAACGCGATCTCGACTTTGCAGGTTGGCGAATAGTCCAGCGCTGTCCTACGTATCTGCAAGAACTCTTGCCTTGGCCTCAAAGACCTTGGGCCGCCGCTCAGGTAAACGGCGGCCCAACGCGATATTATTTCTTCTTCATCGTCTCGACAGTATGCGTGCGGGGCTTAGCTTTGGCCGTAGAGACCTTAGTAAAGCGTCCGGTGACCGCGCTGCGGCCGATTTTCGTCGACTTAGCCATTCTGAATTCACCTCCTTCCCTTGACTATCCGTTGTTTTCCAAGTGAGACGGAACGATCCCCGTCTCTCTGGCTAAGTTGACGGAAAGTCTGGAGGAAGCTGTTTGGCAGGCGGGATATCAGGAAACATCCGTCCCTTCATCACATCGGCAATGCGGCCGAAGTTCAATCCTGCATAGTAACCCGAGATCCAGGAATACGGGATCTTTTTGATGCGGGCCAACTTGATGACCGGAACCATGTCCGGAGTTACCCTACGGTCGTGCATATCCTTTCCTTTCCAGAAAGGCTGTGACCGAATAACGGTTGACGAGATTCTAGAAATGAATCATGGTCGAGTTGCTAAGATGTCCGTTACGCGGTCATTGTTATGATCCGAAACCATTTTCGGATCAGTGTTGAACCGAGGCGCATGCGCCGAGGCTCCGCCGCCCTTGTGGCGACTGCCGAAATAACCGGGTGATCAGACCCCGTTAGATCAGGAAGCGGTTTTTACATGGGAACTGACGTTTTCGGAGGACTGCTGAACCGGTCTTTCGGTTATCAGTTCTCCGAAATCACCTCATTTGATTTTTCCTTCTTTCACGTATTTTGACCACATTACGCGAGCAGCGGCAGGGTTCATTTTGCACCCCTCGGCCGCAGCGTCAGAATTAGCAAACAGGTGGACGTGGCGCGACGATAGCATCAACGTTCCAGCGAACTCATCTGCTTGCCATTCGCTGTCGGTGTAAATCTTGTCCGTATCCTCTCGTGATCTCGCAAACTTAACATCGCGATGCATAAGGAAATGTGCAAACTCATGGCACGCGGTAAATCGATCACGCCGGTTGCCTCTACATGCGCCCTCATAGACATCTTCACGAAAGATTATTGAATTTGAGCCGGCTAAAACCCGACCCTCGTCGTCGCCCATCACCGCCGCCGTTTCGACGTCGATGAAGAAGTCCGGGAGAATCTTGTTCAGCTTGAATTCCAGGACCTCCATGATTGGAAACTCGACCCGGTCGTCAGAGACGAAAACTTCCCGAATCTTCTCCGCAAATCTTCGAAGCTTGTCGGTGGACATGGGGGGCACCACGATCCCGCGACGTTTTCTAAAGAATGGCAATTCCTCGTCGATCGACTTCAAGACGATTTTCTTCAAGGCCTCCATGAGATCATTAGGAACGTCGTCAAGTTTGCGAGCAAATGCCGCGACTAGCTCGCGTTGCTCTCCGCGCAAATTGTCGACCCTGACTTCTTTCCGAGTCTTCTCGGCAGCGCCACGTAGCCGGCGGATCTCCTCGGCCGACAAATTCATCGCCTGTGAGATCTTGTGAAGATAGCCGTCCGGGATCTGTTTGCGCCCAGTCTCAATTGCGGAAACAAATGCCGTGCTCTGGTCGAGCTTCGCAGCAAGGTCCAAGAGGCGCATGTCTTTATCCAAGCGTAGCTTTCGAAGCTCGACGCCGAATGGCGTAAGTTTTGCCATGGCGAATCTCCTTACAATCGTTCTTCCAAGGCAGAAGAAACCATCCGCGAATAAAAATCAACCAAAAAGGAAGAAAATCGTCTGCGTGCGGTTGAGATGGTAGGAGTGATCGAAAACCAATAAGTCGCGGGCTGAGAAGTTGGAGCCACCTCTTCCATTCCCGGCGCAAGCTCTCGCTTGTCCCGTCTTGCCAAGCTCGTAAAAGGGTGCCTCGCGGCTTATCGAGCTGAGGGCTGTATCAGTTGGCTATCCGGTCTTTGTAGCTGGCGGGCCGGAATTATCCTTGGCCCCCTCAACGGGGCATCCTACGCATCATCTCGATCACAAACGGAGATTGAGATGGCAACGATCAGAAAACTCAGAGGACGCTGGCAAGCACAGGTGCGTCGTCGTGGAATGAAGCCGCGAGCGAAGAGCTTTGATAGCAAGGCTGACGCTGAAAAATGGGCGCGTGAGCTGGAGAGCCAGGTCGACCGTTTCGGTGCCGCGCCTGATACAAAGATCCTTGAGAGCACAACGCTCGGTCAGCTCTTGGAGCGGTATCAACGTGAGATCACGCCTACAAAACGCGGCGCTGTTCAGGAGGATCAGCGGATCGACGTGCTTCGTCGCCATGATCTCTCACACCGAACGTTGATAGGCCTCAGCCAGCAAGACATCGCATCGTTTCGCGACGAGCGGCTTCAATCGGTAGCTCCCTCTACGACTGTTCGAGAGATGGCGATATTGAGCCATGTTCTCGAGGTCGCTACCCGCGATTGGGGAATGCCGCTGGCGAAGAACGTCGTTAAGCTGGTTCGTCGTCCGGTCATACGGAATGAACGCAGCCGACGCCTGACAGGTGACGAGGAGCAACGGCTTCTCGATGGTTGTGCTGGCGGGAAAATCTCATTTTTCCGGACATTGCTTATCGTCGCCATCGAGACCGGGATGCGTCGCGGTGAAATCCTGGGGCTGCGTTGGAGTGACATCTCGCACAATCGCCGGGTGATCTCGCTCTCGCAGACTAAGAATGGCACTAGCCGTGATGTGCCCATGTCTCAACGAACATTTGACGCGCTGACAGAATGGCGGGCTCAAGCGGATGTTGATCAGCTTCTCGTTTTCCCGATGAACGCAGGATCCCTCGAGCAAGTCTGGCGCCGCCTTCTGATACGTGTCGATATCAAGGGACTGCGCTTCCACGATCTGCGACACGAAGGCGTGAGCCGCTTGTTCGAGCGAGGGCTGAACGTGATCGAGGTCAGTAGCATTTCCGGTCACAAGGAGCTGCGGATGCTGAAGCGCTATACGCATTTGAGCGCTGACGACCTAGTGTCACGCCTCGGCTAATTTGCCTATCGCTAGCCACCCGACCTTTACATTTTCGAGCTTGAAGACGT
Organism: Neorhizobium sp. T6_25; assembly: GCF_002968555.1. NCBI lineage: Bacteria > Pseudomonadati > Pseudomonadota > Alphaproteobacteria > Hyphomicrobiales > Rhizobiaceae > Neorhizobium > Neorhizobium sp. T6_25. Next base: position 134,369 of record NZ_PVBL01000010.1, read on the forward strand.
GTTATGTAAAGGTCGAAGCAGCAGACCTTTACATAACGCCAATTCTTGGTTGCAAGGCGACCTTGTCATAAATCCCGAAATCATTGCGGAAATGACCCGGACCTTTACCGAATGTTTACATAATCTTTACAAAAGCAACCGAAATCGGCGTTTTTGTCCGTGATGTAAAGGTCCCCTAACTCGCCTCGGTTGTGTCGAGCTTATTTCTTGGCGCACTGAGAATCATTTCAGCCGATAGCTTAAATGATAGGTTTTCCATACCTCCAAGGTTCGCTTCGGCACCTACCGGGACACCTTGATTGCCAGCGCCGAAAACATTTCCGCGCATGCCTGGGCCTCGTGCTGGAAGATTGATCGATGGCACAGCGCCTGGTCCGTTTGCGCCAACGATCTTAGCTCTGCTCGACCGCACTGTATTCAGATCTCCCTCGCCCGTGCAACAAACGGACGGTGAGCGGAAGCGCGCTGTCTTTCTCTCCACATCAATTCGGTGCCGACTAGCCTCCCGTGCCTAGACGAAGTGGTGACTGTTGCCGGGCTACTCCCGCATGCAGCCGCACATCGAAGTCCTAGAAATAAGCAAGCTGCTCGATGGGGATGCTTTCCGTGGTGGCGACGAACCGACCGACCTATCCTCCTCAGCCAAAACCGACATAGGAGCTCGCTGGCAGGCGCCGAAGACAATGCCTCGTAATCCGTCGTTTCGAGCGACGGATTGCGCCATGGCGAATCCTCGAGTCAACGCATGGGATATGGCTTGAGAAATTTCTTCTGCGATTTGTGCGGCCCGACGCCGATCTCGCTATAACCGCAAATAGGCAAGCGCTCGCCAACATTCAACAACCAATTGCCGGACGACAACCGTCGCCCGAAGGAGAACCTATGCTTATGGACCAGGCAAAGCTTGCTAAGCGCATTGAAGATGTCGTGCGGATGAGGACGATCCTGCATCCCAAGGACTGGCAGGACGAGAGCCAGCTTATGATGACGCGGTGGTTCGACTACCGCTTCATGTCGCCTATCGAGGCAACTATGGCCTTCGCCCGCTATTATATTGCAGGACTTCGTAGCTACGTGCGGAGGCATGTCGACCGGGAGCTTTCTGAAACGGTGTCCGGCATCAGGAGCGGCGTGCCCACTGCGCGCGTTGCTTGGTTCACCGCCTTGTGGCGGGCACGGGCGCGCACTGACGCGATTTTTGTCCCTTACGATCTGCTGATCGACTTCAGCTTTGATTTTTCTTCTCGTCGGAAGCGCTACTGGACGATGCTTCCGCATCAGTTACATGCGTCGCCTAAGAATGGCGAAGCATGGTGGGCGGTCTTTGACGACGCCGTCGAGGATCTGCTTCCGCGTCGCATGCGCACCGTGGCCGACATGCCGCATTACCGGATTGAGAATGATCTCGGTCTCCCGGCTCAGAGGCATTTCCGTGATCTGATCTTGTCGGAGATGCGGCATCAATATCGTATGCTGAATGAGCAGATTGCAGATTGGGTTTTCGTCAAGCGCCATCTGACGTTGGAACAGGTGCTTTCTTTGGCGCCGGTGGACGCAGACCGCTCTGAAATTGAGCGTCGGGCGCGGGCTGAAGCAGAAGACCGTGCTTGGGAAGTTCGGCCGGTCATCAAGCTCGACAAGGCGGATTTGCTCCCCAGCTGCTTTGCTGTTGCTGAAACCATCAATGAGACCCGCGCTCCCTGCGACACCTGCGCACTGGTAGATCATTGCAAGACGGCGGCTGCCGAAGCGATCGAGATCACTATTCGCACGACCGGGTCGGGCTCACCCGTATTGAGTGCTGACCGCGCGCGCAAGCGGTTAAATACTCAGAAGTGCCGCAGTAAGACGAAGCCTCTCCCGGCCGGGTCATCAGTCTCTGAAAGTGACTGAATAACCGGAAGTGTAACCGCTCTCTATATGAACTTCTCTTTAGAGAATAGAATTAACATAGAGAGCGATTACGACGAAACTCTTCCAGATCAGAGATTTTCTGGAGGACATATTAGAGAACTGGATTTGTTCCGGTTCCTCGTTTCTAATCATACGCAGCCAAGAGAACTAAAATGGAAATTATTGATACGCGCCGGTTCTTCCGCAACCGCTTTGAATACTATGTAGCCACGAAGGACGGCTCTGGCGCCGGCGTGCGCGATGAAGCCGAAATCTCACTCCAGCGGCTCTGCGAAGTTCTTGAATGTGATCCGGAACCCTTCCCGTGCCGTTACGATGCTGAAATGCGGAAGCTCTGCGGCCATGAATACCTCACTTGGTTCCGTCATGAGCGTAGCTACGGCGACGTTGCCCTCTTGGTGAATAGAAAGTTGGCGGGAGAAGATGGTCGCATGCCGCCTGTAGGAGCGCGATGGGTGCATGCCTTGCTGAGGGAGTCTTGCGATAAGCCTGCTCGGTGAGAGTAAAAGAAGCTGGAGCGGCCTAACCAAGCCAGGGTCGCTCCGGATCCTCTGGGTTGGCAGCGAAATCCTTCTCTCCTTGTGACCCTGGTCGTCGCTGTTGTTCTGCCGGCGACAACGCTGCAATGACAATCAGAGATACCAAACTGAAGAAAAATCCGAGGGCGAACCAGCCGAGAGGATCGCGGTTCTTGTTGGCAGCTAAGATCGCGCACGCGCCACCGAAGATGAGTCCCGTCGCAAAGATGATCAACGTAAGGTCCATGGTTTTCAGGTCCGTCAACAGCGACCGAGAGCGAAAGGGAACCTTTGTCCGATAGAGGTCAGCTGTAACTGCTGATCCGGACGCATCCTATGGTTTCAAGGGCTTCCGAAGAAGCGCCATTTAATGACCGACAGAGCGAAATCCTTCCTTTATGTCAATTGCTTAGCAGCCATCGGAGCGTAAGGATATTGGAGATGAAGCTGGTCGGTTATGCCCGTGTATCAACAGTCGAGCAGAACCTCGATATGCAGATCGCCGCGTTGAAGGCGGCTGGCTGCACGGAGACATTCACCGATCACGGATTGTCCGGTGCCGACTTCCAGCGTCCTGGCCTTCTCAAGGCTCTCAGGCAAATCAAGCGGGTGACATGCTCGTCGTTTGGCGACTCGACCGGCTTGGACGATCCCTTGTCGACCTAATTCAAACGGTGAACGGGCTATCGAAGCGGGGCTGTGATTTCCGATCGCTGACCGAGAGCATCGATACGTCGTCCTCGGGCGGAAGGTTGGTCTTTCACATGATGGCCGCGATGGCCGAGTTCGAACGAGCGATGATCAGCGAGCGCACCAAGGCGGGGATGGAAGCTGCCAGAGCGCGAGGATCTCGCATTGGACGCCGCCGTTCGATGACGCCGGAACAGACCGAAGCTGCAAAGCACGCTGTCGAGATCGACCTAGAGCCGATCTCTAAGGTCGCTGCGAGATATCAGGTTCATCCGAAAACGCTGGCTCGGGTTCTACGCAGCGCCCGCATCGAGTAGCATGTCGAAATCGATAAGAGAGACTCTCGGATGCGCTTGCCACGTCGAACGCTGCGAAGTAGCGACTCGTCTGAGTCGATACACTTAGCATGTCTTGCAACCAAAATTTTTAACTATCTCGTTATATGACCTGTAGTTGCCTCCCGCAACAGCGTTGGCAGGAAATGTCGTCGTAAGACTCAAGCGCCGTTTAAGCGTTCAGGTTAGAGACTAAGCTAGATGTTCGATATTGCCGTCCATTATTTGAACCCTTCTCAGAGCCGAGCAAATACACTTAGAAAGACAATCGGCGCAGCAGAGGAAATCTCAGAGGCCGTTCGAGAGATAAGTCTCCGTCCTGGGGAGCGTCTTCTAGGATTCTTATGCCTTCGCAATCGGGATGTCATCTCACATGTCTGCTGGGGTCGCCGAGGACATAAGGCGGCCACGCAGCTCCGGCGGTTGAATTTAGATAGTCCAAAAGAAATTTCGCCGATCAACGTATCAGAACTTCGGTCTAGAGAGGGATGGAGCGAATTCATCCGCTTCTTCGACGGGCGAGATGTCTTTCACTCCGCTGACGATTCCCGCGAATTTATCGCAAAGATGCGAGCGGAGTCTCAGGATGTAGATTTGTTCATCAAAGCGGCGGAGACCGATTACGGCCTCATCGACGAGCTCAGCCAAGATGAGATTCAAATTGTCCGTCAAGAGCACGACGCCGTCGAAATGGCACTGCGTATAGCCAACATGACGCCTAGAAAGTCGTATCGGTGGTCACCTAGCCAACAAGGCAAAACAGCCATTACTTCGTTCTTTACAGGTTTAGAACCTGCCTCACATATGGAGGACGACGTCGTCCGTTGGGACGTCGCAAGAATACCGGGATATGACTTACTTCGTGAAACTGTCTTCGGGCACTACGTGCTGGAAGACGGCGGGACAATCTTGCACACGTTCCATGCAAACAAGAATGCCTTGGAGCATACTCTGGGGGTCGACCTTATATATTTTAATGAGCAGCATGAGAGTTTTGTTCTCGTGCAATACAAGATGGCTGAGCCTCAAGGCAACACCCACGTATTTCGCTTCCCGGACAAACAGCTCGAAAAAGAAATCGATCGCATGGACCGAACAATGGAGGTCCTTGCTAACGAGGTAGCTGCAGCCACGAACCAAAGCGCAGCCTTTGATTTCAGACTTACCGCCAGTCCCTTTTTTCTAAAGATTTGCCCGCGTGATGCTTTCGAACCGGACGAAAACGAGCAAGTTAAAGGAATGATTATCCCCATAGATATGTGGAAGGCCGTCACAGCTGATACAACGAATAAGTTTCTAGGACCAGCCGGAGGTGGAATACTTAGCTTTGATAATTGCCCCCGATATTTTGATAATACGCAGTTCATCTCCATCATGCAAAGTGGGTGGGTTGGAACCTCTTCTGTTGCGCGAAGCTTTCTGGAGCAAGTAATTACCGAAATCATCAACAGCGGAAAATCTCTTGTCCTCGCAGCAAAGTTGCGATCTCGGAAAGAGGAAACTCCGGCACCTGTGCGAACAAAGAAGAAGGCGCGGAAAGGTGTAAACAAGAGAAAGGCAAAGACCGTGGAACGTAAGGCTAAGAGGGGAGCGTAGAGATACTCAGGAAACTAAATGGTGCTGCTTCCCACTTGGCGCCCGCTCATCTCTAAAGCAGCGGTCGAGGCTTCGGCCGTAATTCCTGTCGTGGTCAGATTTGGCATCGCTTCCGTTGGCCCAGATCCTTCGCCGCTCGCTGTGAGCGAGACTATAGACCGGCGCACGAAGGCCACTTTGAGGCAAACGGTTGAATGGCACCATGGCTTTGGATATGAACGGCCCGCGCTGTAACGCAACCGGAGAGGTGGCTGAGTGGTCGAAAGCACCGCACTCGAAATGCGGCGTGCCTGCGAGGGCACCGTGGGTTCGAATCCCACCCTCTCCGCCATGACGATCCTGGGGCTGCCAGCGTTACAGTCGTTTAAGCAGCTCCGTCTTTTTCGCCGTGAATTCGTCGTCTGAAAGTATCCCTTTCGAATGCAGGCCAGCCAGTCGTTCAATCTTGCTGAAGATATCGTCTGCATCGACGCCAGCCGGCGAGGAGCGAATATCTGGGGTCATAACCGCTATCGATGGAATATCGACGCTCGGGCTCGGGCTCTGGCCTGACGGCGTTTCCTGTTCTTCGGTCGGCGCCGGTGTGTTGTCAGCGGACGATACGATCTCCAGTTCCGATACGCGCACGAGCCCGTGCTGTGAGGTGAAGGTCAACGACTGGTCGCCGCTCTGCTGCTGCGAAAAACCGCCGATGTTATGGTCTTTTGTGTCGTATACCGTGATCTGCCCGTTTACATCGATGGCCAGGCGGCGGCTTGCCGGGAAGAAGGCATAGCGAAGGTTATTCTGCGCGCCCGTCGACGAGGGCTGGCCGAGATGTTGCGGCCAAGAACTGCTATGCGAACTCGACTGGTAAAAGAAGCTGCTTCCGTCTCCCTGGCTCTGAGACTGATAGTGCCGATCTACCTTCGGGCCGGAGAGTTCCCCAGACCGGATATAAGCGGCGATCTCCGAGCAAAGCATATCCACCCGGTGCTTCAACCCATTGTTGAACATGTCACCGATCATGATCATGCCACCACTCGACCATTGCCCCATGCCGCCAAGCTCGACGTGGTTGAACTGTGCCTGACTCGCATGCCCGGCGATCAAGGCCATCGCAAGATGCTCGACCACACCAGGGCTGAACCCGTGCCGCTGGGAGAGGCCTTCGATAATATTCTGTTCCTGGGTATCTCTCATAACAAGCTGCACTCGATTGGCCGGGCTTCAACTATTACATTTGCCTGGCCTTGAGGATACCCATGGAGATCGCATCGCGACTATCCGAAACCGTCGGGGGCATGGCTTTCGTGAGCAAGTGCTGGATATTGCCGCGCGTCATGAGCTTCTGGCGGCGGTGGGGGTCGGCAACCGAGCTTGCCTTTTCCTTACCACGGCCGCCGGAACTTTCTCCGTCTGGCGGTTGACGGAATGTTGATCTGGTGAAATTTTCCGCGCGTATTACAGCTATGGGAGAATGCACCGGGCGAGGAACCTTTTGCGGGTGCCGGCATTCATCTTTTTCGGCCGGAAGACGAGGCGGGACATGCGATCAGTGAGGATGACCGAAGAGCTGTGGCAGCACCTGCTTTCGCTTCGCGAAGGAACCTTGCGCCCGGTTGCGCTCTCCGCCGATGTCGATGGTTCCGGTCTCTCGCTCTACAGGCCGATCGCGATCCGCGCCGAGCCTCTGGTTCTGGCCCAGGTCGGCCAGTCTCTGGATGGCCGCGTCGCAACGCCGACCGGCGATGCCCAGGATGTGTCGGGCTGCGACGGGATTGCCCATCTGCACCGGTGCCGGGCGCTGGTGGATGCAGTGATCGTCGGGGTCGGGACGGTCGTTGCCGACAACCCCAGTCTTTCGGTTCGTGCCGTCAGCGGCAGAAGCCCGGTGCGCGTCGTGGTGGATTGCAATGGCCGCATGCCGGAGCGGGCCAAGATGCTGCATGACGGGGGCACGCCCGTGCTCGTTCTGCAGGCCGACGACGTTCCACGCCGCAACGTCCGGCACACGATCATCCGGCTGCCGCGCCAGGCGGACGGGGGGCTCGCGCCGCGGGATATTCTTGAGGCGCTCGCCGAACGCGGCCTCACCACGGTGCTCGTCGAAGGAGGCGCCACCACCATTTCCCGCTTTGTCGATGCCCAGATGATCGACCGGCTGCATATCTCGGTCGCGCCGATCATCATCGGTTCGGGTCCTGCCGGCATCCGCCTTTCGCCGATCGACCGCTTGACGGAAGCCCGCCGCCCGGAGGTCCAAGTCTACAATATCGGCACGGACATCGTATTCGACTGCAATTTCCGCATTGAAGCGCAGCAGGCGACCGTCTCAGCGGATTGCGAGGATGTCCTGATGGCCGACCTGGCATAGGCTGCCTTCGCGATCGACCATTTTCCGCCGGAAATCGGCCCAGTCGCGGATTTCGCTCTCGTCGAGCTGGCCGTATTCATAGACCGCGCGCACCACGCCGTCGAGGAACAGACGCTGCAGTTCGCGATCGTCTGCAGCCATCGTCCATGGGCTCTCGGCGGTCCTTACCGTATAGCCGTTCTCCCTGAGGCAATCGGCCAGCGTCTCCCACGCCTGTGGCCCCAGCGACAATCCAAAACCCTTGTCGCTCAACTGATGGGCGTTGAAGCTCGCAAGCACGGCCTCGTCCAGCGGATGCGGCTTCGACCAGCGCATCCGGCCGTCATAGTTGAGCGCCGCGTAGAGACTGGCGCCCCTTTGCATGACATGGGCGACGAAACGGCGAATGAACTGCTCCGAACAGAGATCGAACAGCGCAGACGCGGTCACGAGACTGACTTCGGCGAGCGGCAGCGCGCCGATGTCGTTAAGGTCCCCCTGGATGAGGTCGACAGTATCGCCATGCAAGCGGCGGGCTTCGTCCAGAAGCCGGTGGTCGTGGTCGAAAAGCCGAAAGTGAGCCGGCTTTCCAAGTCTTGGAGAGAGCGCGCGGAAGGTCGAGCCGGTGCCGCAGCCGATATCGAGGACGGTTGGGGCCGAGACGCTTTCGAGGGATTGTACAGCCGCTGCCAGCAAGCCCGCGTCCCGTGCGAGAACATCCACGGGCTCGCGCAGCGCCAGCCAGTCCCTGTCGAAGCCGCTCATGGAGCCGTCTCCAGAAAACCGGAGATGATGACGGCGGTGTCCCGCCAGGAGGGAAGCCCGGCACCGGCGATCGCCGCGGCGTCGGCCATGGAAATGCGGGTTTCGGGCTCTTCCAGCAGCCGTCGCAAAGCTGCGGCAAAGGCGTCCGGGTCGTCCGGCGGCACGAGAAAGCCGGCGCTTTTAGGAACGACGTCCGGCACTGCTCCCGCCGCACAGCCGACGACCGGCAGCCCTTGGGCGAGCGCCTCGGCAAACACCATGCCGTAACCTTCATAACGGCTCGCCAGCGCAAAGATGTCGGCCTTGGCGAATTCGGAGCGGGTGTCGTCGATCTGGCCGGCGAGTTCGATGCGGTTGCCGAGCCCGGATTGGGCGACCTGGCGTTCGAGCTCTGCTGCGATGCCGGGATCGAGCATCTTGCTGCCGACGATGCGGCAGGTCCATCGCAGATCGCGCAGCTTTTCGAGCGACGAAATCAGTATGTCGTGGCCTTTGCGGTGGGTCAGCGTGCCGACGCTGAGGATCAGAGGCGGATCGCCGCCACCGACGGCCAGCGGTGCCGGATCCATGCCCGGAATGGCGACCGTGATCTTGTCCGCGGGAATGGCGTAATTGGCGGCGAGTTCGGCGGCGGTGGCATGCGATGTGACGATAACGCCGCGGGTGTGCGCCAGAGCCGCCTTCTCCCGGGCGGCCGCAACCTGTTGCTGCTTGTTGTCGAGCCCCGTCTCCAGCGCCAGCGGGTGATGCACGAGCGCCATGATCTTCAGGCGCTTCGCTTCGCGGCCCGCCCATTCGTCCATCGCGCCGAAGGCTAATCCATCGATCAGAACGAGACTGTCGTCAGCGATGCCGGAGAGCCTTCGCCCCGCTTCGTCGAGCTGTTTTGCGTCCGGGTTTGGAAAGCCGTCGCCGAGGGAGATCAGTTCGACATTCCAGCCGAGGTCACGCAGGGCCGCGATGACACGGCGATCGTAGCCGTAACCGCCCGTACGAGTTTCCAGCTCGCCCGGATAGGCAAAGACAAGATCGCGGCTCACAGCTCGGCCTCGAACCAGCCGCGGGCGGTGTACGATTCGTGCAGCATGACCCGCAGTTTGCGGATGCGGCTACCACCCGCACCGAGCCGGCCGTTCCGGACAGCATCGGCGATGCGGTCGAATATGTGCTTGGCGAGGAATTCCGTCGTCGTCACCTTGCCGGCGAAAATCTCCAGCGTATCGAGGTTCTGGTAGTTGAGCGGGGCCAGCACTTCCTTCAGCACGTCCGTGGCTAGCCCGATATCCACCGCAAGGCCGTTCTCGTCCAGATCGCTGGTGAAGAAGGCGGCGTCGACCACGAAGGTTGCCCCATGCATGCCTTGAGCGGGGCCGAAAACCGGGCGGGCAAGACTATGCGCGATCATGATGTGATCGCGGACTTCGACGGCGAACATGCGGGATTTCCTTCAATACTTGATGCGATGACAGAGCGTGGCGGCCGAACCGATAATCTCGGCATAATCGGCAGCGATGGTCTCGAACGGCGTTTCGCCCGAAATCAGGTGGTCGAGCCGGTCGTCGGCGAGAAGCTGGAGCGCCTTGCCCATGCGCCGCCTGGTGTCCCAGCGGGCGCGACGTCCCGGCGGCAGGGAGGCCACCTGCGAGCTGACGATGGAAAGCCGCTTGGCGTGGAAAGCGCCGCCGAGGGGGATCTCCACGTGCTTTTCGCCATACCAGCTGGCCTCGACGATGCGCGCCTCGAGACCGGCGTGATCGAGCGCCGTCGCCAGGGCGTCCGCCGAGGCGGAGGCATTGATCAGCACGTCGCAATCATGGGGCAGATGACCGGCAGATGAAAAACGGAGGCCGAGAGCCTCGGCAGGTCCGGCGCGCTCCGGCTCGATATCGGAAATCACCACTTCGGTGCCGATGATCCGCGAGGCAAGGTAGGCGACCAGGAGCCCGATCACGCCGGCCCCGAACACCGTTACCCGGTCGCCTGGCTGAATGCCTGCGTCCCAGGTGATGTTGAGGGCGGTCTCCATATTGGCGGCCAGCACGGCGCGCTGCGGGGACAAGCCGTCGACGAGCGGGTGGGCGGCGGAAACCGGCATGCGAAAACGGTCCTGATGGGGATGCAGGCAGAAGACCGTTTTGCCGACGAGATGTTCAGGCCCTTCTTCGACCACGCCGACGGCGGCATAACCGTATTTCACCGGGAAGGGGAATTGGCCGGCCTGGTGCGGGGCACGCATGCGCTCGTATTCGCTTTCCGGCACCTGTCCGGCAAAAACGAGCGATTCGGTACCCCGGCTGATGCCGCTATAGAGCGTTCGAACGACAACCTCGCCCTCGCAGGCCGCCGGCAGCTTCTCCTGCCGAAGCGCGCAACGGCCCGTCTCCTCGATCCAGAGGGCTCGTCCCTCCTTCTGCACCGCCGCACGCGGGGCTGTCTCACGCCTTGTCACGCCTCACACCTTTCACGCCATAACAATCCAGACCTAGAGGCTTCGACGATGACGGCAAGGGAGCCGTCCGGCGAGAGGGCGATATGGCCATCACGTTTATTTGACGGCGGTTTCGCGGATCCGGCCTTTGCTGCCCACCGTATTGTTCTCCATGTAGTGCCTGTGAGGAGAGCGTCATGAATAATTCATATCATCCCTTGGACGAGGAAGGCACGTCCGATGGCTGACTGGATGAATGCCGGGCCGCTGGATCGCCAGGCGGCACGCAGGGCTCACCGGTTGCTCTCCCTCGATGCCTATGCCGTCACCATGACCGTCGCAGCCGCGCTGGTTGCGGCCATGCATTTTCTCGGCGACTGGCTCGGCATCGATACGGCCGCGGCCTGCTGCGCCTTCATCATCTATGCGGCGATTTCCGCCGTCGCGCTCGGCAATCTGCGCGCGCACGGGCATGGCCGTTTCGGCGCGGCCAATATCGTCACGACAATCCGTGCCGCGCTTACGTCGGTTTTAGGCGGGATGGTGCTGGCGTCGCCGCAATTCGGCGTGGGCTTCGACCAGGGGGCCTTATGGATGCTCGGCTTCGCAGTCGCTTTCGCGCTTGTCCTGGATGGTGTCGACGGCTTCGTCGCACGGCAGGCGGGGACGTCTTCCCGGTTCGGTGCGCGATTCGACATGGAGATCGACGCGCTGCTGATCCTCTTCCTGTCGCTCGCGGCCGTATTGCTCGGCAAGGCCGGACTTTGGGTCCTGCTGATCGGCCTGATGCGCTATGCTTATGTTGGCGCGCAGGCGGTCTTTCCGGCGCTGAGGGGCGAACTGCGTCATTCGATGCGCCGCAAGGCGATCTGCGTCGTTCAGGGCGTGGCGCTCTGTCTGATGCTGTTTCCGGTCGTTACCTCGCCGGTCTCCACCCTGCTTGCGGCTGCGGCCCTCGCCTCGCTCACCTATTCCTTCGCCGTCGATGTGATCTTCCTGGTGAGTGCGAGCAGGAGCCATCATGCCACGGCCTGATTTTTCCGCTTCCCTGGGGCTGACACGCTCGCTGCTGATCTATTACGGCCAGCCCTGGCGGCGTTCTTCGCTCAAGCGGTTTTATGCAGACCTCGTCCGAAAAGGCGATCTCGTATTCGATATCGGTGCGCATGCCGGCAGCCGCAGCCGGACGCTTCTGTCGCTCGGCGCCAGGATCGTCGCGTTGGAGCCGCAGCCGTTGTTTGCCGATTTCATTGCCCGTTCCTTCGCCGGCGAAGAGTTGACGCTGCTGCGCAAGGCGGTCGGCAAGGAGCCCGGCAGCGTCGATCTGCATATTTCCAGCCGGCACCCGACCGTGACCAGCATATCCTCGTCCTGGATCTCGAAAGTCGAAAAGACCTCCGGTTTCCGCAACGTCACCTGGGATAGGGTCGAGCGCGTGGAGATGACGACGCTCGATGCGCTGATCGAAGAATACGGATTGCCGGCCTTCTGCAAGATCGACGTGGAGGGCGCCGAGGCCGATATCATCGCCGGGCTGCATCATCAGATCCCGCTGATCGCCTTCGAATATATCCCGGCGACGATGGAAATCGCCGAGGAAGCGATCGGCCATCTGCGCAAACTCGGCCCCTATCGCTTCAACCGGGTCGAGGGGGAGCGGCATCGGTTCGTCCATGACGAATGGATAACCGCCGATGCGATGCTGGCCGAGATTGCGGACCTTGCCGGTCAAGCCTCCTCCGGCGATATCTACGCGCGGCTGGAGACCTGACGGTTCAACGGTTCCGTCTGCCGAAAAGCGCCGCCAGGATGAACACCAGGCCGGGTCCTGCGCCGGCAAGCGCCAGAATGCCGTAGAGGATGCTGGCGGCCACGCCGTCGGAAGCGGCATAACCGAAGAGCGGCCAGAGGGCCGCTGCCGCCGCCTCTCTGGCGCCCCAGCCGGCAATCGTGGCAGGGATCAGCATCATCAGCAGACAGAGCGGAATAGCGGTGACAGCCGCGAGTGCCGGTAAGGGTGCGCCGACAGCTGCCGAGGCGAGCATGAACATCGCGATATAGCTTGCGACGATGACGAGGCTGAACAGCGTCTGCGCGATCCAGGCCCGGTCCCGCAGGAAGACCTGCGCCAGCGCTGTCTTCAGCGCTGCAAGCAGAGGCTGAACGCGGCGCGGGGGCAGGCGGAGCAGCAGGAACACGATGGCGAGGCCGGCGGCGAAAAGCGCGAAACCGGAGAGAAGATGGCGCAGGTTTTCGGGGATCGCTGCCCCGCCCAGAAGCGGCCAGAGCATGACGCCGAAGGTCGCGATGACGAAAAATACCCCCTGCCCGGCGACCCGCTCGAACAGCACAGCCTGCACCGGCACCTTCCACCCACCATCACCATGGGCCCGGTTGCGGACGGCACGAACGGCATCGCCCGCCACTCCGCCCGGCAGAAGCTGGTTGAGCAGCGTTCCGAGATAATAGTCGCCTATCGCTTTCCCGACATCCAGGCGCTGGCCAAGCCGGGCTGCCGTGAACCGCCAGCGGAGCGCCGAGAGTACGATCTGCACCTGCACGAGGATGAGGCCGGCGCTTATATAGGTCGGATCGGCCGACGCCAGGCTTGAGGCAATCCGTTGCGGATCGAAGCGCAGGATCACGGCAATGAGAAGTGCGAAGGCCGCAGATAAGCCTATAAGCTTCAGAAAACGCATAGGCCGAAGGTTTTGCAGGAACAGCGCATGAACGAATTTCGGCCTTTTCGCCAGAGTGACGCCGCCAGAATAGGGCATATCGCGCAGCGCAAGGCAAATGGATCGGCATTTCTGAGGATCACGATTGCGGTGGCGATCGTTGCGGCAATCCTCGCCGTTCCTTCCCATTTCACCGATGTTTCCGAGCTCAGATTTCCGCTGGAGGTGGCGGGGGTTGCGTTGCTGGCTTCGGTGCTGGCCGGTCCAGCCTTTTCCCTTCTGCGGTGGGCGGTCACCTTGCTGCTGGCCGCGATGCTGTTCCTGAAACTTGCGGACATCGGCACCGGCACCGCTTTCCAGCGGCCGTTCAATCCCTATCTCGACCTCAAGATCCTTACCGACGGTTGGAACCTCCTGAGCGGGGCGGTCGGCGTCACCGAGGCGGTCGGAATCATCTGCGCTGGCCTTCTGGCCTGGCTGATTGTCGTGGCCGTCCTTTATTGGTCGCTCGGCGGCTTCCGGGGGCTTTCGCGCGTAGCCCGGCGCATGTCCGTTCGCGTCAGCGGCGCAGCCCTGTTGATCGGATTGACGGCGCTGGTGGTTCAGGACCCCGATCGCCGCAGCTTCGGCGTCGAGGCGCATGCCGCCTCTTATTTCGTCAACCGCGTCACCATGGTGAAGCGGTCGATTGCCGATCTCGCCCGGTTCGAGGATGAGCTGAAGCAGGATCCGGTTTCCGCCGGGCCGCATTTCTCGGCGCTTGCCGGCGCCGACGTCGTGCTGGTCTTCATCGAATCCTATGGCCGCAGCGCGATCGAGGATCCGCGTTATGCGGCGCGCATCGGCAGCCGGCTGACATCGGTGGAGGAGGAGATCAAGGCGGCGGGGCTGGAGGCGCGCAGCGGCTGGCTGACTTCGCCGACGGTCGGCGGCATCAGCTGGCTGGCGCATGGCACGCTGCTCTCCGGCCTCTGGGTCGACAATCAGGGTCGTTACGACCGGATGATCACCAGCGAGCGGACGAGCGTCAACAACCTCTTCCGTTCCTCCGGCTGGCGTACCGCGGCGGTCATGCCGGGGATCACGCTCGACTGGCCGGAAGCCGGTTATTTCGGCTACGACCGCATCCATGCCGCCGCAGGGCTCGGGTATCGCGGAAAACTCTTCAACTGGGTGACGATGCCGGACCAGTTCACGCTCGAGGCCTTCGAAAGATTGGAGCGGCAGGCCCGGGACGAGCCCGGCCATAAACCGGTCATGGCGGAAATGGCGCTGATCTCCAGCCACGCTCCCTGGACACCGCTCCCGTCGCTGATCCTCTGGGATAAGGTGGGCGACGGCACCGTCTTCAACGCACAGGCGGAAAGCGGCGATCCGCCCTCGGTCGTCTGGGCCGATCCCGATCGCGTTCGGGCGCAATACCTCACCTCGATCGACTACACGCTCGAAACGCTCGGCTCCTACATGGCCCGTTACGGCAAGAACACGCTGTTCATCCTGCTCGGCGACCACCAGCCGGCGTCTATCGTTACCGGCGAAGGCGCCTCGCGCGACGTGCCGATGCATATCGTCAGCGGCAACCCGGACCTCCTGAAACGCCTCGACGGCTGGAACTGGCAGAAGGGCATGATCCCGCTGCCATCCACGCCGGTCTATCGCATGGACGAATTCCGCCGGAAGCTGGTCGAGAGCTTCGATTGATCGACCTTGGCCCGGCCGAATTGTCTCATCAGGAATGGGTGCCGAGATAGCTTTCCATCAGCGCCGGATTGACCGCCATTTCGCTTGCCGGGCCGGAAAGGCGGACTTCGCCCAGTTCGACCAGGTAACCTTCGTCGGCGATTTCGAGCGCGGCGCGGGCATTCTGCTCGACGAGCAGGATCGATACGCCGGTCTTTCGCAGTTCCGAGACGATGTTGAGGATGTCGATGACGATCTTCGGCGCGAGGCCGAGGCTCGGTTCGTCGAGCAGCAGCAGGCGCGGCCGGCTCATCAGGGCGCGGGCGAGCGCCAGCATCTGCCGCTCGCCGCCGGAAAGCGTGCCGGCCAGCTGCTTGCGGCGTTCGGCCAGGCGCGGGAAACGCGCGTAGACGTCCTCGCGCGTCTCGGCGCGCTCAGCGGCGCTGCGCAGGAAGCCGCCGAGCTCGACATTGTCCTCGACCGACATGGTGGCGAACAGTTCGCGCTTTTCCGGCACCAGGCAGAGGCCGCCGGCAACGCGGCCTTCGACCGAGCGCGGCACCGGCGCGCCGTCGTAGACGATCGTGCCGGAGGAGGGGACGATGCCCATGATGGCGTTGAGCAGCGTCGATTTGCCGGCGCCGTTTGCGCCGATCACGGTGACGATGCTGCCGGGCTTCATGCTCATCGATATGCCGTGCAGCACCTCGGCTCGGCCGTAGGAGACGTGAAGGTCGGAGAGTTCGAGCAGGTTTCCGCTCATGCGACACCTCCCAGATAGGCGGCGACGACCGCCGGATGTTTGCGCACGTCCGCCGGCTTGCCTTCGGCGATCAGGGTACCGAAATCGAGCACCACGAGATGGTCGACGAGGCCCATGACAAAGCCCATGTCGTGTTCGACGAGGAGCACGCTGACGCCCTCCTCGCGCAGTTTCTTCAAGAGGTTGGCGAGCTCCTGTTTTTCACCGTGACGCAGGCCCGCCGCGGGTTCGTCGAGCAGCAGCACGGCCGGGTCGGCGGACAGGGCGCGGGCGATCTCCAGGATGCGGATCTGGCCGAGCGCCAGATCGCCGGCCGGCCGGTCGCGATAGGCGCCGAGCCCGACGCGTTCGAGCTGGAAGGCAGCTTCGGCCAGCAGCGTCGCCTCCTGCCTGCGCTCCAGCCGTAGAAAGCTCCTGAAGACACCGGCCGAGCCGCGCAGATGTGCGCCGAGCGCGACGTTTTCCAGCACCGACATGTCGGGCAGGATCTTTGCGTGCTGGAAGGTGCGGGCGATGCCGTGTTTGGCGACTTCGCGCGGGCTATCGCCGGTCATCGGCTGGCCTTCGTAGAAAACCGATCCGCTGGTCAATGAAGCAAGGCCGGTGATGAGGTTGAACGTCGTGCTCTTGCCGGCGCCGTTCGGCCCGATCAGGCCGACGACCTGGCCGGCGCGCACTTCGAAACTGACATCGTTGACCGCCACCAGGCCACCAAAGGCTTTTCGCGCCTTTTCCACCTTGATCAGCGACGAGCCGGCCGGCGCGAGCGTTCGCTTGGCAAGCCTGTCGTCGGAAGTCGGAAGAGACCGCGCGGGCCGCTTCGGCAGGAGCTTCAAGACGAATGGCCAGAGGCCGTCCCGGGCGAGCTGCAGGATCACCACCAGCAGGATGCCGAAAACGACCATTTCCAGATTGGCGGTCGTGCCGATCAGATCCGGCAGGAAACGCTGCAGCACGTCCTTCATGATCAGCACGATGCTGGCACCGAAGATTGCCCCCCAGACATGGCCGGAGCCGCCGACCACGGCCATCAGCAGATATTCTATGCCCATGCTGAGCCCGAACGGCGTCGGGTTCACCGAGCGCTGCATATGGGCGTAGAGCCAACCGGAAAGGGCCGCGACCACGCCGGCAAACACGAAAACGGTGAGCTTGGCGCGGACGATGTTGACGCCGAACGCTTCCGCCGCCTGGCCGCCGCCACGCAATGCCCGGATGCCACGGCCGATCCGCGAGTCGAGCAGGTTTTTTGCGCCGATCGCGACCGCAATCACGAAAAACCAGATGAGGTAGTAGATCGACCCGTCGCTCATGAAGCGATAGCCGGAGAATTCAATCGGCGGGATGCCGGAAATGCCGTCGTAACGGCCGAGAAGGTCGATCTTGCCGAACAGATAATAAAGCGCCAGGCCCCAGGCGATGGTGCCGAGCGGCAGGAAATGGCCGGAAAGGCGCACGGTGATGAGGCCGAGCGGCAGGGCGGTCGCCGCGCCGACGATCAGCGACAACGGCAGGGTCAGCCAGGGCGACAAGCCGTAGTTCGTGCTCAGCACGGCCGTCGTATAGGCGCCGAAACCGCAGAAGGCAGCCTGGCCGAACGAGGTGAGACCGCCGACGCCGGTCAGCAGCACGAGGCCGATCGTCACCAGCGAGGCGAGGCCGATATTGTTGAGGATCGTCAGCCAGAAGGGCGGCACCGGCAGGAGGGGAATGATCGCCAGGAAAACGATGCCGGCGAGGCCGGGAAGCAAACGTTCGATCTTCATCGCTCACTCCTCCTCATGGAAGCCGCCGCTCAGCGACAGCCAGATCAGAACGGGAATGATGAGACCGAAGACGATGACCTCCTTGTAGCTGCTGGCGAAGAAGGAAGAGAAAGCTTCGACCAGGCCAACGCCGATTGCGGCGATCGCGGTAATCGGGAAGCTCGCCAACCCGCCGATGATCGCCGCCACGAAGCCCTTGAGGCCGATCAGGAAGCCGGTGTCGTAATAGATCGTGGTGATCGGGCCGATCAGTACCCCGGAAACGGCCCCGATGGCGGCGGCCAGCGTGAAGGCTGTGACGCCGGTCAGATGGGTGCGGACGCCGACCAGCCGCGCGCCGAGCCGGTTGACGGCGGTCGCACGCAACGCCTTGCCGAGCAGGGTTCGCTCGAAGAACATGTAGAGGCCCACGATGATCGCGATCGTCGCGCCGTAGATGCAGAGGCTCTGGGCGCTCACCATCAAGGCTCCGATCGTGTAGTTGTCGTCGGCGAGCGGCTCGGCGCGCAGGCCCTCGGCGCCGAAGAAGACGAGGCCAAGCCCCATCATGGCCAGATGCACGCCAACCGAGGCAATCAGCAGGACGAGCACGGACGCATCGGCAAGCGGCCGGTAGGCGATCCGGTAGACGTAGACGCCCATGGGCGTGATGATCAGAATGGTGAGCAGGGCCTTCGCGACAGACGGAAGATCGAGCGGCGCAAGCACGATGGTGATGCCGTAGATCACGCAGGGGAGCACCAGGTTGAGCGCGAGGCTGCGCAGAAAGGAGCGCATATCGGTGCCGCGGCGCATGCTCCAGAGGTCGAACAGGAAAGCAATCGCCCCGAAACAGACGAGAAGCGAGGTGGTGGCGGGCACCTTCCCGCCGTCGAGAAGCGCCAGCGTCAGCGCGCCATAGGCGACGAACTCGCCCTGGGGAATGAAGATCACCCGCGTGACCGAAAAGAGCAGGACCAGCGCCAGACCGAGGAGCGCATAGATCGCGCCATTGGTGACACCATCCTGGATCAGGAAGGTCGCAATCATCGCGTCCAAAGAATTTCCCCCGATAACAGAAAAGACGCTGCGAAAAGGCCCGGCGCGGACGCCGGGCCTCGTTTATTCGCCGACTTACTTGGTGATCTCGAACTTGCCGTTCTTGGCCGTGAACAACACGACGGCGCGGTCGTCGAGGCCGAGGTGATCGTCGGCCTTGAAGTTGAAGACGCCCTGGCTTGCCGGGAACGGGCCGCCGGTTTCGATGGCGTCACGGAGAGCCGCGCGGAATTCCGGCGTGCCGGGCTTTGCCTTCTTCAGCGCGACCGGGATGGCCTTCTTCAGGATGGCCATGGCATCGTTGATATGCGGGCCGAACTGGGTGCGGGTGCCGGGACCGAACTTCTTTTCGTAGGCCGTCACGTAGGCCATGCCTTCGGCCTTGGTCTCGGCGGTATCCGGCAGGGCTTCCGGCGCCATGGCCGGGCCGGAGGCGAAGATCGTGTTGTCGGCAGCCTTGCCGGCGATGCGCAGGAAGTCGAAGGTCACGGCGCCATGGGTCTGGTAGATCTTGCCGGCGAAGCCACGTTCGCGCAGGCCGATCTGCGGCAGCGCGGCACCGGTGCCGGAGGCGCCGACGAAGACGGCATCCGGACGCGCGGCCACGAGTTTCAGCACCTGGCCGGAAACGGAGGTGTCGGGACGGGCATAACGCTCGTCGGCGACGACCTTCAGGCCGAACTGTTCGCCGATCGCCTTGAACTGGCCCATCCACAGGTCGCCATAGCTATCCGAGAAGCCGATATAACCGACCGTCTTGACGCCGTCGGCCTTCATCTTGGCAAACAGGTTCCTGGCGATCAGGCCGGCATCCTGCGGCATCACGAAGGTCCACTTGCCTTTGGAAATGGTCGGCGGAACCGGCGAGCAGGAGAGATGCGGCGTGCTGGTTTCGCCGGCAACACCGGCAACAGCGATCGAGGCGGGGGTCAGCGCGGAACCGACGATGACATCGACCTTGTCGTCGTTGACGAAGCGGCGGGCATTGGTGGTGGCAACCGAGGGGTCGCCGGCATCATCGAGAACGATGACTTTCAGCTTTTCGCCGCCCACTTCGGCCGGCCACAATTCGACGGAGTTCTTCAGCGGAATACCGAGCGCCGCACCCGGGCCGGTCGACGATATGGTCACGCCGATCGTGATGTCGGCGAGCGCAGAGCTCGCAAACAAGGACAAGGACAGGACGGCAACAGGCGCCATTCCAGCAAAAAACCGGTTCTTCATAGGATCCTCCCAGGATAAAAGCGGGCGATCTCCTCCCGCCCTGCCATTTGTTTACAGGGAGATTGTTTCTTTGTAAACAATTCTGATAATGGTTATGTAAAGCTTACGAAGGCCGGTTCGGATGCGGCCGGCGTCCGCAAGCCCTACTCGGCATCGTGCCCCAACAGCCGGGCCAAACCAGCTTTGCCGTTCAATTCCACCATATCCCGGGCCAGCCTGGCGCGACGTTCGATCAGTTCGAGCATGTCCATGAATGCTGCGGTCTTTTCCGGCGGCAGATCGCCGAACATGTGTTTCTCAAGGGCATCGATGCCGGCAACCATCTTTTCGTAGACGGCCGTTCCTGCCGCCGTCAGCTGGATCTGGGCCCATCGCGCATCACGTGCGTCGGCGCGCCGGTCGATCAGGTCGCGGTCGACCAGTTCGCGGATCGCGCGCGACACCATCGCCTTGTCGATCGTCGTGAGCTTGCCGATCTCCATCGGCGAGATCGATTGATAGGTGCCGATCGCCGACATGACCCGCCAGATGTTCAGCTTGAAACCGTTGGCCTCGCAAAGCAGGCTGACGAGCTTCATCATTTCCGCGTTGCTGCGCGCGAGCCGGTAGGGCACGACCTTGGAGAGCTTTCGGGGGGATGTGGGCCGTTCTTCCGTCATCCGCTCAGGTCACCAGCGCCCGCTGTTTATATTCTGCGGCATCCCAGAGGCGGTTGGTCATGATGTCTTCGAGAATGTCCACTGCTCCCAACACCTCGGCCTCGCCGATATAGAGCGGTGTGAAGCCGAAACGAATGGCGTTCGGAGCGCGGAAATCGCCGATCACGCCGCGTGCGATCAGGGCCTGCATGATCGCATAGCCTTCCTCGTGCAGGAAGGAAATCTGGCTGCCGCGCTTCGTCCCGTCGCGGGGGGAGCCAAGCTTCAGCATCGGGCAGCGCCTTTCGACTTCCGCGACGAACAGATCGCAGAGTTTTATCGATTGCCGCCGCAGGTCCGCCATGTCGACGCCGTCCCAGGCGTCGAGCGCTGCGTCGAGCGCCGCAAGCCCGATGATCGGCGGCGTGCCGACCCGCATGCGGTCGATGCCGCCGCCCGGACGATAACCGAGATCGAAGGCGAAGGGCTGTTCGTGCCCCAGCCAGCCGGACAGCGCCGGCCGCACCTTGTCCGCATGGCGCGGCGCGACATAGATGAATGCCGGCGCGCCAGGCCCGCCGTTCAGGTACTTGTAGGTGCAGCCGACCGCGAAATCCGCGTCCGCACCGGAAAGATCGACCGGCAGGGCACCGGCCGTATGGGCAAGATCCCAGACGGTGATCGCGCCGGCGGCATGCGCCTTTTCGGTCAGCGCCTTCATGTCGTGCAACCGCCCGGTGCGGTAGTCCACTTCCGTCAGCATGACCACGGCGACGGTTTCGTCGATCGCGGTCTCGACCTCTTCTGGCTCGACGATCTTCAGCTCAAGACCTTTGCCGAGCGAGCCGATCAGGCCCTGCGCCATATAAAGGTCGGACGGAAAATTGCCGCTGTCGGACAACACGACCTTGCGTTCCGGCACCAGCTCCAATGCCGAAGCGAGCGCCTGGTAGACCTTGATCGACAGGGTGTCGCCCATGACGACCGTGCCTTCCGCCGCCCCGACCAGCTTGGCCACCCGGTCGCCGATCCGCCGCGGCATCGCCATCCAGCCCGCCTTGTTCCAGCCTTTGATCAGCAACTCGCCCCATTCGTCGGTCATCAGCCGGGCGACGCGTTCCCTGGCTGCAAGCGGCAGCGGTCCGAGCGAATTGCCGTCGAGATAGATCACGCCTTCCGGCAGATAGAAGAGCGAGCGGGTCTTTTCAAAATCCGTCACCGGAACACCTTGCTGTTCGAAACCAATCGTTCGAGGGGCTTAGCCTCGTAGCAGCGCAGACTAAAAGCTGGCGAGGGACGCGCAAGACAGGATTTGCCGCGCGGGCGATTATTTTGGAAGCGATATCGGGTCTTGCGGGTCGTGAATCGCCGTCTTAACCTCGGTTATGGAGCGATCTTTGGAGGCCTCATGAGCGGAATCACCCACCTTTCCACCTTGCTTGCGAGCCTTGAGCCGGTTCTTGTCGACGGTGAATTCGTCTATGCGACCGTGCCGCCCGAGAAAATGCACGATTATCTGGCGCTGAAGCCGATCGGATTGTTTTTCGAGAAGGAAGGTTTGACGCTGATACTGCCGAAAGGCGTTGCCGACGACGCGGGGCTTGCCTCGAGCGCGCCGCTTCGCTGCATCACCATGATGGTGCATTCCTCGCTGGAAGCGGTCGGCATGACCGCGGCGATGGCGGCGGCACTCACCAAAGAGGGCGTCAGCGCGAATGTCGTCGCGGCCTATTACCACGACCATATCTTCGTGCCGGCGGCGGACGCCGAACGTGCGGTTGCGGCGCTTCGGGCGCTTTCAGCCGCTGCCGGTTAGCCGCGTGCAATCGCGTGGAAAAAGGCGCCGCTGACCAGGCCTCGGCGGCCGCCTGTCGGACCTATCAGCTTGCCGCCACCATCGGCGATCGTTGCAAACGGCTGGTCGGTCCCCGGCGAAACAACACTGGCATAGTGGAACTCATGGCCGCGGATCGTATCGCCCTTGCCGCCGAGCGGGCTGTTCTCGGCGATCTCCGCCTGGCGGTAACCGAGGTTCATCCGCCGTTTGGCGAAACTGGTGCGATGGGACAGGAGACCCGTCATGGCGTGCGTTTCGCCATCGGCATCCTCCAGCGTTTCTCCGAGTACCATGTAGCCGCCGCACTCGCCGTGAACGGGTTTTGTTTCCGCAAATCGCGTTAGGCCGGTCTTGAAATTCTCGGCTGCCGCAAGCCGTCCGGCGTGCAGTTCGGGATATCCGCCCGGCAACCAGCAGACGTCGCAGCCAGCAGCCGGCGCTTCATCGGCCAGGGGCGAGAAGGGAACAACCTCCGCGCCCGCGGAGCGCCATTCGCGAATCAGATGCGGGTAGAGGAAGGTAAAGGCGGCATCCTGCGCCAGCGCGATCCGCTGGCCGGGCGGACGTAGTGATTTTTCCGTCGAACCGCCGGGAATATTGAAGGGTTTTGCGGCGGCATAGATCGCATCGAGGTCGAGCGAGGCTTCCATGGCGTCGGCCAGCCGCTCGATATGGGCGTCCATTTCCGGATGTTCGCTCGCCTGCACGAGGCCGAGATGCCGTTCGGGCAGAACCAGCGAGGGATCACGCAGGACGGTGCCGACGACAGGAATTCCGGCCGCCTGGATGGCATCGCCGCAGAGTTTCTTGTGTCGTTCGCTGCCGGCCCGGTTGAGCACGCAGGCTGCAATCTTCACGGTCGGATCGTAATGAGCAAAGCCGTAGGCGATCACGCCGGCGGTCTGGGACTGGCCGGAAACGTCCAGCACCAGTAGCACGGGCAGGCGGAACAGCCGGGCGAGATCGGAGGCCGCGCCGGAACGGTTCTCTTCGCTGACGATACCGTCGAAAAGGCCCATGGCGCTTTCGATCAGAAGCAGTTCGGCATCTTCCGCCTGTCCGCGCGCCAGATGCCGCAGCAGGTCCGGCGCCATCGCCCAGCTGTCGAGGTTGAGGCCCGGCCGATGCGTCGCGGCCTCGTGGAAACCCGGATCGATATAATCCGGGCCTGTCTTGATGCCGCGGACCTTGACGCCGCGGCGGGCAAAGGCGCGCAGCAGGCCGATAGTGACGCTGGTCTTGCCGGAGCCGGAACGCGGCGCACCGATGATAAGCGCGCGGGCGGTCATGGCCTGCCCCCCGACAGGACGGCCTGCATGGAGACGATCCGGCCGATGACGATCAGGGCAGGAGCGGCGAATTTCTGCCGCGCCACCTCGGCCTCGACCGTCGCAAGCGTTGCGGTCAGCGAACGTTCGTCCGGCGTCGTCGCCGCCATCAGCACCGCGACCGGCGTTTCCGGCGACAGCCCGCCTTCGATCAGCAGCCGGGCGATGGTGCCGATCGTGCTGACGCCCATATAGACGACGATCGGCTCTCCGGTTTTCGCCAGCGCCTTCCAGTCCAGGTCGCCGGGACTGCCGGCCGCATGGCCGGTCGCAAGCGTGATCGCGCGGCTCATCCCCCGCATCGTCGCGGGAATGTTGGCGGAAGCGAGAGCCGCCAGCGCGGAGGTCATGCCCGGCAGGACGCGGAACGGAATGTGTTCCCGGGCAAGTGCTTCCGCCTCCTCGCCGCCGCGCCCGAACACGAAGGGATCGCCGCCCTTCAGCCGCAGAACACGCCGGCCCTTGCGGGCGAGTTCGATCAGCAGGCCGGTAATGTCATCCTGGGCGACGGAGGGTTTGCCACCGCGTTTTCCGACGAAGACAAGCTCGGCGGTCGGCGCGAGCGACAGCACGCCGTCGGAGACCAGCGCGTCATGGACGATCACGTCCGCCTTGCCGATTGCGTCGGCTACTTCCAGCGTCAGGTAACGCGGGTGGCCGGGGCCGGCGCCCGCGAGCCAGACATGGCCAGGCTCGAAGACGGGTGCTGCGACGATAGTTTCGATGCTTTCATTCATATGCGGACCTTTGACCGGTGACGCTCGGCCCCGGTCGGGCTATAGAAACGGCCATGGAAGTGGATGGCAAGAACCTTCGTCGTGGCTGGACCACGGGAACCTGTGCGGCGGCGGCGAGCAAGGCGGCTTGTCTTGCCCTCCTTTCCGGAAAATTTCCCGACCTGGTCGAGGTGACTTTGCCCGGCGGGCAGACGCCGTCCTTCGCGCTCGCCGCCGAAGAAACCGGCGAGGGATTTGCGAGAGCCGGGATCATCAAGGATGCCGGCGACGACCCCGACGTCACCCATGGGGCGCTGATCAAGAGCACCGTGCGGCGCGGCGCGACCGGCAGCGGCATCACCTTCAAGGCCGGCGAAGGCGTCGGCACCGTCACCCGCGCCGGTCTGCCCCTGCCCGTTGGCGAACCCGCCATCAATCCGGTGCCGCGCAAGATGATCGCCCAGGCGATCGCCGAGGTCGCCGGCGAAGAGGCCGATTTCGAGGTCGAGATTTCCGTCGCCGATGGGGAAAAAATTGCCGAGAAGACGCTCAACGGCCGGCTCGGAATCCTGGGCGGCATATCCATCCTCGGCACGACGGGGATCGTCATTCCCTTTTCCTGTTCGGCCTGGATCCATTCCATCTGGCGCGGCATCGACGTGGCGCGCGCCGCCGGGCTCGACCATGTGGCAGGCGCCACCGGCAACACGTCCGAAAAGGCGGTGCAGGCGCATCATGGATTGCACGAGATCGCACTGATCGACATGGGCGATTTCGTCGGCGGCATGCTGAAATATCTGCGCGATCATCCGGTGCCGAAAGTGACGATCGCCGGCGGCGTCGCCAAGATGACCAAGCTCGCGCAGGGCATGCTCGACGTCCACTCCAAGCGCGGACTGGCCGATCTCGAAGCTCTGGCGAAACTCGCCGGTGAAGCCGGGGCGAGCGATGAACTTGCGGCGCAGATAGCGGCCGCCAATACCGTATCCCAAGCGTTCGCGCTCGCCGGCGAAAACGGCCTGGCGCTGGGCGACCGGATTGCCGCGCTCGCCTGGAAGACGGCCGCCAAGGCGCTCAAACAGCCCGAGATTGCGCTGGAAATCCTGGTCTACGATCGCGAGGGCCGGTTGGTCGGCCAGACCGCGTTTACCCCGTCCGATCATTCGGAATCCTTATCGCCGGCCTGAGGCCAGCCGGGACGGAAGCGGCGCACGTAATCGGCATTGTAAAGCTGGCTCTCGGCGAAATCGGCAGCGCCCAGGCCCTTGCCAACGAAAATCAGCGCAGTCCGTTCAGCTGGCTCCGCCGCCAGCTTCGCTTCGATATCGGCAAGCGTGCCGCGGATGATCCGTTCTTCCGGCCAGGAGGCGCGAACCACGATTGCGACCGGGCAATCGGCGCCATAAAGCGGTGTCAGTTCCGCGACGATACGGTCGAGCGCGTGGATGGCGAGGTGGATTGCCAGCGTCGCGCCGGTCGCACCAAAGGCAGAGAGCGTCTCGCCGTCCGGCATTTTCGAAGCGCGGCCGGAAACCCGGGTGAGCACAAGACTCTGCGCCACTTCCGGGATGGTCAGCTCCCGCCTCAGAGCCGCGGCGGCGGCGGCAAAGGAGGGCACGCCCGGCGTCAGCGTATAGTCGATGCCGTGCTTCTCCAGCCGGCGGATCTGTTCGGCAACCGCGCTCCAGACGGAAAGATCGCCGGAATGCAGCCGCGCGACATCCTGGCCGGCCTGATGTGCCGCCACATATTCCGCCTCGATATCGTCCAGCGACAGCGACCCGGTATCGACGATCCGCGCATACTTCGGGCAATAGTCGAGCAGTTCCTTCGGCATGATCGAGCCGGCATAAAGGCAGACCGGCGAGCGGGCGAGAATATCGCGGCCGCGCACGGTGATGAGGTCGGCGGCGCCCGGTCCGGCGCCGATGAAATGCACGGTCATGAATGGTCCTTCGAGCGTGCCAGCGCACAGGTGGCGCCATCGGCAATCAGCCGCGCGACAATCAGTTCGGAAGCCTCGCCGGCGGCAGCCAGTGCCGCGGCTTCGGAAAGGCTTGGCGTGGCCGTTTGCGCAAGACTGTGTTTCGAAACGGTTCTGGTGCGGGTTTCCGCCTGTTTTAGCGCCACCTCGTCGACAATCTGCAAGGGCAGGCGCAGCCGCTCCGCAAGCGCGATCATCCCCGGCTCATGCCGCTTGATCTCGCCGGTCGCCAGAACGGATACGGATTCACGTGAAATATCCGCTTCGGCGCAGGCGGCAGAAAGCGCCGAAAGCAGCGCTTCCGCGGACGTCCCCTTGCGACAACCGAGACCCGCGGCAATCATGGCTTCACTCCGGGTTTCGTCCAACTCCATTGGGTGACCGGCATGGCCGGCTTCCAGCCCGACATGCCGCCGATCGGCGCTGCGCGCGAAACCTCCATGCGGATCAGTTCGCCGCCGAGTTTCGCATGCGCTGCCAGGAGAACCGCTTCCATTTCCAGTGTCACGGCATTGGCGACCAGCCGTCCGCCGGGCTTCAACGCCTCCAGGGCCTGGTCGAAAACGCCGGGCTCGCTGCCGCCGCCGCCGATGAAGATCGCATCGGGCTGCGGCAGGCCGGCCAGAGCCGCCGGCGCCTCACCTTCGACGATGCGCAGGCCAGGCACGCCGAATGCCAAAGCATTCCGCCCGATCCGTGCTGACCGATTGGCGTTGGCTTCGATCGCAATCGCCTTCAGGGATGGGTCGGCGAGCATCCACTCGATGCCGATCGAGCCCGAGCCGGCGCCGATATCCCACAACAGTTCGCCGCGGTGCGGAGCCAGTGCCGAGAGCGTCAGCGCCCGGATTTCACGCTTGGTGATCTGCCCGTCATGTTCGAACAGCGTATCGTCCAACCCGAAAGCGCGCGGAAGAATAAAGGCTCCAGCATCGGCCTTCACGTCGATGGCGACGACATTCAGCACGTGGATATCCGGTAGCGCAAACTCATCCGCCTGCTGCGAACGGATACGTTCCGCCGCGCCGCCCAGAGACTCAAGGACGGTCATTCGAGACGGCCCGAAACCGGTGCGGGACAAAAGCTCCGCCAACGCCGCCGGACCGTTCTCATCGGATGTCAGCGCGATGATCCGCCGGCCAGGATGCAGCAGCGGTCGGATGTGTTCGAGCGGACGGCCATGCAAGGACACCGTTTCGATGTCCTGCAGCGGCCAGCCGAGTCTTGAGGCGGCCAGAGAAAAGGCTGAGGGGGCAGGATAGGTGGTATATTCCTCAGGCGCGACATGGCGGGACAGCGTTGCGCCGACGCCGAAGAAGAAGGGGTCTCCGGAAGCCAGAACGCAGACCTTTTGGCCACGCAGCGCCACGACGTCGCGCATCGTTGCATCAAACGGTGTCGGCCATGGGCGGGCTTCGCCGGTGATAACGGAGGCTGCCAGTTCCAGATGCCGCCTGCCGCCGAAGACAACGACGGCGGATGCAATTGCCGAGCGGGCATTGTCGCCGAGGCCCGGGACGCCATCCTCGCCAATGCCGACGATGGACAGCCAGCGGCTTTGGTTTAAAGGTTTCTGCGCTGATTCAGGAGGCATCTTGCAACACTCCATCCTCATTCTCGGCGGCACGGCAGAAGCTCGCGTGCTGGCCGGAAAGCTCGCTGGTGATCCACGGTTTACCGTCGAGCTGTCGCTTGCCGGGCGCACGCGCGCGCCGGCCGCGCAGCCCGTGCCGGTGCGTGTCGGCGGTTTTGGCGGTGCCGAAGGGCTTGCCGCCTATCTCCGGCAAAAAGGCATCTCGATCCTGATCGAGGCGACGCATCCTTACGCGGCGCAGATTTCCCGCAATGCAGCCGAAGCCGCCGAGATTTCCGGCGTTCCGCTTGTGGCCCTGCGACGGCCGGCCTGGGTGAGGCAGCCCGGTGACCGCTGGATCGAAGTCGACGGTGTCGCCGATGCGGTCGATGCCCTGGGAGAGGTCCCGCGAAAAGCATTCCTGACGCTCGGCCGGCAGGAGCTTCTGCCCTTCGAGGCCGCGCCTCAGCACCACTACCTGGTCCGCAGCGTCGATCCGGTCGAGCCGCCGCTTTCCGTCCCGAATGCCGTCTATCTGACCGCGCGCGGCCCCTTCGAACAGGCGGACGAGGCCCAGCTTCTCCAAGACCACGGCATCGAGGCGATCGTCGCCAAGAACAGCGGCGGGCCGGCGAGCTACGGCAAGATCGCCGCTGCGCGCGAACTCGGCATCGACGTCGTGCTGATCCGCCGTCCGGATCTGCCGGATGTACCGTCCGTCGAAACTGTCGATGAAATGCTCGCCTGGCTCGATCATGCGCCGGCGCCTTTGAAATAACGCGGCGAATAGACGATGGGCCGCAGGTTCTCGCGCTCGATCAGCCGGGTCTCGGCCGTGCCGACGATCACGCAGGTCGCCATGTCGGC
Organism: Neorhizobium sp. T6_25; assembly: GCF_002968555.1. Lineage (NCBI taxonomy): Bacteria > Pseudomonadati > Pseudomonadota > Alphaproteobacteria > Hyphomicrobiales > Rhizobiaceae > Neorhizobium > Neorhizobium sp. T6_25. The sequence goes on from NZ_PVBL01000010.1 coordinate 163,042, forward strand.
CATATCGCTTGCCGCCTCGGCGAGCGGCACGATGCGGATAGCTTCATCCGGCCGGCCGGCTGCTCTGCCGAAGATCACCGGCACGGTGCCGGGCAGATGGGCGCGCAGGATATCGAAGGCTTCGCCGAGCTGATGCGGGCGCGCCTTGCTGATCGGGTTGTAGAAAGCCATCACGAACCCGGCCGTCGCCGCTGCGACCAGGCGTTTCTCGATCACATCCCAGGGCTTCAGATTGTTCGAAAGCGAGATGGCGCAGAAATCATGACCGAGCGGCGCACCGGCCTTGGCCGCGACGGCCAGCATGGCGGTGATGCCCGGAACGACCGAAAAATCGATCTCGCGCCATAAGGCCGGACCTTCGTCGATCGCCTCGCAGACTGCGGCGGCCATGGCGAACACGCCGGGGTCGCCGCCCGAGACGATGCAGACCTTGCCTCCGCCCGCTGCCATTTCGAGCGCGGCGCGGGCGCGCGCCAGTTCCTCCCGGTTATCGGATGCGTGACGGCGCTGGTCGGGGCGGAGGTTCAAACGGTCGATATACGGAAAATAGCCGAAAAAATCCTCCGCAGACGTCACAGCGGCCGCCGCCTCCGGCGTCATCTGGTCGGGATTGCCGGGGCCAAGGCCGACGACGGTCAGCGAACCGGTTGTCATGGCCGTGTCTTCCAGCCGGGCACGAGGACGATCGAGAAATAGGGGGCGGGGCTCTCGTCGCGCTCTTCCAGGCGTTGCGCTGCGCCGTTGGCCATCGTGCCGCGCTCGACATAGAGCGCTCCAGACAGCTTGCCGACGGAGGCCAGCGCCCGGCGGATTTTTGGCAGGTTGCGGCCAACCTTCATGATCACTGCGCCGTCGGTGTTTTCAAGCCGCTCCGCAAGCTTCTCTTCGGACAGGGTTCCGGGCAGCACGCTTAGAATATCGTCGCCCTGGACGAGCGGCATGCCGGTCATCGACCAGCAGCCGGACATGGCGGTGACGCCGGCTATCACTTCCGCGTGGTAGCGGCCGGCCAGCCGCACATGCAGGTGCATGTAGGATCCGTAGAACAGCGGGTCCCCTTCGCTCAGCACGGCGACGTGTCTGCCCGCATCGAGATGCGCGGCGATGTCGTCCGCGGAGCGGTCGAAGAAATCGGCGATCGGGCCGCGATAATCGGCCTCGCCCTTGTGGGTCTCGACGGTGACCGGATAGACGAGCGGCAATTCGAGCGTACCCGGCCGGATATGTGCCTCCACGATGGCGCGGCCGTTGCCGCTCGAGCCTTTCTTGCAGAAGAAGGCGATCACATCCGCTTCCTGGATGGCGCGCACCGCCTTCAGCGTCAGCAGTTCGGGGTCGCCGGGTCCGGTGCCGACGCCGATAAGCCTGCCCTTGATGAGCGCGGCGTTCACAGTCCGGCCCTCGCCAGTGCGTTGATGCAGGCAGCCGTCATCGCCGAGCCGCCCATGCGGCCGCGCACGATCGCATAGGGAATACCGAGCGTCGCTTCCATCAGCGCCTCCTTGGATTCCGCCGCGCCGACGAAACCGACCGGCATGCCGATGATGGCAGCCGGGCGCGGCGCGCCGGCGTCGAGCATTTCGAGCAGGCGGAAGAGCGCGGTCGGCGCATTGCCGATCGCAACGACTGCGCCTTCCATCTCGTCCCACAGGTCGAGTGCTGCCGCCGAGCGGGTATTGCCAAGCGTTTTGGCGAGCTCGATCGTGCGGCTGTCGCGCAGCGTGCAGATCACCTGGTTGTGGGCCGGCAGGCGGGCGCGGGTAATGCCGTGCGCCACCATCTCGGCGTCGCAGTAGATCGGCTTGCCGGCATGCAGCGCGCCGCGTGCCTGGGCGATGAAATCCTTGGAAAACCGGAAATACTGAGCCGCCTCGACCAGCCCGCAGGCATGGATCATGCGCACCGCGATCTCGGCCTGTTCCGACGAAAAAGGCGAGAGATCCGCTTCCTCGCGGATGATCGCGAAGGACTTTTCGTAGATCGCGTCGCCTTCGCGAATGTAATCGTAACTGTTCATGGTCTTCCTGACGTAACGGCCGCAGCAAGCCGGCGCGGTCCCAGACGGGCGAGGCAGGCGGCGGAATTTTCGCCGGCGCGCCTTTCGTCTCGGACAAGATCGGCGATGCGGCGAAGGGAGTTGTTGGTATCGGCAAAAGCGACCGAGGCAAAGGGCTCGTCAGCCGCTTTTCCTCCGGCGATGAGCGAAAGGCCGTCAGCCGTCCCGCAGAGTGCAAGCGCTGACGGCTGCGGATGGGCGCAGCCCTTCGGGCAGCCGGTCACGTGCAGCTTGAACGAGCCGTCCAGCAGATCGCGGCACTCTTCCGCCGCTTTGGCGCCGAGTTCATGGGTGGCGACGGTTGCGGAATTGCAGGCGGGGCCTCCGGGACAAGCGGCAATCGCCGAACGCGGATCGCTCGGCGAGGTGACGAAGCCATTGCTGCCGGCAAAAGCGGTGAGCGCTTCGCAGGCAGTTTGAGGGCCAAAGAACAGGAGCGAATGGTCGAGGGCCGGTTTCAGGGACTGTATTCCCAGTCGCTCGGATTCGTCGCAAAGAGCGATCAGGTCCTCGGCGTTTGCCTGACCGAAGGCCGGGCCGATGCCTGCCGCGAAAAGATCTTTGGAGAGGCGGAAGGTGCCGAAAGGCGAGGCTGGCCGGCTGGGCACATCGTTCGTGGGCAAGCCGGCGGCGAGATCGCGTCCCCTCGCCTTCTGTCCCTTTTCGCCGAGCTTTCGAAGCAGCGCCAGCGTCGCGGAGACGGCATCTGTTTCACGCAAAACATTGAAAACACGGCCGGTTGTCTCGGTCCCGCCCAAAAGCAGGGTCCAGTGGATGCCTTCATCGCCGGAAACGGCGGTGAGCCGGATATCGGCCAGGAGATCGGAAAGCCTGAGCCGTCCGCTACCGTCAACCACCACCGACATCTTTGGAGCAAGGCCGAGGATGTCGCGCGCACCTTGCCGGATCGCCTCGGCTATGGCGCGCGGATCGGCGATCTCGGTATCGTCCATCCCCGCCAGCGGCGGAGTTTCGACAGCAAGTCCCTCGCGAAGCGGCAGGTTCAGCGCGCGCACATCGGCATCGAGGAGGGGAGCCGAGGCCTCGCTCAGTCCCCGGACCTGCAGGTTGCCGCGGGCGGAAATATCGAGAATGCCGTTGCCATGGCGCCGCGCCAGCCGGCAGAGCTCCGCCAGTTGTCCCGGCGTGATGACATCGATCAACGCGACGCGGGCAAGGAGCCCGTCGCCGGTCTGCATCGGGGCGGAGAGGGCGGGGCAGGCGCCGCGGCGCATATCCAGCGTGCTTCGGTCGAGGGAGAGCGCCGTCATGCGACCTTCTCCCGGGTGAGCATTTCGAGCTCGGCATCCACCGCGTTGCGGCGGGGATGCCAGAGGCCACGGCGAAGGGCCGAGCGGAAACGCTTGGCCATGAAGCGGGCGCCTTCGGGATTCTGGCTCAGCAGGAAGTCGCGGACCTTTTCATCGCCAAGATAGGCGTCGTAGGTCGCTTCGATCAGCGATTGCGGAATGGCATGGGTGGTTTCGGCAAAACCGATCAGGCGGTCGACCGTCTCCACCAGTTCCGCTGCGCCGCGCGGACCGTGGCGCATCTGACCGGTGATGAAGCGTGGATTGACAGCGCGGGCGCGCACCACGCGGGTTACCGCTTCGGAAATCGAACGGGCGCGGGGTTTTTGCGGATCGGTCGTGTCGAGTGCGATCACATCCGCCTTACCGCCGAGTGCCGCGACAGCCGCCGCAAAGCCGCCGATGAAGGCGACATCGGCCGAGCCGTCCAGCAGGTCGCGGCCCGGATCGTCGCCCGTATGGACCAGCAGATCGGCTGTGCCGATGCGGTTCGCGAACTTGCCGGGCACGTGGCTGGCATCGCCCTCTGCGCCGCCGAAGGAATGGCTTGTCGCATCGAGATAGAGGCGGCCCAGTTCCTCGCGTTCCGCCCAGGTTCCGCCTGCGAGCTTTTCCTCGATGCCGGAGCCGTAGGTGCCCGGTGCCGAACCGAAGATGCGGGACGGTACGTGCCCGAGCGTTTGTGTCTCTTCGGCGAGAGGATTGTCGCCCGGCGCTTCCTCGCGGCTGGCAATGGCGCGCATCGCGGCGTCGAGCAGGGCGATCAGGGCGGGAAACATGTCGCGGAACAGGCCGGAGATCCTGAGCGTCACGTCGATGCGCGGGCGGCCGAGCGCTGCCGGCGGCAGGACTTCGATACCGGTGACACGGCCTGTCGCCATATCCTGCACGGGTCTCGCCCCCATCAGCGCCAGAACCTGGGCGACTTCCTCGCCGCCACTGCGCAGGGACGCGCTGCCCCAGAGGTCGAAGACGAGGCTTTTCGGCCAGTCGCCGTGATCCTGGAGATAACGCCGCAGGATTTCGTCGGCCGCACGCTTGCCGAGTTCGAAGGCGGTCGGCGTCGGCAGCGTGCGCGGATCGCTGGCGAACAGGTTGCGGCCGGTCGGCATCACGTCGCGGCGGCCGCGGGCCGGGGCACCGGATGGGCCTGGGCGGATGTGCTTGCCGTCGAGAGCGTCGAGAAGTGCCTGTCGTTCGGTCTCGGCGCTTTGGACGCGCAGCGTATCGTCATCGCCGGGCGCCACCTGCCCGAAAACGTGCTGGCCGTCCTTGATCGAAAAATCCTTGAGATCGCAGAGAAATGCGTCGATGCGGGTCAGCGCCGCATCCGGATCGTCACTGTTCGAAACGCCGGCCTCGCCGGCCAGTCCGGTGTCGCGGGCGGTTTCGACGATCAGCTTGGCCAGCCGGTCGCGGCGGCGGCGATCGAGGCCGTCGGCCTGCGCATATTCGTCGACCAGCAGTTCCAGCTTCTTCTGTTCGTCGGAAAGACCGGCGCCGGCCAGGACCGGCGGCAGATGGCCGATGGTGACAGCAGCGATCCGCCGTTTGGCGACCGCCGCCTCGCCCGGATTGGAGACGATGAAGGGATAGATGACCGGCAGGCCGCGGGTAACGATCTCCGGAAAACAATCCTTCGACAGCGCCACGGTCTTGCCTGGCAGCCATTCGAGTGTCCCATGCGCGCCGACATGGACGATCGCATGCGCGCCGAGCGTTTCGCGCATCCATTGGCCGAAGGCGATCAGCGCGTGGCGCGGGGGGAGGTCCGGGCTGTGATAGTCGGCGCGGCGATCGGCATTGCGGCCGCGATCGGGCGCGAGCGCGACGGTGATATTGCCGAAGCTCGCGGCGCGGAAACGGAAAGCGCCGTCCCTGAGGTCTTCATCGGCTTCGGGCTCGCCCCACGCCGCCTCTGCAACGGGTAGGGGATCGTAGGCGGAGCGTGCGTGGCCGGCGGATTTGGCACTTAGGCGGTCCAGGAGATCACGCGGAGTCTCGGGGATGTCTGAAACACCGTAGCCGGCTACCGATAGTTCGTGCAGTATCCCGATCACGCTCTGCGGCACGTCCAGACCCACGGCATAACCGGTACGGCCCGGTGCGCTCGGGTAGTCCGGCATAAGGATGACGATCTTGCGCTCGGGCCGTGGCGTGGTTTTCAGCCGGAGGAAGGCGGCGATACGCTCGACGACCTGTTCGATCCGGTCCGGTTCCGGCTGGTTGACGAGGTTGGCGGAGCTTTCGCCTGCCTTGAAGGAGATCGCGCCGGCCAGGATGCGTCCGTCGAGCTCCGGCAGGACGACGTGCATGGCGAGGTCGGCAGGGTTGAGGCCGCGCCGGTTCTCGGCCCAGCCATCGCGGTGGGTCGTGGCGACAACGATCTGGAAGACCGGCACGCCGGTGCGGTCGAAAATCGTTTCGCCTTTGCCATCCGTACCGCTGGCAAAGGCGGTGGCGGAAAGGATGGCCGCGGATTTCAGGTCCGAGACCGCCTGTTCGACGAAGGCCAGTGCATCTGGCTCCTTCAGACCCCCGACGAAGATCGGCACAGGTGCAAAACCGCGCTTTTTCAGCGCTTCGAACAGCGCGTCGATCGGCGCCGCGTCATTCGCAAGCAGCATGGAGCGATAGAACAGGATCGGCAAGCGCGGCGCGTCCGGCGCAAAACGGGCCAGCAGGTCGTTGGCCTCGACGATGCCTGTTCCGGGTGCGTAATAGCCGGCCTTCGGCACCGGGGCTGCCTGCGGCAGCGTTTCCGTTTTGCCCTCGGCCAGCGTCGTCAGCAACCTCGCGAGAAGCCGCATGTTGGCCGGCCCGCCTTCGCGGAAGCAGCTCAGGATGCCGGCGATCCGGTCTTCCGAAACGGTCGAGGCCGTGATCAGTCGTTCGTCGCGGATGCTGCATTCGCCGGGCAGCAGCGCCAGCGCGATCTTTTTCCGCTTCGCCATGCGCGAAAGTTCCTCGACGCCATAAGCCCAGCGATCGTAACCGCCGAGAATGCGCACCAGGATGATCTTGGCATGGGCCGCTGTCTTCTCGATCCAGAGATCGACGGACATCGGATGGCGGAGATCGGAGAGGCTGGTCAGCCGCAGGCTCGGCAGATTCGAACCCCAGACGGCGGAAAGGCCGTTCAGGTCGCTGCCGGAAAAGGACAGCACCACCACATCGGCCGGCGACTGATTGAGGTCGACCGGTTCGATGAGGTCGTCAAGCGACGACGATGTGGTGGCGAGTATGTGCATCCTTCCCTCGGGGCCTTCTTACGCGGCCAGCATCCTTTCGATCGCGGCGCGGTCGATGCCTTTTTCGCCGATCACGACAAGGCGGCTTGTCCGCGCTTCGCCGGGTGCCCAGGCGCGGTCGAAATAATGGTTCACGCGCGATCCTACCGCCTGAACCTGCAGGCGCATCGGCTTGTTCGCGACTTCCACGAAGCCTTTTATACGCAGCACGTTTCCGGCCTCCGCCGTGGCGGAGATGCGGGCGGCGAGCTGTTCGGCATCCGTGACTGTGGCCAGATCGACGACGAAGCTGTCGAAATCGTCGTGATCGTGGTCGAGTTCGTCGTCATGGTGCGTCTTGCGGTTCTCGATATCGTCCTCGACGGCAAGGCCGAGGCCGATCAGCACGGCCGGATCGATGGCGCCGTTGGCGGCCGAGACGATCTTCACGGCACGCGGCAGATGCGCGGACACGCGATCCCTGGCGGTCGCGAGGCCGGCGGCATCCAGGAGGTCGCTCTTGGTGAGCACGATCATGTCGGCGCAAGCCACCTGGTCCTCGAACACTTCCTCGACCGGATCGTCATGGTCGATCGAACCGTCCGCGTCGCGCTGCGCTTCCAGCGCCTCGTGATCGTCGGCGACGCGGCCTTCGGCGAGTGCCAGTCCGTCGACCACGGCAATCACCGCGTCGACGGTCACTCGGGCTTTAACGTCAGGCCACTGGAAGGCCTGGACGAGGGGCTTCGGCAGCGCGAGGCCGGAGGTCTCGATGAGAATGTGATCGACGCGAGGTTCGATCGCCAGGATCCGGTCGATCGCCGGCACGAAATCGTCCGCCACGGTGCAGCAGATGCAGCCGTTGGCAAGCTCGATGATGTTGTCTTCCGGGCAGCTTTCGATGCCGCAGCCCTTCAGGACGTCTCCGTCGATGCCCACATCGCCGAATTCGTTGACGATGATCGCCAGCCGCTTGCCCTTCAAGTTTTCGATCAGGTTGCGGATCAGCGTGGTCTTGCCGGCGCCTAAGAACCCGGTAACGACGGTGCAGGGAACGCGGTCGAACGAAACGCTCATGATGGCATGTCCTCGTGGTGATGAAAGGGTGGAATACGGGCCGTCATGCCCTTGCCGCGCAGGCAGGTCGGGCGGCCGCGAAGGGGAAGGAAGCCGCGTTCGTCCTCGGCCAGCATCATCGCGCCGGTGACGATATCCTCGACATTGTCGAGCGACAGGTGGCCGAAGACATAGGACCAGCCGCTCTTGTGATTAAACGCGGCACTCGGGCTTTTTTCGCAATTGGCAAGGCAGGTGACCGGCTTTACCGCGAGCGGCTTGCCGCTTGCTGCCTCGCGCAGCGCCGCGATCAGTGCGATGCCCGGCCGGATTTCGCCGTCGGACGCATCACGGCAATTGGTGCAGACGAAAATCGTCACATCTGCCGGGCCGGCGGTTGCCGGATCATCTGGTCGGTGGTCACTCATCGGTCAGCCGCGTTCCCGCCGGGGTCGAAAAAATCGGGGCGCGGAGCAGAAGGTCGAAATCCCTCTGCGGTGATCGAGAAACTTCCTCCGGAGCACCCCGCCCGGTGAAGCAAAATTAATCGGACGGCAGGTCTCCTGGCTCGCGGGTCATCGCCATTTGCCCGCCTTCCCAGGATACCGTTGGCCGGATTTCCCAGTGGCTTGACGGCCAAATGGCCGTTTTAGGCAATGGCTCGCCGCCTACAGTTGCGGGGGCAGCCGCGGCATTGATCCTGAAAAGGGATCGCACCGCATTCTCTCTTAGCCCTCCCCGTTGCCGGAAAGGGACCATCTCTCTTCAACTAAGCCCGGTCGCAGGCCCATGTCAATGCGTCGCAAAGGCGATTGCCGTCACGCCGAATTCGTCTATAGTGACCGAGCCTATGGTGCCCGAAAGGGTTTTAGAGGGAATGCGGTGCGACGGATTTCTGCCGTCCAACCCGCGGCTGCCCCCGCAACTGTAAGCGGAAAGTCTTCGACCAAAACGGCCGTCCGGCCGTCAAGCCACTGGGAAATCCGGCCAACGGTATCCTGGGAAGGCGGGAGAAGGCGTCCGATCCGCGAGCCAGGAGACCTGCCAGAGGCGGCAAAGAACGTGAACGGCCCTCGGGTGGAGGGCGAAAGGACGAGACCATGGTTACGAATTCTGCTGCAGCTGCAGTCAGCCTCTCCGCTTCGAAAATCATTCCCCTCAGCATGACGGCCTTGCTCGGCCTGTTCATCGTCGGCTTTGTCGGCTTCTCGCATCTGGAAGTCGTCCATAACGCCGCGCATGACACGCGCCACTCGCTCGCCTTCCCCTGCCACTGAGGAGTTCTCCCCAATGTCGTTGTTTCGCAACATCGTCTTCACGGCGGTGATCGCCGGGCTTTTGTCCGGACTGCTGCTGACCGTGATGCAGAGCTTCTCCACCGTGCCGCTGATCCTGCAGGCGGAAGTGTTCGAGAATGCCGCGCCCGAGGCGGGCCACAGCCATGATGCTGCACCGGCCGCAGGTGCCACGGCATCCGCCGCCGAGCATCACCACGGTGAGGAAGCCTGGGCTCCCGCCGATGGCTTCGAGCGTTTCATCTATACTGCTGCCGCCGACATGCTGTCGGCTATCGGTTTTGCACTTGTCCTCGTTGCCGCCTCGGAAGCGTTCAGCGGCTTCAAGGGCTGGCGCGGCGGCCTGATGTTCGGCATTGCCGGCTTCCTCGCCGTCATTCTCGCGCCCGGCCTCGGCCTGCCGCCGGAACTGCCCGGCATGCCGGCTGCGGAACTCGGCCCGCGCCAGATCTGGTGGGTCTCGACGGCGGTCTGCACGGCAGTGGGTCTCGGCCTGCTCGCCTATACCCGCTCGGCCGTGTTCGCAGCGCTTGCGATCGTGCTGCTGATCGCCCCGCATCTGGTCGGCGCGCCGCTGCCGCCAAGCCATGAAACGGCGGTCCCGATGGATCTCCATGCCCGCTTCGTCAACGCCGTCTATGCCACCAACCTGGTGTTCTGGGCGGTGCTCGGCGCGCTTGCCGGGGTCGTCCGCGAAAAGTTCCGCGCTGGCGAGGAAGCTTCTGCCGGATCTCCGGCGAAGCTTGTTTCCCGGTGAAGGAGATCGACGAGGCGTCCGTCGAGCGCCACCGCGCCAAGATGGCGAACCGCAAGGCGGTTCAGGATGCGGAAGTGGCCGAGAAGACCCAGGAAAAGGGTCTTCTCATCGTCCATACTGGGCCCGGCAAGGGCAAATCCACAGCCGCTTTCGGCCTGGCGCTGCGCATGCTCGGCAACAACCGCCGGGTCGGCGTCGTGCAGTTCATCAAGGGCGCCTGGTCGACCGGGGAGCAGCCGGCCCTTGCCGTCTTCGGCGACCGCGTCGTCTGGCATACGATGGGCGAAGGTTTCACCTGGGAGACCCAGGACCTGAAGCGCGACGTCGCCGCGGCGGAAAAGGCCTGGGAAAAGGCACTCGAGCTGATGGCGGACGAGACGATCGGGCTCGTCATCCTCGACGAACTCAACATCGCGCTTCGTTATGACTATCTCGATCTGGACAAGATCGTCGCCGCGCTACAGGCACGGCGGCCGGATCTGCATGTGGTCGTCACCGGCCGCAACGCCAAGCCGGCGCTGATCGAGGCCGCCGACATGGTGACCGAGATGTCGCTGGTCAAGCATCACTTCAAGGCGGGCGTGAAGGCCCAGGCCGGCATCGAGTTTTAGCCATGGTTGGGTCCAAGCCAGCTCGGGCGCTGATGTTTCAGGGAACGGGCTCGGATGTGGGCAAGTCGCTGGTCGTGGCCGGGCTTGCCCGCGCCTTCGTGGCTCGCGGCCTGAAGATCATGCCGTTCAAGCCGCAGAACATGTCGAACAATGCCGCGGTCACCGCGGATGGCGGCGAAATCGGCCGGGCGCAGGCGTTGCAGGCGCGCGCCGCCGGCGCGCCGCTCAGCGTCCACATGAACCCCGTGCTCCTGAAGCCGCAGAGCGAGGTCGGGGCGCAGGTGGTGGTGCAAGGCAGGGTCGAAGGCAATGCCAAGGCCGCCGAGTATCAGATGCTCAAGCGGACACTGATGCCGCGGGTCCTGGAAAGCTTCGATATCCTTCGCGACCAGGCCGATCTCGTCCTGGTCGAAGGCGCCGGCAGCGCCTCAGAAATCAATCTTCGCCACAACGACATCGCCAATATGGGGTTTGCCCGGGCCGCTGACGTGCCGGTGGTGCTGATCGGCGATATCGACCGCGGCGGGGTGATTGCCAGCCTTGCCGGCACCAGGCTGGTGCTCGATCCCGACGATGCGGCGATGATCCGGGGTTTTATCGTCAATCGTTTTCGCGGCGACCCAGACTTGTTCGCCGACGGCATGCGAATGATCGGGGAACTCACCGGCTGGCATTCGGTCGGGCTGTTGCCGCATTTTGCCGACGCGGCCCGGCTGCCGGCCGAAGATGCGCTTGGCCTCAATGCACCGTCAGTGCGAAAGGCCGGTGCGAAGATCAGGATCGCGGTGCCGATCCTGCCGCATATCTCCAATTTCGACGATCTCGACCCGCTGGAAGCGGAGCCGGATGTCGATCTCATCCGGGTTCGGCCGGGACAGGCCATTCCCGGCGATTGCGATCTCGTGCTGCTGGTTGGTTCGAAGGCGACGATATCCGATATGCGGGCGCTGAAGGCGGCCGGTTTCGACGTCGATATCGCCGCCCATGTCCGTCGCGGCGGTCGGGTGCTTGGCCTGTGCGGCGGGTACCAGATGCTTGGAAAAACCATTTCCGATCCGGACGGAACCGAAGGGCCGCCCGGCTCGATCGACGGGCTGGGCTTGCTGGATGTGGAGACCGTTCTTTCCGGCGATAAACGGCTGGAGGCCGTCTCAGGCGAAAGCTTCGACGGAATTTCCCTGTCCGGCTATGAAATGCATATCGGGCGGACGTCGGGCGTGGATTGCCAATGCCCGTTCTCAATCGTCGGCGGCAACCCGGAAGGCGCGATATCGGCGGATGGCCGCGTCTGGGGCACCTATCTTCACGGTCTGTTTTCCGACGATCGGCAGCGGTCGGCCTGGCTGACGAGGCTCGGAGGCTCTACCTCCGGCCTCGATTACGAGGCAGGCGTGGACGCGGTGCTCGACCGGCTGGCCGGCCATATGGAAAAGCATCTCGATCTCGATGGGCTGCTCAAACTTGCCAGATGATCCATGCCAAGAGGCCGAAAAGGCCGATCAGCAGTGCGTCGGCGACGCGGGCGAGTTTCAGCGCGCGGCGAATGTCGTCGTAGGTGAGCTCGGAACGCCCGCCCTCGCCCATGAAGCGCGCCTCGATCATCTGTCCGCCATAGCTGCGCGGCCCGGCGAGCGCGATGCCGAGCGCGCCGGCCATCGCCGCTTCCGGCCAGCCGGCATTCGGCGACCGGTGATGGCGGGCATCCCGCCTGATGGCGCGGATCGCGTTGCCCGGCGAGGCGCGATCGATGAAACCTGCCGCGACCACGAAAAGAAGGGCGCTCAGGCGCGAGGCGGGCAGGTTGATGAGATCGTCGAACCGCGCGGCCGCCCAGCCGAAGGCCTCGTAACGCGGCAGCTTGTGGCCGATCATGCTGTCGGCGGTATTGGCCGCCTTGTAGCCGACGCCCCCCGCAAGACCGCCGATCCCCATCCAGAAAGCCGGCGCGACAACGCCGTCCGAAAAATTCTCCGCCAGGCTCTCGATCGCGGCCCGGCAGACGCCGGCTTCGTCGAGCTTTTCCGGATCGCGCCCAACGATTTTCGAGACCGCTTTCCGCCCGGCATCCAGGCCTCCGTATCGCAGCGCCGTCGCGACGGCCTCGACATGGGTTTCAAGGCTCTTCTGCGCCGGCAGGCTAGCAGCGATCACGACCAGCAGGATCGGCCCGAGGGGGATCATTCTCAGGTCGTATTCGATCACCAGGCCGAGCAGGATGGTGATCCCGAGAAATGCCAGAAGCGCGAACACGCCCTTCCGCTTGCGCGTGGAAAAGTCGTCGCTTTCACGGTTCAGATCGCGGTCGAGCCGGGATATCAGTGCGCCGATCCAGGTGACCGGATGGCCGATGCGCCGGAACAGCCAGTCCGGATAACCCACGATGCGCTCTGTGATCAGGGCGAAAAATGCGAGAAGGAACATGAAGTTGGCAGGCCCTGAGATTGGCGACGAAGTTGGCGGTCCGATACAGCACGGCGGCAATCTTTCCCGTGCCCGGGCACTGTTTCCACATGCGCCGGAACCCTGGGTCGATCTTTCCACCGGTATCAGCCCGCATTCCTATCCGTATTCGCCCCTGCCCGACAATGCTTTCACGCGACTGCCTGACGTCGCATCGGCGGAAAGGCTGAAGGCCCTTGCCGCTGCTGCCTACGGCGCGCCGTCGGCGGCACGTGTCGCGGCCGGGCCGGGGACGCAGATCCTGCTGCCGATGGTCGCGGATCTGGTCGCCCGGAAAGGCCGTGCCGCGGTTCTTTCGCCCACCTATGCGGAGCATGCCCGCGCGGCGCGGCTTTCCGGTTTGGAAGTCACCGAAACCGACGGTCTGGATCGGTTGGCGGAAGCGGACCTCGCCGTCATCGTCAACCCCAACAACCCGACAGGCCGGATCGTCCCGCGTGCCGACCTTTTGGCGCTAGCGGCAGTCATGCGTGCGAAAGGTGGGCTGTTGGTCGTGGACGAAGCCTTCATGGATGTCTCGGAAGCATCGAGCGTCGCGGATGCGGTTGATGCCGGCGGGCTGGTGGTGCTGCGCTCCTTCGGCAAGTTCTACGGCATGGCGGGCCTGCGGCTCGGCTTCGTGATCTCACATCCGGAAACCGTGGCGAGAATCGAGAACCGGCTGGGTCCCTGGGCGGTGTCCGGTCCGGCATTGCACGTGGCGAACGAGGCGCTCGCCGATGTGAGATGGCAGGGCGTGATGCGGCTGAGGTTGAATGAGGATGCGGCGCGGCTGGATGCCCTGCTCGGGGCCGCGGGAATACCTGTTGCGGGCGGGACGTCGCTGTTCCGCTTCATCCGGGATCTGCGCGCGCAGGCGGCTTTCCGGCACCTTGGAGAGCGGGGCATTCTGGTGCGTCGGTTCGAGGAACGGCCCGAGGATCTGAGGATCGGCCTTCCATGTGAGCGCGAATGGCCACGGCTCGAAGAAGCCTTGAAAACTATTGAGCCGGCGAAATGAATTTGTCGCGCCAAGCGATCTGGGCGTTGGCATTGGGCAAAGCCGTTGCCTCGTAGACGCCGCGGGCCACGGCACGGGCGGTCACCAGCGTTGCCAGATGGCAGATTTCCATGAAATCCGATGGCTCGCTCAGTGGTTTCGCACCGGTCGCCGCCGAAAAGATCGTGTCGCCATCGAAGGGCAGGTGCGCCGGCAGGATCGCGCGGGCCAGGCCGTCATGGGCGAGGATGGAAAGCCGGTGCGCCTGTGCCTTGGTCAGCACGGCATCGGTGACGATGACGCCAATCGTCGTCGAGGTCACATTGCGGCCCTTGAGGCGCATGCGATTGTCGAAGGTCGGAGGCAGTCCAAGCCCGCCGAACTCCTTGTCCTCCTCAAAGGGAGCGGCCCAGAAATGCGGGCCTTCGCCTATCGTTGCCGAGCCAAGGGCATTGGCGGCAACCAGGGCCGCGACCGTATGGCCTGTCGAAGTCCGGGCGCTTGCCGAGCCGATGCCGCCCTTTAACGTCGCCGTCGTGGCGCCCGTTCCGGCTCCAATGGTTCCGAGCCCGAATTCACCCTTAGTGGCGACCCTGAAGGCCTCGTAACCCATGTCGCGATAGGGCGAATGCAGGCCCCAGTCCTTGTTGCCGCCGTTGAGGAGATCCATCAGGATCGACTGCGGTACGATTGGCACGCGGACGCTGCCGACCTGGAAACCGCGGCCGATTTCCCGCAAGCCCGACTGCACGCCGCCGGCCGCATCGAGACCGAAGGCCGAGCCGCCCGACAGCACGAAGGCATCGACCGTCTGCACGGTCATCGATGGATCGAGGAGAGCCGTGTCCCGCCCGCCCGGGGCGCCGCCGAGCACCGAGCCGGAGGCGATCGCCGGTTCGTCGAAGATGATCGCCGTGACGCCCGACCCCAGGGCAAGATCGGTGGCATGGCCGACGGCCACGCCCTCGATATCGGTCAGCAGGTTCAGCGTTTCGGCCATCGGTTATTCGATGTCGAACTTGACGCCCTGCGCGAGCGGCAGGGTGGGGCCGTAGTTCAGGGTGTTGGTGGCGCGGCGCATATAGACGCGCCATGCGTCGGAGCCGGATTCGCGGCCGCCGCCGGTTTCCTTCTCGCCGCCGAACGCGCCGCCGATCTCGGCGCCCGAAGGGCCGATATTGACGTTGGCGATGCCGCAATCCGAGCCGCGGGCGGAGACGAATGTTTCGGCCTCGCGCATATCGTTGGTGAAGATCGAGGAGGAAAGGCCCTGCGGCACATCATTGTGCAGGGCGAGCGCTTCGTCGAAGCTCGAATATTTCATCACGTAGAGGATCGGGGCGAAGGTCTCGTCCTTGACCGGACCGGACTGGGCCGGCATTTCGACGATCGCCGGGCGGACGTAATAGGCGTCGGCCGCCTCGTCCTGGTGGACACGTTCGCCGCCGGTCACCTTGCCGCCTTCGGCCTTTGCGGCTTCCAGCGCCTTTTGCATCTTGTCGTAAGCCGTCTTGTCGATCAGCGGGCCGACGAGATTGCCGTTTTCGAGCGGGCTGCCGATCGTCACCGACTGGTAGGCCTTGGCGAGGCGTGACACCAGCGTCTCATAAACGCTGTCATGCACGAAGAGGCGGCGCAGCGAGGTGCAGCGCTGGCCGGCCGTGCCCATGGCGGAAAAGGCGACACCGCGCAGCGTCAGGTCGAGATCGGCGGTCGGGGCGACGATCGCGGCGTTGTTGCCGCCGAGTTCCAGCAGCGAGCGGGCGAAGCGCGACGCAAGGCGCGGGCCGACGGCCCGGCCCATGGCCGTGGAGCCGGTCGCGGAAACCAGCGGGATCTTGTCGTGGTCGACCAGCACTTCACCGATATCGCGGCCGCCGATCAGGACGGTCGACAGATTCTTGGGGGCCTTTCCGCCGTCGGCGATGAAGCGGGCGAGCGCCTTTTCGAAGATCGCCTGGGTGGCGAGCGCGGTTAGCGGCGTCTTTTCCGACGGCTTCCAGACGGTGGAATTGCCGCAGACGATGGCGAGCGCCGCGTTCCAGGACCAGACAGCGACCGGGAAATTGAAGGCGGAGATGATGCCGATGGCGCCGAGCGGATGCCAGGTTTCCATCATCCGGTGTTCGGAGCGTTCGGTGGCGATGGTCAGGCCGTAGAGCTGGCGGGACAGACCGACCGCGAAATCGCAGATGTCGATCATTTCCTGCACTTCACCGAGACCTTCGGAGGTTACCTTGCCGACTTCGATCGAGACCAGCCGGCCGAGTGCGGTCTTGGCTGCACGCAATTCTTCGCCGAGCAGACGGATCAGTTCGCCGCGCTTCGGGGCCGGCACCAGCCGCCATTCGAGGAAAGCTGCGTGGGCGGCGTCGATCGCCTTTGCGGCGCCTGCTGCGGTTTCTTCCGGCAGTTTACCGATCTCTTTGCCTGTGATGGGCGAACGGACGGCGAGCGTGCCGCCGGTATAACTTTCGGCCTTTACGCCGAGACCGCCCAGAATGTTTTTCACCTCAGCGGCGAGATCGAGTGTGGCGAGCGTCATGTCAGTCTCCGGATGTGTAATTTTCGTCAATCTACAAATCGGTGGCGGTTTCGCAATCAGAACCGCTCGCCGACGAAATGGGCGACCTGTGCGCCCGCCTCGTAATAGGCTTCCTTGATGGCGCGGAAGGCCGGTTCCTGCGGGTTAGAAAGCGGCAGCGGCAGGTCGGCCTCGGAGGTCTCCCCGAGGATATGTCTTGCAAGCAGCTTGCCGAACGTCGTACCGGGCGCGATGCCCCGGCCGTTATAGCCCGAAAAACCGATCGTGTTGCGGCCGAATTTGTGGAGGCGCGGCAAAGCGTTGTCGGTCATGCCGATCTTGCCGTACCACTCGGCCTCGAATTCCACCTCGCCGAGCTGCGGGAAGATGCGCTTCAGCGAGCGCCGAGCCCAGCTCTTGTGGATCGCCGTACCTGTTCCGCGCAAGGCACCGACCGAGCCGAAGACCAGCCGGCCTGCCTGATCCATGCGGAAGGAAGAGAGGATTTCCTTTGTGTCCCAGCAACCCTCGCGCCCGGCAAGGATGGAGCGGCGCAGGTTGTCGCTGAGCGGCGTGGTGGCGAGGTTGAAATAGGGCAGGTGCACCTGCTCGCGCCGCACCTCTTCCCAGGGGCCTGTGCTGTAGGCATCGGTTGCGACGATCACCCAGTCGGTGGTGACCTGGCCGAAAGCGGTCTTGACGAACTTTCGGCCGTCGATCTCACCGGTGCCGGTGACCGCGCTGCCGGTATAAAGCTTGGCGCCGGCCTTCACCGCCGCATGGGCAAGACCACGCGCATAGGCGAGCGGCTGCAGCGTGCCGGCGCGCAGGTCGAGCAGCGATCCGGAATAGGCGGTGGAACCGACACGCCTTTCCGTCTCGGCGGCGTCGAGCAAAGTCACGGGGGCGCGGCGCGCCTGCCATTGCCGAGCGCGTTCCTCCAGTTCCTTCAGCCCTTCCGGGCCAACGGCGCAATGCAGCGTGCCGTTCTTTTCGAGCTCGCAGGCGATGCCGTGTTTGTCGATCAGCTCGCGGACGAGGGCGGGGCCGTTGCCGAGCAGGTCGAGCAGGCGTTCACCGTAGATCGGGCCGAGTTCCTTCGGAAAATCGTCGGGCATCACCCACATGCCGGCATTGATGAGGCCGACATTGCGGCCGGCGCCGCCGAAACCGATCTCGGCCGCCTCGAGCAGCACGACATTGGTCCCCGCTTGCGCAAGATGCAGCGCGGCCGAGAGACCGGTATATCCGCCGCCGACAATCACCACATCGGCAGATATCGCCTCCTCCAGCCGAGTGGTGGGCGGCGGGGCGAGGGCGGTCTTTTCCCAGAGGCCGTGAGAGCGGGGATCGTTCAGCATGATGATTGTCCGGGAGCGTTGATCGCCAACTCTTTACAGGGAGCAGTTATCGATGAATATCGACATGTTCTCAACAGATCATTCGCTGGAGGAATGACATGCTGCCACCCCGGCGCTTTCTCCCGTCATTCTCGCTGCTTTCCGCCTTCGAGGCGGCTGCCCGCACCGGCAGCGTCACCGCTGCGGCAAACGAACTCGGCCTGACCCAGAGCGCCGTCAGCCGCCAGATTTCGGCGCTGGAAAGACAGCTCGGTGTGGCCTTGTTCTTGCGCGAGCGGCAAACGATCCGGTTGACGCTCGCCGGCGACGGGTATGCCCGCGAGGTGCGGGAGGCGCTCAGGCGCATTTCGCATGCCTCGCTCAATCTCAGGGCCAATCCCTCCGGCGGCACGCTGAACCTGGCGGTCCTGCCGTTTTTCGGCACGCGATGGCTCACCCCGCGCATAGGCCGCTTCCTGGAGGCCTATCCGGGCATGGTGGTAAATCTCATCACGCGGCTCGAGCCTTTCGATTTCCGATTCGATACGCTGGATGCCGCGATCCATTTCGGCTCTGCCCGCTGGCCGGGCGCCACGCTCACCTTTCTCATGGATGAGGAAGTCTTGCCGGCCTGCAGTCCGGCCTTCAAGATCAAGCATAAGCTTCAAACGCCGGCCGACGTGCTTCGGGCGCCGCTTCTGCATCTCAATACGCGGCCGGATGCCTGGGAAATGTGGTTTTCCAGGAACCGGATCGTCTTCGACGGGCTGCACGGCATGCTGTTCGACCAGTTCATGACCATGGTGGAGGCGGCGACCGCCGGCCTCGGTGCGGCTCTGCTGCCGCGATTCCTGATCGGCCGGGAGCTGGAACAGGGCCTGCTGGTGCCCGCCGTGGAGGCCGAGAGGATGGAGACCGGGCAATACCATCTTGCCTATCCGCCCGACCGGGCGACCTACCCGCCGCTTGCCGCCTTCCGGGACTGGATCACCGAGGAAATTCATCGCGACGAGAATCGCCAGGATATGCTTGCGAACGGCGACGGCATCGGCCAATAGTCGGACATGTCCATCATGATCGCTCAGGCGATCCGACCGACGGGAAGACGTCCATGAAACCTATTTTCGTCCAGCTCCGCTGCAAGCCCGGCAAGACCTACGAGGTTGCCGACGCCATCTACAAGACCGAGCTCGCGTCCGAACTTTATTCGACCAGCGGCGACTGGGACCTGCTGTTGAAGGTCTACATCAAGGACAACGATGAGATCGGCCGCTTCGTGAACGAGAAGATCGCGTCGATCCCGGGCATCGAGCGTTCGCTGACGACGATGACCTTCACTGCGTTCTGAGCGCAATAAAAAAGCCGCCACAAGGGCGGCTTTTGGAATTGAATTTAAAAAATATCAGACATGCGCCGCCGAGGCGCTGTTGCGCGAGCGAACCAGCTCGCGGATGGCAAGACGCACTTCGTCGGCAGAGCCGAAACGCTGCTCGTCCAGATCGATGACATGGAATTTCACGGCGATGAACTTCAGCCGGTCCGCGTCAGGAATGACAATACCGACGGGCTCGCCGCCGAATTCGATTACTTGCTTCTGCATGGCAGACTCCCGCTTTGGCTGCTTGCGACGCAGCTCTGGCGAATGAAAATTTTCAGGAACGATTGAACTGAAGCGTTACATTCGACAGCACGGAAGGGAGCGGCGATCCGTGCCATTCATTTTGAACGCGGCCTCACCAAAGGCGGCGACGCGGACGAATTTAAACATGTCACTCTCCCTTCATGGTGTTGCGCGAAAATCAGCCAGACTCAGCAGGCCGAACGGAAATCATCTGTAGGCGAATCCCACAAAATGATCAACGAAAATCAGTCTACCTAGAATTTTTTTCCGACTGATGACAGGAAGAAGGCCGAATTGTGAAATTTCATTCGCGATTCTTGGCCACCGCCCGTCAGCCCAGAGATAGGTGGCTTTTCCACCCAAGCAAGGATCGACGGTGGAAAATTTCCGGCAACGACCGGATCGGCGACCTCAAATTTCCGAGAGCAGGGTCTCGATCCGATCCACCAGCCCGTCCGCGCTTTGGCGGCTGAAGCACAGCGGCGGACGCAGGACGAGGCGTCTGGGAGTGCCGATATCGGCGACAATGCCGGGTCGCAGCCGTTCGCCGAGGTCCGCCGCTTCGTCGACGAGATTGATGACGAGCAGCAGTCCGCTCCCCGATACGGCGGAGATCGCGGGAAAACGTTCGGCCAGGCTTTCGAGCCGTGTCTTCAGATGGCTGCCGATCTCGCGCGTGTTTTCGCGCATTTGTTCCTCCCGGATAACGTCGAGCGCCGCGATGGCGGAGGCCGCCCTGACGGGGCAGATCGCCGGCGGGTGGTGGTCCGAGGGGAAGTTTGCGGCGATCTCGGGCCGTGTCATCAGAAACGACGGAGCGCCGCCGTCCGGCCCGTCCACAAACACGATGTCCGGCGCGAGCCCCCGGTGCGAAAAGCCCCAGGTGTGGTGTCCGAGGCGGCCATAACCGGTTCCGGTCTCGTCGACGATCAGCAGGCCGGCCTTCTGCCGAAGTTCCGTCAAGGGCTCGTCCAGGTTCGCGGCCTCGCCATAACCTTGGGCCAGCACAGCCGCGACATCATCGAGATCATGGATCATGTCGGTTGCCGTTCCAACGGATGGAACAGCGAAGAAGTCCGGATCCCGACGGTCCGTCCGCAGCCCCGGAAGGCCGATGATGCCACGCTTGTTGGTATGGCTGCGGGCAAGCCTGAAGGCGAGATCCAGCGCCTCCGCGCGGCCAGAGACAAAAAAGACGTGGCTCAGCCCTTCGGGCGCAAGCTCGGTCAGTTGGGCGCGCAGAGCCTCTTCCGATTCCGATGGATGGCCTGCGGCGCGGTTGAGGAGGATGGTCTGGCGGTAGGTCGCGGCAGCAAGGCGCGGATGCCCGTAGCCGATCAGCGGCGCCTGGCCGGTAAGATCGAGGGTGCTGCGGCCCGTCGCATCGAAGAGGTATTCCCTCCAGCCGCGGACGGGCTGGTCGGGATATTTCGGAACCGGGGCATTCGCGTCGATACCGAGCAGCGCCGACGGCGAAGGGCATAATCTCGCCCATGTGCCCACCTCGCTCGGCTTGCAGAAGAGCGGCGGCACGAGATCCGCATCGAGGCAGAACCTGAGGCGCAGGCCGCCGACGGAATTTTCGGTCCCCGCGATGACACCAAGCGGGTCGCCCGCAGCGAGCTCGGTCTCTTCGGCGAGCGTGCATTCGAGGCCTTCGACATGCAGGGTCAGGTCGCGGCCGACAAGGACGAGGCGAGGTCCGGCGGCTTTCAGCGTACCCGCAAAGGGCGCCACCGCCGGCATCCGGGCGGGTATGCAGGCATCGATATGAAGCGCGAAACTTTCCGGTTCCTGCTGCGGATCGGTGCTGCTTTTCGAAAGCCGGTATTCGCCGTAGCGGGTGCTGGCGCGGCCGGTCTCCCGGGCGATGTGGGCAAGCAGCTTCCAGTCGTTGTCGGCATCCGTCCAGTTTCCGCCGTAGAGCAGCGGGCTGGTGACGCTCAAATCGACCAGCCGGAAAGTTTCCGGGTCGATATCGGGCAGGAGGCGGCCGATCTCCGGCAGCTGTTTTTCCATGCCGGTTGCATCAAGGATGGCCGCAAGCACCTGTGCCGGCGCAACGGAAGTTGCGGCGTTCAGTACGGCGCGGCGTTTCTCCGCGTCTTCCCTGGCTTGCGGGTCGTCGGGTAACCCGGTCTGACGGCTTTCGGCTTCGGCGGCGAGAATGCCGGTGCGGGCTACGACCAGCGGCCACAACGCCTCGAGTTCGTTCAAGGTGAACGGGTAGATGTCGTGATAGGCGCGGATCGCCGGCAGCAGCGCGAAAGGATCGCCGTCGCGGTCGGCGAGCAGATAGGCGCAGGTATTGGCGAAACCGGCGACCAGCCAGCCGTTGGAAATGCCGGTAAAGTCCGTCACGCCGGTCGGCAGCCACGCGCCGTCCGTATCCTCGCCGACGACGGTTTCGCCGTTGATGTTCTGATGCGCCGCCGCGATCCTCAGGCTCGGGCCGAGCGGCTGGATGCGCCGCAGCGCCGTCACCATTGCCTTGGCGATCACGTCGCGGATTTCCTGGTCGGCGACGGCGGAGAGAAGCGTGACCGTCTGCGGGCCGGCCTTGCGCAGGTCCCCCTCCGGTTCGCGCTGCAGGACCGGATGTTCGAAATCCAGCAGGCTTTTTGCAAGTGCTGCGGAGATCGCCCCGAAGGCTGCCACGGCCTGGTCCGGCAGCTTCTCGCCACTTGGCGGGGCCGTACCGTCGAGAAAGGTGAGGAGCCGGATGCGCCGGTCTTCGCCGCCGAGCGGCAGGACGAGCGTGTCGCCGCCCTCTTTGGTCACTACCGGCTCGGGAACCCGCGGCCCGTCCGGGCTGCGCAGGATATGGCGCATCAGGGCGTGTTCAGCCTCGATCTCCTCGAGAGGTCCTTCGGCGGGCGCCACCTTGAGCAGGTAGCGCATGTGGCCGTTGTCGATCAGGAAATAGGGGTTTTGCCGACCCTCGATCGGGAAGATCTGCCCGGAAAGCCCGTAATGGTCGCGTAGAACGTCCTCGATCGCTTCGATCGGAAGGTCATTTGCAGGAGGCTCGATGAGTTCTGGCAGTACGTCGGACATGAACCTCTCCGGAAGGGCGCTTCCGAAGAGGATAGAGCGTTAAAGGCCTGCGTCCATAGGCCTTTCTACCGACTTTGGATGAGGTTCAGCCCATGCGCTCCGAAGCGTAGGAGCCGGGGCTCGGCGGGAAGACGACAGTGCGGTTGCCGTTGATGAAGGTGCGGTGATGGATATGGGCGTGGATGGCGCGCGCCAGCACCTGGCTTTCCACGTCGCGCCCGAGCGAGACATAGTCGTCTGCCGACTGCGCATGGGTGATGCGCACCGTGTCCTGCTCGAGGATCGGGCCTTCGTCGAGATCGGCGGTGACGTAATGGGCCGTCGCGCCGATCAGCTTCACGCCGCGGGTATAGGCCTGCTTGTAGGGATTGGCGCCCTTGAAGCTCGGAAGGAAGGAGTGGTGGATGTTGATGATCTTGCCGGACATCTTCTTGCAGAGGCTGTCGGACAGGACCTGCATGTAGCGGGCCAGCACGATGAGCTCGGTGCCGCTCTGCTCGACCAGATCGAGAAGCTGGGCTTCGGCCTGCGGCTTGTTTTCCTTCGTCACCTTGATGTGGTGGAAGGGAATGTCGTTGTTGACCACGAGCTTCTGGTAGTCGAAATGGTTGGAGACGACGCCGACGATGTTGATCGGCAGGGCGCCGATCTTCCAGCGGTAGAGCAGGTCGTTCAGGCAATGACCGAAACGCGACACCATCAGCAGCACCTTCATGCGCTCTTGCGTGTCGAAGATCTCCCATTCCATCTCGAACCGGTCGGCGATCGGCTTGAAGCCTTCGAGCAGTGCCGGACGTTCGGCGCCTTCCTCGGAGAGGAAGCTGACGCGCATGAAGAACTTGCCCGTGTCGAGGTCATCGAACTGCGAGCTGTCGATGATGTTGCAACCCTTTTCCGCCAGAAAGCCGGAAATCGCTGCGACAATGCCGCGCGTCGTCTTGCAGGATACGGTCAGGACATAGTTGTTCATGCAAATTCTCCCTCCTCTGCCATCGGTCGGCCACTCCGTGTATACATAAAATTGGTGCCGGACAATATCCGACCCCATGCAGGACAGGAAAATGCCCGGCGAGGCCCGGTCTTGGTTCTGTAATGTGTACAGCCCGTCTTGTTTGTCTGTCCAGATGAGCTTCTTACCTGCCGACCTTAAAGCCAGCCACCCAAAATTCCGTTCCTTTTGCGCCGTCAGCGCGCGCATCACCGCCGCGGGAGCGCTTCGGGCAACGATTCGCATTTGCTAAAGGTTATGGTGGCAGGTTGCGGCTTCGCACTGGAGGAAGACTTGAAGCAGAGGTCTCGAAAAATCGACCGCGGCGTCTCGCGTTTGCTAGGCGTTCTGGTGTCCCTGGCGGTAGCGGCCGGATCGGCCGAGGCAAAGACCGCCTGCCTGCGCGGCGTCAACCTGGCCGGCGCCGAGTTCGGCAGTCTCGGAGACGAATACGGCAAGGGCTATGTCTATCCCACCAAAGAAACGATCGATTATTTCGTCGGCAAGGGCTTCAACACGGTGCGCCTGCCGTTTCTCTGGGAAAGGCTCCAGCCGCAGCTCTACAAGGGGCTCGATCCCGCCGAGCTCGAGCGGTTGCTCGATACGGTCCGGCTGATCCGCGCCGGCGGCATGACGGTCATTCTCGACCCGCATAATTACGGGCGGTTTCGCGGCCAGCCGATAGGCTCCGAAACAGTGCCGCAGAGCGCATTCGCGGATTTCTGGCGCCGGCTGGCGACAGCCGCTGCCGGCATCGACGGGATCGCCTTCGGCCTGATGAACGAGCCCTACGGCATTTCGGCCGAAGACTGGCTTTCCGCCGTCAACAGCGCGATCGGCGCGATCCGGCAGACGGGAGCCGCCAATCTCGTGCTCGTACCGGGCACCGCCTGGACGGGGGCCCATAGCTGGCTTGCCGGGGATTACGGCACGCCGAATGCGGCGGCGATGCTCGCGATCTCCGATCCGCAGGACAACTATGCCTATGAGGTTCATCAATACCTGGACACGGATTTTTCCGGGAAAAACACCGAGTGCTCGCGGGCAGCCGACGCCGTGAAGGCGATCGGCGACGTGGCCGGCTGGCTTCGGGAACACGGACAGCGCGGATACCTGGGGGAACTCGCAGTCCCGGCCACGCCGGACTGCCTTCCGGCACTTGCCGAGATGGTCCGAACGGTCGAGCAGGGCGCCGATGTCTGGCTCGGTTGGTCCTATTGGGCCGGCGGCGAGTGGTGGCCGGAAAACGAGCCGCTCAACATCCAGCCGACCAAAAGCGGCGACCGGCCCCAGATGCAGGTTCTCTCCCGCGTCTTTTCGGAACAATCCAGCTGCGATCGGTAAAATTGCGCCAGATAGTTTAAACGCCTGGAAGCAAGGTCGGACGTATTGCTGGCGCAGTGATCAAAAAAACTGCCGGCACGACCATGATGGACGCTCGACCTCAATCCCCGGCCGCCGGGGAAACCTCGCCCCTGCCTCAACGCGCGGCATCCCAACCGCTGACGTTCGACGGCACCGTCGGGCTTTTCACGCCACCGTCCGCGGGAACCGCGCCGTCCGGCGTGGCCGTGCTGTTTGCCAGCCCCTGGGGACTGGAGGAAATGTGCACGCGCAAGTTCTGGCGCATCATTTCGGAAAAGCTTGCCAATCGCGGTATTGCCAGCCTGCGGTTCGATTATCCCGGTACGGGCGATGCGCTTGACGACCTCGACTTCGAGGGCGGGCTTTCCGTCTGGTCCGACAGCCTCGTTTCCGCTGCCACGCATCTCAAGGCGCTTTCCGGTTGCGAGCGGATCGTCCTCGTTTGCCAAGGTCTGGGGGCCGTCGTCGCGACCAAGGCCGCCGACAGGCTCGAAGATCTGGCCGGCATCGCCTATATGGCGCCGGTCGTTTCCGGTCGCCTGCATATTCGCGAGCTTGCAGTCTGGTCCAAAGTGGTGGACGAAAATCTGGGCCTTGCCGACGAGCAGCGCGACAAGACCGGCGTGTCCATCGCTTCCCTCACCATGCCCGGCCAGATCGCCGATGAGGTTCGCAAGGTCGATCTGCTGATGATCGATCGGCAGGCCGCGCCGCGCGTTCTGGTGGTCGGACGGGCCGACCGGCCGGCCGATACGCAATTCGCCGCGCGGCTGCGGGCGCTTGGGGCGGATGTGACCGAGCAGGCTTTCGAAGGTTACGACCAGCTGGTCTCCAACCCCGCGATTGCAAGACTGCCGCTCCCGGTGGCGGACAAGCTGGCTGACTGGATCGCTGCCTTACCCGCGGAGGCAATCTCCGCGGCACACCGCCCGCCGGTGCAGGCGGAACCGCTTGTCGGTGACGGTTTTACGGAAACTCCGGTTCGTTTCGGCCTCGATGATCGGCTGTTCGGGGTCCTCTGCGAGCCGAACCACGGCCGCGCGGGCGCCACGGTGCTTTTCCTGACATCGGCCTACGACAGGCATGTCGGCTGGGGCCGCTCGACGGTGGCGCTGGCTCGGTCGCTGGCGCGCTCCGGCATTCCTTCGCTGCGTTTCGATACGGCCAATGCGGGAGATAGCCCGCCGGTGCCGGGCCGGCCGGAACAAGTCCTCTATCATTCCACCCAAAATGCCGACGTATCGGAAGCGATCGACTTTCTCCAAAGCCGCCGCCTGACGCCGGTCGTCACCGCAGGCCGCTGCAGCGGAGCCTATCTCGGCTTCCAGGCCTCGGTCGCCGAACCGCGCATTGCCGGCAATGTGTCCGTCAATCCCGCCGTGTTTCACTGGTCGCCCGGCCGCTCGGTCGAGGATGCGATCGTCAACGGCACGCGCAGCCTGCAGGACTATCGCAGGCGGGCCCTGCGCGCCGAAACATTCAAGCGCATCATCCGAGGCGAGGTCGATACCATTGTCGCGGCCCGCAATATCGCGAGGGGTCTCGGCAACCGGGCCAAGCACAAGATCCTGCATGCCTTTCGTGGTTTCCTGCCGGAGGGCCGGGTGATCTACGGCGCTTTCCGCACCCTCCACCAGCGCGGCACCTCCATCTCGCTGATCTATAGCGAAAACGATCTTGGCCTCGAGCAATACGACTTCTATTTCGGCCATGACGGGTCCGGCTTGAGCCGTTTCACCAATGTATCGGCGGAGATCATTCCGGATGCCGACCACAATCTGACGCCGGAGCATGCCCGGGCTGCCTATCTCAAGGCTCTCAGGCAAATGGCCTTCCGCTTCCCGCTGGCAGAGCTCGCCTATTCAAAAACGCAGGATTCGATCGCCGCCGAGTGAACGGATCGTGCCGCCGGGTCTGCCGGCGGCGTCCGGGAGTGCGGCAAGGCGGATGCGCCTGACCGCGCCCGGCGCCAGGTGAAAGCCATTGTCAGAGGGGCGGTATCCGGCACATTCGATGCTGACCGACTGCGCAAAGCTATCCGTCGAAAGCTCCAGCCAGAACGCTCCCTCGCCCTCTGCGACCGAAACCGTAATCTCGGCATCGTGGAAAGCGTGGGCGCGTCCGAGCGGAAAATGGAAAGCCTCCGCGACAATCTCGCCCGTTTGCGCATGTTTCAGCCGCGCAACCGTCACGTCGTGAGAGGGCGGACCGAAACGGTAGGCGTAGTTGGCGTCGAAAAAGGCGCCGAACAGATCGGTCGCGGCGATGCTCTCGCTGCTGCGAGAGATAAGCGTCAGTTCTCGGCGGCCTGAAACCACTGCCATCCTGCCGTCCCGCAGGCAGGCGAGTTCGAGAACCACCGGCAGGTCGGTGGGCGTTTCATTGAGAAGGTGGATATCCAGCCCGTTGGTGCCCTCGTCGGCAAATATGGCCTGGACCGGCCGGAAGGCCCGCTTCAGCGCGAACCAGGCAGGTTTCGGCACGCGGTCGACGCCAACCACGCCCCAGCCGGGACCGGGCATGACATCCTGGAAGGTAAAGGCGAGTGCGCCGTTGCAAGTCGAGCCGGGCCGGCGCCATTCGGCGAAGGCGGCTTCCATCACCTCCCCGGTCACGGCGCGGGAGAGGGCGAGATATCGTTCCGGCTGCTGCGCGCGCAGCGTCTGCGGATCGGCATCGTAAAGCGTGCCGAGGTAATGATCGCGAACGTCCTCGAAATCCCAGTCCACCCCGGCGTCCCGGGGGATTCCGGATTTGCCGCCGGCCAGCGTTTCCGAATCGGAGAGGTTTGAGAACGCCAAGCACTCGGCTGCAAAACGGATATTTGCCCGCCGCGCATCCTCGAGCGGCCGCTTGTAGGCGCCGACGCCGTAATAATGGGCGACACCGGCATTCGGGTAGAAAGGCAAGGCGCCGCCGGAGGGCGAATTTGCCACATATGCCAAGTCCGGCCGGCAATCGGCCGCCAAGGCGGGAAGGATTTCCTCGCAGAGCGGGCCTTTCCAGATGCGTTCCGGCAGGCCCAGCATGGCGCCCTGCTGATAGATTTCGCTGCCGCCGCAAAGGACCGCAAGCGACGGCGAGGCCTGCGTCGCCGCCAGGAACTGCCCGACTTCCGTTTTCACGTGAATCACGAAATCCGGATCGCCGGCAGGATAGTCGAAATTGGCAAGCATCAGATCCTGCCAGACCAGCAGGCCGAGCTCGTCGCACAGCGCGAAGAAATCCGGGCTTTCATAGGTGGCGATGCCGGGAATGCGGATCATGTTCATGCCCGCGTCTTTCGCGAGCCTGAGCCAGGGCTCGTAGGTGGCGCGATCGCCCGGCAGATTGACGATATCGGCGGAGGTCCAGACGGCGCCGCGGCAGAATATCTTCTCGCCGTTGACGATGACGGCGAAATCGTCGCCGTCCGTGCCGCGATCGACCTTCAGGCTGCGGAAGCCGGTCCGGACGAGCTGGAATTCTTCGCCATCGACCTTGAGCGCCACGTCGTAAAGCGCCGACGCGCCATGGGTATGCGGCCACCAGGGTTCTATTCCCGGCAGGCAAAGCTCAGCCGAATATCGGTCGCCGTCATTTGTAAAATGTGTCTCTCTGCCATTGCAGACGAGACGGAGATCGCGGGACGGTCCGTCAAAAGCAAAGCTGACCTTGAGAAGGCCTGCTCCGCTTTTATCAAGCTCGGCGGAGATGGCGAGCTCCCTCTTCTCCCCAGCGGGGAGAAGGTGGCCCGCAGGGCCGGATGAGGGGGGCGAAGTCACGCGGTAATCGGCGATGCGCATCACCGAAACCGGCCGCCAGGGTCCCACCGCATGAACCTCCGGACACCATCCCGGCATGAAGCCGAGTGCGGTCGTGCGGATCAGGCGGAGACCTTGGCTGTTCATCAGCCGCGGACGCCAGCGGGCACGAGGCCCGGCTTTTTCCAGATGCGGCTTCAAAGCTCGAAAGCAGATCGACAGGGTTTCGGTGCCGGTCAGTTCCACCGCGACATCGTGGCTTTCGAACATGCTTGTCGAGGACAGGATCAGCGTCTCGCCGAGAAACACCTCGGCCACAGTCGCAAGCCCGGCAAACCGCAGGATCGCCGGCCCGGGTGCTTCACCGGCAAGCCGGCAGCGATACCAGGCATCCCGGTCGATCAGCGGCTCGGGATGGTGTCGGTCGAAGCGGCCGGCAGCCTCCAGGGCGGCGGCGACCGTGCCCGGCACCATCGCCGGGAGGCATTCCAGGTCCGGAGGAAGATCGGACGGCAGGGAGTAGGCGCCAGGCTCCGTCAACGCCAAAGACCAGCCCTCGGCAAGAAGGCTGGTCCTTGATCCGATCGGGATAAGAAGGCTCACGCGGCCTCGCGGGCGTGGCTCAGCGTCGACGCCAGGTCCCCCATCAGCAGGTCCCAGGCGTCGGCGGCCGGATCGAGCGCTGTTGCCAGCGGTTCGAACTTCTTGCGGGTCAGGGCGCGGGCAAGCTGGAACTGGGTGGATTTTGCCACTTCCGAAATCCTCAGCGCCTGCCGTTCAGGCTGGGCGAACGCCTTGTGGTTCAGCCAGGCGAGATGGCTCGCCAGCAGCTCGAAATTGGCGCCGATCTGCCGCAGCGTGTTGAACGCGTATTTATGAAAGAAGCCGAAATCCCTCTCGGCGATCCGCTCCACCTGCGCCGGGAAGACTTTGCCGAACGCACGGATGGGATTGTCTTGCGGCCGCCGGGGAAAATGATGCCTGAGCAGCTTCCAGGCGGTTTCGCGAATTTCCCTCGCATCCGGATAGGCGGCGGGGAACTTGGCGAATTCGGTATAGGGCAGGAAGGGCAGCGCCGCCGGGCCGGCGTTCAACTGGAACAGGCCATCGAAATCTTCGCCGGAAAGGGTGAAGAAGCCGCCATTGTGGAAATAGTCGAGCTCGCGGCGTTCGAGGTCCAGCCGGTTGATCGCGACCGTCGTCTTGCCGTGTTCCTGGCGATAGGCGACGCCGCGCGTATCGGGCAGATAAAAGCTGTCGAGTTCGAGCAGCGTCAGCCGGCTGCGGCGGATTTGCTCCGTAACATGCCATTCCGGCCGGTCGAAGATCGCCAGTTCGGTTACGCGAATACCGAACAGGGTCTCGAGGTCTTCGAGCGGCACCTTGAAGAAAGTGAACTGGTCGCCCTCGAAATCCTGGGTCAGGGTGAAACCGAGTATGGCTTCCGGCGGCAGTCCCTGCGCCGAAAGCACCTCTATCCACAGATCGACGTAACAATTCGTCTCCGGCCACATGCGCTCGGCCGAATGCAGCGCATGTGTCCTGTAGTTCGCCGGATCGAGCGCCGGAAATACCGCCGTCATTGGATCAGCCCCAGAGCGTGGCGCGGACGGAGCCCGGCCACTCTTTTACGTCTAGACCGTGGGTGTGGAAGAGCGCAAGCGCGATGCGCTCGAGGCCGAAACCAACGCAGGCCGTGTGAGCGACGCTGCCATCCTCCAGGTTGAGGCCCCATTTCAGGCCGAAACTGTCCTGATGATAATTGAAGCTCATGCAGGCGGTGGGCTTGGCGACGGAGGTGATCGGGATCAGGAGTTCGAACTTCAGGTTCTGGTCGCGCTGGTTGTTGACCAGCATCTTGCCGGCGCGGCCGAAGAACGGGTCGTTGGCGATGTCGATCTCCACCTCGAGGCCGAGCGACTTCATCATCTCGACGCCGCGATCCATCCACAGCTGGCGGAAGTCGGTGACGTGGCTCTCCGTGCCCATGCAGACATATTCGCGCATGCGGAAAAGCTGCTGGCGGGCCGGATCCTTGGAGGGCTCATGGCGGAAGCAGTAGCTCTGCAGGTCGAACAGAGCGCCGCCGGCCGGCAGGCTGCCGCGCCGCGCAACGGTCGGATAGAGCGGATAGCAGGCCGCCGGCGTCAGCACGATGTCGGTCGCTTCCTGGCCCTTGGTCCAGTCCTCCTCGCCGACTTCCATGCATTTCAGCAGGCTCATATGGTCGAGTTCGTTGCCGCAGAACGAATGCACCGTGCCGGCGAGCTGCGGGAAGCTCTTCATATAGCCGCTGGTCTCGAAGAAGGCGCGGTTCATGCCCGGCGGGAAGCGCATCGCCTCGGCACCGTCGCCGCCGCCGACCTTGTCGATCAACCGCTCGAAGGCGGCGATAACGTCTTCGAACTGGCCGCTGCGGCCATACAGTCCGTCGACGCCCGTCTCGATCAGCAGGCCTGCATCAAACAGGCGGTCGAGAAATGAAACTTGCATATCCATGGCCTTACCTCATTCTTTTCAATGGTTTACATATGAAATGATCGGGGCGTCAGCCGAGCAGGCTGGTGTCCGGTTTCTGAACGAGCAGCATGGTCGACGTATTGCCGAGGATGCGGTCGTTGGAAATCATCAGCTGGGCGGAATGCGCGTCGCGCAGATGCCGGCCGAGACTGTAGGGCGTGCCGTTCTTGTAGCCCATGATGCCGCAGATGATCATCGCCTGGTTGATGATGGTCAGGATCGTCTCGGAGGAAGCCAGCTTGACGTTGTTCATGGCGATCGAAAACGCCATGGACGATAGCTGGTCGTGATCCACCTTGGCATCCGCGTAAATCCTGAGACCGGAGAGGATGCCGGCCTTGAGGAGCTGCAGCAGGTTCGAGGCTTCGGCGAGCCTCAGCGCGCCGGGCGGCTGGGTGCCGCCCGCCTTGCGGGCGGCGGCACGCACGAAAGCCTGGGCACGCAGTACCGCATCCGCGGCGATCCCGTACCAGACCGCGCTCCAGAGGAGATGCGAGGTGGCGAGCATCGATTGCGCGGCGATCTCGGCGAACGGCTTTGGAAAGATCTGGACGGACGGCGCCTCGCCCCTGAAGAGGAAACCGTCGGAGCAGGTGCCGCGCATGCCGAGCGTATCCCAGTCGACGGTCTTCTGCAGGGTATACTGGCCTTGCTTGAAGACGGTCATGACCTGGTCGGTCGGTGCGGCCTTCTCGTTGGAGCGCGAGGTGACCATGATCACATCGGCGTGGGCGCCGTAGGAAATCACCGTCGCATCCTTGGTCAGGCGGCAGACGTCGCCGTCGACCTCGATCGCGCAGATGGAGTTGCGCATATTGCCGCCGATGCCGCCCTCGGTCGTCGCGGAGGCGACGAGAAGCTGGCGGCCGGCAAGCTCGCGCATGAAGTCCCTATGCCATTCGCTGTCGCCACCGTGCTCCACGAGGCTCGAAACCTTGATCTGGTGCATGGCGAAAACCATGGCGCTTGCGGCGCAGGCCTGTCCCAGGATGGAGCAGACCTCGGCGATCTCGGTGATCGAAGCGCTCTCGCCGCCGAACGCGGCCGGGATCTGGATGCCGATCAGGCGCTCGGCCTTCATGGCATCGACCGCCTCGCGGGGGAAGCGGCCGTCATGGTCGACGCGGTCGGCAAATTCGGCCGCTACGGTTGCCACGCGGTGAGCGCGGGCGCTCAGGCTCATGTCGGCGGCAAAGGCGGGGAGGCTCATCTCAAGCGGCCTCGCGCGCTTTCAGGATATGCGAAACCGTCTGCTCGATCGCGGCTATGCTGGCGAAGGACTTGCGGTTCAAAAGGCTGTCGGGAAACTCGATGTCGAAAGCCTCTTCCAGGCCCAGCATCAATTGTACGGATGCAAATGAGGAGAGGCCGGCCGCATAAAGATCGGCGCCGTCTTCCAGCTCGGTCACCGCGACCGGAAGGCCGCCTATCCGTGTGAGTAATTCGCGAATGGTCTCGTTCATCTCGACATCTCCGGATCGTTCAAATTCTGCGTTCATCGCTGGGGATGTTACTACGCAGGAAAGCCTAAGATTCCAGCAATAAACGTCGTGAAGTTAGGGTTGCGGGATTCCGTAAAATCCGATCGATCGCCATCGGCATGGCCCGGCTTGACATGAACGGCCCGCGGGTTTCTGATGGCGCCATTCACCAGGGGGGTCCCGTCAAGGGGCTGAGATACTGCTGGTCGGACGGCTTTGGCCGGCCGAGGCGCAGTGACCCGTTGAACCTGATCCAGTTCATACTGGCGTAGGGACGGTGCGGGCGCTGCGGTAACAAGGGCGGGAAACCGTCCTTCGGATTCCGGGGTGTTTTTCCATCATTCCAACACTGGAACTGGGTCTCCAAACGTCAAACCTTGGAGCCTTGAGCCATGAATATTGCAACCACCAAGCTCACCCCGGTCGTCACCACCGGCCCGCTTCCCGCCTCCACGAAGGTCCTGAAAGCAGGAACGATCCACCCGGACATCCGCGTGCCGATGCGCCAGATCGCGTTGCATCCGACCTCCGGCGAGCCGCCGGTCACCGTCTACGATTCCTCCGGTCCCTATACCGCTGAAGGCGCCGCGATCAGCATCGATGCCGGCCTGCCGCGCCTGCGCGAAAGCTGGATTGTCGCCCGCGGCGATGTCGAAACCTATGAGGGCCGCATCGTCAGGCCGGAGGACAACGGCTTCGTGTACGGGAGCCATCTGACGCCGGAATTCCCGGTCCGCAACCAGCCCTTCAAGGCGAAAACGGGCCGGGCCGTCACCCAGCTCGCCTATGCGCGGGCCGGCATCATCACGCCGGAGATGGAATTCGTCGCCATCCGCGAGAACCTCGGCCGGCAGGCAGCCAGCGAGCCGCTCATCCGCGACGGCGAAAGTTTCGGCGCCCATGTGCCGGATTTCGTGACGCCCGAGTTCGTTCGGCGCGAAGTCGCGGAAGGCAGGGCAATCATTCCCGCCAATATCAACCATCCCGAATCCGAACCGATGATCATCGGCCGCAACTTCCTGGTGAAGATCAACGCCAATATCGGCAATTCGGCCGTCACCTCGTCGATGGCCGAGGAAGTCGAGAAGATGGTCTGGGCGATCCGCTGGGGCGCCGATACGGTCATGGACCTGTCGACCGGCCGCAACATCCACAATATCCGCGACTGGATCATCCGCAATTCGCCGGTGCCGATCGGCACCGTGCCGCTCTACCAGGCGCTCGAAAAGGTGAACGGCATTGCCGAGGACCTGACCTGGGAAGTCTATCGCGACACGCTGATCGAGCAGGCCGAGCAGGGTGTCGACTACTTCACCATCCATGCCGGCGTGCGGCTCGCCTATATCCCGCTCACCGTCAACCGCGTCACCGGCATCGTTTCCCGCGGCGGTTCGATCATGGCCAAGTGGTGTCTGCACCACCACAAGGAGAGTTTTCTCTACGAACATTTCGAGGAGATCTGCGACATCGCCCGGGCCTACGACGTGTCGTTCTCGCTCGGCGACGGTCTTCGCCCGGGTTCGATCGCCGATGCCAACGATGCGGCCCAGTTCGCGGAACTGGAGACCCTCGGGGAGCTGACGAAGATCGCCTGGGCGAAGGATTGCCAGGTGATGATCGAAGGCCCCGGCCATGTGCCGATGCACAAGATCAAGGCGAACATGGACAAGCAGCTCGCCGTCTGCGGCGAGGCGCCGTTCTATACGCTCGGGCCGCTGACCACCGATATCGCGCCGGGCTACGACCACATCACGTCGGGCATCGGGGCGGCGATGATCGGCTGGTTCGGCACCGCCATGCTCTGCTACGTGACGCCCAAGGAACATCTCGGCCTGCCGGACCGCAACGACGTCAAGGTGGGGGTCATCACCTACAAGATCGCCGCGCATGCGGCCGATCTCGCCAAGGGCCATCCCGCGGCCCAGGTGCGCGACGACGCGCTGTCGCGCGCCCGCTTCGAGTTCCGCTGGGAGGACCAGTTCAACCTCTCGCTCGATCCCGAAACGGCCCGCTCGATGCATGACGAGACCCTGCCGAAGGAGGCGCACAAGGTGGCGCATTTCTGCTCCATGTGCGGTCCGAAATTCTGCTCGATGCGAATTTCCCATGACATCCGCGCCGAAGCGCAGAAGGAGGGTCTGGAAGCCATGGCTGCGAAATACCGCGACGGCGGCGATCTTTACATGCCGGTCGAGAAGGGGTGAGCTGATACTATACCCTTCGATGTGGAGGCCAGTTCAATTCGCCGCTGCCCTACTGCCCAGCCAATATCCCCTCAAGAGCGGGGTGATCACATTTGAAGGCATGGGGCGGCGCGAGGAGCCTCTCCCCCTTGTGGGG
>NZ_PVBL01000011.1:0-186129 GCF_002968555.1 Neorhizobium sp. T6_25
GGAGTGGGGTCACGGCCCGATCCTCAACGCTACGGTCGAGATCGACGGCGAGACGCTGAATATCCCGCGCTTTTCCTGCGGCTGCGGCCAGTCCGGCTGCGTCGACACGATCGGCGGGGCGCGCGGCATCGAGCGGCTGCATCATTTCTTGCATGGCTGCGAAGAGACGAGTTATCGAATCCTCGATGATTGGCAGGCGGACGAAGCGAAGGCGGCAAGGACCGTCGCCGTCTATCTCGAACTGATCGCCGATCCGCTGGCGCTGTCGGTCAATGTCACCGGGGCCTCGATCGTGCCGGTCGGCGGCGGGCTTGCCTCGGTCACGCCGCTCATCGATGCGCTGGACCGGGCAGTGCGCAAGCGTATCCTCAACCGTTTCGATCACCCGCTGGTGACACCAGCGCTCCGTCAGGAGGATGGCGGGCTGGTCGGTGCCGCGGTGCTCGGCCATCAAAGCGCCGGCTACGGTCGCGAGAGTGCCGTTCAAGGTCATTAAAGCGCTTTTCAGCGGCGCCTGCTATTACACGAGAGTGCCGGTCATCAAGGAGACTGATCCTGTCCATCCTGCTTGAAGTCTGCGTCGATAGTCCCGAAGGTCTGGCGGCAGCCATCGCCGGCGGCGCAAACCGCATCGAACTCTGCGCGGCACTCGATGTCGGCGGGCTGACGCCGCCGCCGGGCATGATCGCGCTTGCCGCCAAGGCGCCGATCCCGGTCTATGCGATCATCCGGCCCCGCGCCGGCAGCTTCGTCTACGACGCCGACAACGAGGCGGCGATGATGGCGGATATCGATGCGGTGCGGGCGGCGGGCCTTGCAGGCGTGGTGATCGGCGCGAGCCGACCGGACATGGTGCTCGACATGGGCTTTCTCAAGCGGCTGATGGCGCATTCACAAGGCCTCGGGGTGACGCTTCACCGCGCCTTCGATCTGGTGCCGGATCCGTTTGAAGCCCTGGAACAGGCGGTCGCGCTCGGTGTCGAGCGCATCCTGACCTCCGGCCTCAAGGTCAGCGGGCCGGATGGGATCGAGATGTTGAAGATGCTGGTGGAGCGGGCGGGGGACAGGATGTCGATCATGCCCGGCGGCGGCATCAATCTCGCGACCGTCGAACGGGTGGTGCGCGAAACCGGCGTGCACGAGGTCCACAGCTCCTGCCGCCGGCCCGTCGGAAGCAAGGACGAGCGCGCCATTGCCTTCGGTTTCCAGGGGCCTGTTTCCCACGAGACGAGCAGCGAGATCGTTCGGCAGATGCGCGGTTTGCTGGATGAATTGGAAGTGGCGCGGGACTGACGCTCAGGTGTCTGCCGGTCGGCAGGCACGACTTTGCGGCAGGCCGCCGGGGGACGACGACCTGCCGCTCAGCAGTGAGGGAGGATGTTACGAAATTGAGGAGATATGCACTTCCATGGTCAGCGGACGGCCGCCACCGTCCGCTCATGCACTGCTATGCACTTTCATTCACTGTCATGCGCAGAGGCTGCGGAGTGCTTCGTGCTTCTTGATTTCGATGCAACGAATGCTCCGCAGTTTGATAAGGCCGGCCGTCCGGAGTTTTGCGAAAACGCGCGACACCGTTTCGATCGTCAGGCCTAAATAGTCGGCTATATCAAGCCGGGTCATGGGTATGTCGAAATATTCGAGCCCGCCCTGGCGTTCCGCCATGTCGACGAGGAAGCCGGCGATCCGTTCCACCGCCGTCTGGCGGCCGATCATCATGATATGTTCCTGGGCGCGCAGCATGCCGCGCAGCGCCAGAGAAAGCAGTTCCGGCAAGGCCTGGTCGTTGGCGGCCCGGTTGATGGCGCGCAAGCCCGTCGGCGCGATTGCTTCGGCGAAGAAACTATGGGTCCGGTCAGCCTCGAACCCGAAGGTTTCCCCGGCCAGATGGAAGGCGATGACCTGCCTTCTTCCGTCCGACAAGAGGCGGTGGATCCGCACGGCGCCGAATTCGACGTGATAGAACGTACCTGCCTTGTCGCCGGGGGCGTAGATTTCGGCACCGGCATTGAAGGTCGTCACAGAATTGGCCCGGAAGAGACCCGCGGCCTGGGGTGCGATCACGATCTGGCTCTTGGTGAGCTCCAACTTCGTGGCATGAGCGGCTGCGGTGTGCATCTTCACGTCTCCCCTTGCTGTAGTTTGAAGATGACAGAAGACGTGCAGGGGAAAAATTGGGTTGTATCACTAGGGGGATTTACGTAGGGGCGGGCTGGCGACAGCTTCGAACCGGCTCAGGCCGTGAGCGCAAGGTTCTTGACTAGCCCCAGGAGATCGGCGCCGTTGAACGGCTTGGCAAGGCTTAGGACCCGGCCGAGTTCGCCTTCGATGGGTGGGGACATGCCGTCGGTGAGCAGGATCACTGCTTGACCCGACTGGCGCAGGCGCTGCAGGGTGTCGCTCGAAGAGCGCAGTACCTGGTCGTCGATGATCATGCAAAGCGTCGGGCCAAGGACAACGTTGCTCTTGCGCCAGGATTCATGCGCCTCGACGCGGTAGCCCTCTACCTCGAGTGCGAATGTCAACGACTGCCTGAGACCGAGATCGGGCGCGATGACGACTATGCTTCTCGCTTGTGATAACACCAAACTTCCCGCGCGGGTGGGGGCAGCCGGAGAGCCGCTCAAATCAGACATCTAGGGCCTGCGTGGGGAGTGGCGCTTTGCGATAGATCAAGAAATTCCAATATTTTTGCGCCGTTCAATTGGGACCGAAACCGGCGGCGATCGCCATGCGAACGAGTTGCGGCAGGCTTTTCGCCTTCATCTTTGCCATGACGTTGGCGCGATGCACCTCGACGGTGCGGGGGCTTATGTCGAGATCGTAGGCGATCGACTTGTTCGGCAGACCGGCAACCACGGCCGCCAGCACCTGCCTCTCCCGGTCACTCAGGCTTTCAAGCCGCGTCTGAACCTCGGCCAGGTCGTCCGTATCGAGCATTTTATCCGACAGCAGCTCGGCCGCCCGCTGGATCGCTTCGATGATGACCGTGTCGCCGAACGGTTTTTCGATGAAGTCGACGGCGCCTGCCTTCATCGCCTCCACCGCCATCGGCACGTCGCCGTGGCCGGTGATGACGATCGAAGGAATGCCGGTCCGGCTGGTTGTCAGCTTGCGGATCAGTTCGACGCCGGTCATGTCCGGCATCCTGAGGTCGGTGACCAGAACGCCGTTTCGCACGCTCGGCGCGAACTGCAGGAAGGACGAGGCGGTTTCATGCATGCGCACGGCAAAACCGTTCATGGTCAGCATGAAGGCAAGGGACTTTCTGACCGGCTCCTCGTCGTCGACGATATGGATCGTGTAGTCACCCGTCTGCATTCTCGCGTTCCTCCTTGTCGATCGGGAGTGTGAAACGGAACGTCGCTCCTCCGGCCTCATTGCGCGTCACCGTCATCTCGCCGCCATGCGCTTCGACGATGCGCTTGGAAATCGAAAGCCCTATTCCCATGCCGCCGGCCTTGGTGGTGACAAAGGGTTTGAAAAGTTGCCCGGCGATCTCTTCGGGAATGCCGGGGCCGGTATCCTGGACGATCACCTGGATCATGTCTTCGTCCTCCTGGAGGGTGCGGATGACCAGTTCCCGCCGCTGGCTGTCGCGCATCGCCTCGATGGCGTTGCGCATCAGGTTGGTGAGCACCTGCTGGACCTGGATGCGGTCGACGGTGACCATTTCCGGACCCTGCGCGAATTCGAATACCGTCCGGACACCTTTTTCGCGCGAGCCGACCAGCGCCAGAGCGCCGGCTTCTTCGACCAGGCGGCGGATATTCTCCGGCGCCTTTTCCGTCTCGCCCTTGGTCACGAATTCCCGGAGATGCTTGATGATTCGGCCGGCCCGGAGCGACTGGTTCGCCGTCTCTTCCAACGCTTCGCGCATGCGCACTGCCACGGCTTCGTCCATGTCGCGCAGAAGGCGTGCGCAACCATGCACATAGTTGGCGATCGCCGAGAGGGGCTGGTTCAGTTCGTGGGCGAGGGTGGATGCCATTTCACCCATTTCATTGAGGCGGGCGAGCCGGGCGAGTTCTCCCTGGATCTCCTGCAGGCGTGCAGCCGATTCCTCGCGTTCGGTCAGGTCGCGCACGAAGCCGGTGAAGAAGGTTTCCCCGCCGGTATGGGTCTCGCCGACAGCAAGCTTCATCGGGAAGGTCGAGCCGTCCTTGCGTCGCCCGACGACCACGCGGTCCATGCCGATGATCCGCTTCTCGCCGGTCCTCAGATACCTTTCCATGTAGCCGTCGTGTTCGCGGTGATAGGGTTCCGGCATCAGCATGCGCAGGTTCTGGCCGACCACCTCTTCTTCGCTGTAGCCGAACTGGCGGATTGCAGCGGCGTTGAAGGAGACGATCGTCCCGTCCCTTGTGCTGACGATGCTGGCATCGAGAACGGTGTCGAGGACGGAGCGAAGATGGGCTTCGCGGGAATCAGCCCTCGCCTGGGCTTTTCCGATCGCCTTGCGGGCGGAGTGAAGGATTTCGCCGAGCAGCGCGATCACCACGCCAATGAAGCTGAGCATGGCCATTTCCGAAAAAACGGCTCCCCGCGGCGTCAACTCCTTGATGATGTAGCCTGCCAGAACGGAAAGGGCCACCGCGAAAAGCGAGGCCCGCAGGCCACCGATAAGGGCGGCGACCAGGATCGGCGGAATGAAGAACGTGAAAGGTGCCCTTTCGTCGAGGACGCCATGCAGCGAAATGCGCAGCCCGAACGCGATCAGCACGCCGACGGTCGCAATGACATAAACCTCGGCGGGGGAAAACCGACGGCTCAAGAAAGACTGAATATAGTCATCCTTCTTTTCGGCGATCGTCTTGGAAGCCATGATGCCTAACCGAATCCGATCGTCTGGAGGAGGAGCGCCATTCCGTTGTGCATTTGAAACCTGACAGCCTATCCCTGAATTCGTTCTAGCATGAGCGCGGATGCGGCGTCCAACGGCGGAAGCGGTTGTAGCTTAAAAAGCATATACTTTTGCGCGTTTATTTATGTCGACGTGCGGCCGGGTGCCGCCACGAATGAAGCGGCGACGGCGCGCCGCTTCCGCCAATGCAACGAACCGCTGGGCCAAAGGGTTCACTGCTGCGGGATATTGGCGACCTTGACGTAGCCGGCCCAGGCCGCGACCTCCTTCTTGAGGTATTCCTGGCCTTCTTCCGGCGTCGAGACAAACACGTCGCCGCCCTGGTCGGTCACGAACTTCCTGACCTCGTCCTGGCCGAGGACCTGCCTGGTCCAACCATTGATCTTGCTGACGATATCCTTCGGGGTCGCCGAGGGAACCATCATCGCGAACCAACCGACCTGGTCCATCGGATAACCGGCTTCGGTCATGGTCGGAACGTCGGGAGCGCCGGGAATCCGCTTGGCGGAGCTGACTGCCAGCAGGCGGTAGCGGCCCTCGCGCAGCTGCGACAGGGAGAAGACCGGATCCTGGGCGGCAAAGGCCATGGCGCCACTCATGATGTCGTTCATGGAATCGGCGCTGCTCTTATAGGCGACCTCGACCGTTTCGAGGCCGGCTTCCTGTTTGTAGATGGCTGCCAGCACCTTGCCCGACGTGTTGTTGACGGCATAGCTCGCGTTCGAGCCTTCCTTCTTCAGGTATTCGGTCAGCTCCTTCATGGTCTTGATCGGGCTCGATACCGGAACGGCGATCATGTGCGGCTGCTTGTTGACGGTGGCCGCGACCTGCAGGTCCTTCACCACGTCGAAGGGCGGCGTCTTGAACATGTGCATGTTGCCGGCAACGGCGCTGCCGGTGTGGAAGAAGATCGTGTAGCCGTCCGGCTTGGAGCGCGTGACGTACTGTCCGGCAATGTTGCCGCCGGCGCCGGGCTTGTTTTCGACGATGATGGTGGCGCCTGAGACCTTCGCGATCTTCTCGGCGAAAAAGCGGACGATGACGTCGGCGCCGCTGCCGGCCGGGAACGCGCAGATCATGCTGATGGTCTGATTTGGATAATTCGCCTGGGCCGCGGCCGGCGAAAGCCCGAGGGCGCTGCCGGCAACGGCGACCGATGCGGCAAGCACGAAACGACGCGTGATAGTCTGCATGAATTCCCTCCCATGGATGACCTGGTCTTGCAGTCGACGCTGGCCGATCACACCTCCCCGATGCGACCTGATACAACATTGTATAATTATATTTGATTTAATCAACTGTTCTGGCTAAAAACCGTCCTACGCAGAAACGCGTTTTCGGGAGAGGAAGAATGACCGCCAATACGACAACTCAATCCGCCGCCGCGCTTGATCTCGACCGTTTCCGGTTGAAGAATTTCGTCGAGAGCCTGAGCGCCGACGAACTCGAGATCCGCGAGGAGAAGGTCGATCTGGCCGATGTCGCGGCGATCCTTCAAAACAACCCGAAGGCCGTCTGGTTCAAAAATGCAGGTCCCGAAGGCCAGCAGCTGATCGGCAACGTGGTCGGCAGCCGTTCGCGTCTCGCAAAGGCTTTCGGCGTGCCCGCCGGGGACGTGGCGCTCGAGATGCGCCGCCGCCTGTCGTTGAAGCCGGAACTGGTGAAGCTCTCCCGGGACGAGGCGCCCGTGCAGCAGGTCGTGCTGCCCGGCACTGACGCCGACCTCCTCAAGCTGCCGGTCCACGTGCAGCACGCGCTCGATGGCGCGCCCTACATTTCCGCGACGATCGACTATACGATCGACCCGAAGGACGGCCGCTACAATTGCGGCATGCGCCGGCTGATGCTGCGCGGCCCAAAGGAAGCGGGCGTCGACCTGATTGCGCCGAGCGACCTGCGCGTCATGTACATGGCCGCTTCCGAGCGGGGCGAGCGGCTGAACGTTGCCTATGTGGTCGGCTGCCATCCGATCGACATGGTGTCGGCCACCATGAAGGAGCCGGTCGACGAACTGGAGCTGATCTCCTCCCTGCGCGGGGCGCCGCTGCCGGTCGTCAAATGCGTGACCAGCGACATCATGGTCCCGGCCGACGCGGAAATGGTCATCGAAGGCTATTTCGACGAGCGCGGTTACGTGGAGAAGGAAGGGCCCTACGGCGAATATCTCGGCTACTACGGCGTCGTGAAGACCAATCCGGTCTTCCATGTCACCGCCATCACCCACCGCAGGGACGCGCTCTTCCAGACCGCGACAATCAGCGGCAATCGCATGGACTTCACCGATACTTCCAACCTCGAAGCGCTGCGCATGGAGATGAACGTCTGGAAGACGCTCCGCGACGTCGTGCGCCAGCCGGTCGCCGTCTATGCGCCGGTCGCGGCCGGCGGCTCGATGAGCATGCGCTTCTCCATCCGCCAGACCTATCCCGGCGAGGCGCGCTCGGCACTCTATGCTGTTCTCGGCGCCGTCGGCGTCAAGAACGTCTTCGTCGTCGATCCGGATATCGACATCTTCGACGACAGCCAGATGGAATGGGCGTTCGGTACCCGCTTCCAGGCCGACCGGGATCTGGTGATCGCCACCGGCGTCCGGCTGTCGCCGCTCGATCCGTCGCTTCACGGCTCCCGCTCCGGCGCCAAGGCCGGCTACGACCTGACCTGGCCGATGCAGCATGCCCAGAGCTGGGAGCTCGTCACGCCGCAGGCTCCGTCCTATCCCGGCAAGCGGTTTCCCTCGCTCGAAGCGGCTTTGAAGGATGGCGCCAAACATTTCGAGGAGTTGATGGCCGCCGTCGGCAGCCGCGATGGCCGCGAGGTCGTCCGCGAACTCGACACCTTCCGCTCCAAGGGACTGGAGCGCGACGAGCGCGGCCGTTACTATCTTCC
Organism: Neorhizobium sp. T6_25; assembly: GCF_002968555.1. NCBI lineage: Bacteria > Pseudomonadati > Pseudomonadota > Alphaproteobacteria > Hyphomicrobiales > Rhizobiaceae > Neorhizobium > Neorhizobium sp. T6_25. Next base: position 7,751 of record NZ_PVBL01000011.1, read on the forward strand.
CCGATAGGATGATCCATTTCGGGACATTGTGCCTTACAGAAGCAGCCTTCCGGGTGTAAATCCGGGAGGTTTTTCATTTTAAGTCGAGAAAGCTCTCTTCCATCCCGCTAAACGGGTGAGCCCCCTCCCAAACACCATTCATTTCTTGGGGGCGCCCCGTTATGCTTTCTCTAATGGATGGATTTCTATGGTAGTCCTACTACCGCCCTCCTCTGGAGCAGAGATGTCTTACGCCGACAGCATCGATATTGCGGAGCGCAGACGGCTTGACGCTCTGGCGAACTACCGCATCGCGGGCTCCGGGCCTGAAAACCGTTTCGACCGAATCTGCCGTTTTGCCTCTGAGCTTTTTTCCACGCGAATGGCTTTCGTGACGCTGATCGAAGAGGATCGGCAATGGTTCAAGGCTTGTTCGGGTCTCGATATCGAAGAGACCCACCGATCCGAAACCTTTTGTGATCACACGATCCGCACGGACGATGTCCTTGTCGTCTCCGATGCGCGACTGGATGCGCGGTTCTCCGGCCTGCCAATCGTCTCCGGCGAACCCTTCATCCGGTTTTATGCCGGTGCGCCGCTGATCTCGCCGGACGGTTTCCGGCTCGGAGCGCTGTGCATCGCCGATACGCATGTGCGAGAAAGTTTCTCCGAGCGGGAAAGGCGAACGCTCGCCGGCCTTGCCGCCATGGTCATGGAGCACATGGAATTGCGTCGCGAGGGCATACCGCAGGCGACGGCTGCCAACTTCGCGGATGCCACCGATCTCTCGCTGATCACCGTCGATCCCACCGGCCGGGTCGAGTTCGTCAACCAGGCGGCGCTCGACATGTTCGGTTTCAGCCGGGAGGAGATGGTCGGCGGCTCGCTCGACCTGATCGTGCCCGAACGCTTCCGCGCCGCTCACAACGCCGGTCTCGCGCGCGTGGCCGCGGGCGGCAGTTCCATGCTCAAGGGCAAGACCGTCGAGATTTCGGCATGCCGCAAGGATGGCACGGAGTTTCCGATCGAGATGGCGCTTTCGATCTGGCACGATCAGCGCGGCGTCGGTGTGGGCGCCATCATCAAGGACATATCGGAACGCCGCGACCGCGACGTCCGGCTCCTGAGGCTGGCAAGCCAGGATACGCTCACCGGCTTGTGCAATCGGCACCGTTTCGAGGATCTTCTGCGCGAGGAACTGGCGCGCAACCGGCCGCTCGCCGTGCTGCTCTTCGATCTCGACGGCTTCAAGGACGTCAACGATCGGCTGGGACACGGCATCGGCGATTCGCTGCTGCAGGCGATCGGTGTCAGATTGCCGGCCGTCCTCGACCGTAACGTCACTGTTTCCCGGTTCGGCGGCGACGAGTTTGCCATTCTCATTCCCGGAACCGGGGATCCTCTCGTCGCCCAGAAAACCGCAAATGCGGTCATCGAAGCTTTCAAGATACCGTTCGAGGTTGCCGGGCACACGTTCCGCATCGGGGCGAGCGTCGGCTTTTCGCTTGCGCCGAACCATGGTTCCGATTCCGAGGAGCTCATTGCCAGTGCCGACTTCGCGCTCTACCGGGCCAAGCAGGCCGGCGGCCGCGTCGTGCGCATGTTCGAACAGTCGATGCGCAACGAAACCCTGGCAAAGCGAATGCTGCGGGACGAATTGCTGCGGGCGCTGAACAAGAACGAGTTGGTGCTGCACTACCAGCCGCAGGTGACGCTCGATACCGGCGAGGTATTCGGCGTCGAGGCGCTTATTCGTTGGCAGCATCCGGAGCGCGGGCTCCTGTCGCCGGCGGCCTTTCTCCCGGCTCTGGAGCAGAGCTCGCTTGCTCTCGACGTGGGGTTCTGGGTGCTGGACGAGGCAGGCCGCCAGATGGCCGCTTGGGATGCGGCCGGCTACCCGCCGATCAAGATGGGCATCAACCTGTTTCCGGCGCAGGTCCGGGCCGGCGATCTGGCGCGCAGCGTCGTCGATCTGATTGAACGCTACGCGCTCGATCCGCGTTTCCTCGAGATTGAGATCACCGAAACGGTCACGCTCAACGACGACGACCAGTCGCTCGAATCGATCCAGGCATTGCGTGAGCTCGGCGTCGGCATCGCCTTCGACGATTTCGGTACGGGTTATGCTTCGCTCGGTTCGCTGCAGCGCTATCCGCTGACGACGCTCAAGATCGACATGGGGTTCGTGCGCGATCTCCTGACCAAGCCGCGCGATGCCGCTATTACCCGGGCGCTGATCGCGCTCAGCAGGGAACTGGGGTTGAAGACGATCGCCGAAGGCATCGAGACCGAGGAGCAGGAGACGGCGCTTCGCCTGATGGGCTGCGAGGCGGGGCAGGGCTATCGTTACGGCAAGGCGATGCCAGCCGACGAGGTCGCCCGGCTTTTCGTCCAACCGGTGGAAAGGCAGCGGATCCGGATCTAGTAATCCGCCTTGATCCGTACAGGTCGGTGCCGGAACCGCGAGCAAAATCGGGGCGTTAGATGTCTTTCGGCGTATCGCGATAATCCCGTGGGAGATTTCCCGAACCCGCTTGATTTCAATTGTCAATATTAGCGGAAGCCCTATAACCTGTGGTGCATTGGCATCAGGGACGGCGCATGTTCAGACTGACGGAGCTTTCCGAAATCGATCTGAATCAGTTGTTTAATCTCTCACCCAATCCCTATGTCATACTCGACCGGGAATTGCGGCTTGTCGGAATGAACGACGCTTATCTGGCGGTGACGGGGCGCAGCCGTGAAGAGCTTGTCGGCCGCACCATGTTCGACGCGTTTCCAAGCGAACCGGGTTCTGTCCCGGGCCGGCTGCTGCGCCAGTCCTTCGCCAGGGTCCTTTCCACCGCTGAGGTGGATCACCTGCCGCTCATGCCCTATCCGATCCCAGGTCCCGATGGAGAGCTTGAGGATCGTTACTGGAGCGCAACCCATACGCCGATCAAGGACGAGGCGGGGCGGCTGATCTTCATTCTGCAGCATACGGTGGACGTGACCGAACTTCACCTATTGCGCAGCCGGTCTGCGGGCGACGGCGTCCTCAAGGTGCATACGGATCTGATGCGCCGTGCCGATGCGGTCCAGGGGCAGAATGCCGTGCTCGGCGAGGAACGGGAATATCTGCGCATGCTGTTCGAGCAGGCGCCCGGCTTCATGGCCGTGCTGCGCGGCCCGGAGCATGTTTTCTCGATCGTCAACAGGTCGTACCGGGCGATCGTCGGCCGCGAGGACCTCATCGGCAAGACGGTGCGCGAGGCTCTGCCGGATGTCGCCAGCCAGGGTGTCTACGAGCTGCTCGACGAGGTCTACCGGACCGGCACGCCCTATAGCGCCTATGGCGCGCGCGTCGTTTTCCGGTCCCCCGAAAGCGCTGAGCCGGAAGAACGCTTTCTCGATTTCGTCTATCAGCCGATCCGCGATCACGACGGGATGGTCAGCGGCATTTTCGTGCAGGGCCAGGACGTTACGGAGCTTCGCCGTGCGCAGGAGGCGGCCCGCGAAAACGAGGACCGTTTCAGGACGCTTGCCCAGTCCTTGCCGACACATGTGTGGACGGCGACGCCGGATGGCCGGATGCAATGGTGCAACGACCAGATCTTCACCTATAGCGGCCTGGAATCCTTCTATTTCGACAAGGAGCGGCGCTCCGAGATGCTCCATCCGGATGATTCGCCCCGGATTGCCGCCGCCTGGGGCGAGGCCTTGCGCACCGGAAGCCGGCTGGAGACGGAAATCCGCCTCCGGCGCCACGACGGCGTCTATCGCTGGTTCATCAGCCGCGCGGTGCCGATCAAGAATGCCGAGGGCGAGATCACCCTCTGGGTTGCCACCAATACCGATATCGACGAGCAGAAGAAGACAGAATCGGAGCTTTCGAGCCTCGCGGAAACCCTCGGCCACCGCGTCGAGGAAAGAACGATCGAGCTCGAGCGGACGCAGGAAGTGCTTCGCCAGAGCCAGAAGATGGAGGCGATCGGCAATCTCGCAGGGGGCATCGCCCACGATTTCAACAATCTCCTGCAGGTGATCACCGGCAATCTTCAGCTTCTCGGCCGGGAATTTGCGGGCAACGAAGTGGCCGAAAGGCGGTTGAACAGCGCGCTTGCAGGGGCTTCGCGCGGCGCCCGGCTTGCCTCGCAGCTTCTCGCCTTCGGCCGGCGCCAGCCGCTTTCGCCGAAGGTAATCAATCTGAGCCGCCTGATCCGCGAGATGGACCATCTCCTGAGGCGCAGCCTCGGCGAAGCGATCGAGATCGACACGATCGTCGGCGGCGGGCTGTGGAACACCCTTGTCGATCCGAGCAATGTCGAGAATGCGCTCCTCAACCTCGCGATCAACGCGCGCGATGCGATGAACGGGCAGGGCAAGCTGACGATCGAACTCGGCAATGCCTACCTCGACGACGAATATGCGAGCCGCACGTTCGACATCGAGGCCGGCCAATACGTGATGCTCGCGGTCACCGATACCGGTACGGGCATGACGGCCGACATTCTCGCCAAGGTCTTCGACCCCTTCTTCACCACCAAGCCGGAGGGCAAGGGGACGGGGCTCGGCCTGTCGATGGTCTACGGTTTCGTCAAGCAGTCTGGCGGCCATATCCGGATCTACAGCGAGCCGGGAAACGGCACCACGGTGCGGATATATCTTCCGCGATCGATGGAGGACGAGGATGTGGTCGCTGAAAATACCGGTGGCGCTGCCCTCGGTGGAAACGAGACGATCCTGGTCGTCGAGGACGACGAAGCGGTGCGGGAAATCACGGTCAGCCTGCTTGCCGAACTGGGGTACCGGGTCCTGCGGGCCAAGGACGCCGACAGCGGGCTTGCGATCATCGAAAGCGGCGTGCCGATCGACTGTCTGTTCACGGACGTGGTGATGCCCGGTCGGCTGAAGAGCCGCGATCTTGCCAAAAGGGCCAAGGAGCGGCTGCCGCATCTCGGCGTGCTTTTCACCTCGGGCTACACCGAAAATTCGATCGTCCACGGCGGCCGGCTCGACCCGGGCGTCAATCTCCTGAGCAAGCCCTATACGCGAGAGGCGCTCGCCCGAAAAATCCGCCAGGTGATCGATCAGAATCGGCAGGCTCCACAGCCGCGCTTGCCGGAAAGTCCTTCCGAGACAGGTTTGGCCGCGACAGCTTCGGCCAAAGCTGCCGGCGAACAACCATCGGCGCCGGATCTGCCGATCTCCGTTCTGCTGGTGGAGGACGAGGCGCTGATCCGCATCTCGACGGCCGATTTCCTGCAGGATGCGGGCATGACCGTGATCGAAGCCGGATCGGCTGCCGAAGCGCTTGCCGCGGCCGGTAGCGATCGCGTCGACATTCTCGTCACCGACGTCCATCTGCCTGAAATGAGCGGATTGCAGCTCGCCTTGAAATTGCGCGAAACGCTGGCCGATCTGCCGGTAATCTTCGCGACCGGCGACCGCAACGTTCCGGGATCGGAGACGCTCGGCAATACCGCGCTGATTACCAAGCCTTACGACTACGAACTGCTGACGGCCCGCATCCGGGCAATGGTGGCGCCGCGCTCGGGCGGCTGATCCGTTTAATCTCTGACGCCCTGCCGCTATTCGTCTTTCATGCCGGCGGCCACTTCGGTCTTGCGCAGCAGCCAGAGGATGACGATGCCGGCGCCGGTCGCCGTCACCGCGACAATCCACATGCCGAGGCCGACGCAAAGGCCGATCGCGCCAGACAGCCACATGCTGGCGCCGGTGGTCAGGCCCTTCACATCGCCGCGCATCTGGAAGACGACGCCAGCCGCGAGAAAAGCGATCCCGGCTGTCACCGCCTCGATGAGGCGGATCGGGTCGATCTGCACCGTATCGGGGCGGTTTCCGAATTCATGCATGATCTGCAGGCCGGCGAGGGTGAACACGGCGGATGCGAGGCCGATCAGCATGTTGGTGCGCAGGCCGGCGGAATTGTTGCGGAACTCGCGTTCCAGGCCGATCAGACCGCAGAGGATTGCCGCGCCGACCAGCCTCACTAGAAGCACTTCGATCGCAACGGGCGCCTCGTGGGAAAACTCCTCCGCGAGAACGTTGAGCATGGTTCACCATATCCCGATGTTACAACTATGTGACACGGGAAACTGATGCAGGCATGGATGGTTCCGTCACCGCGGGGTGCCGTTGAGTGGCATGCTTCAGATAAGCCCCTCGGCCTCGACGATGACCTTCGTCAGGCTGCCGTTTGCCGGGAACAGCGGAATTAGGCAGGCCTGCAGGGCATGGTAGATATCGCCCTTGCCGGGGAAGAGGGTGTGGGCCGGGACGAGGTCCTCGGTCAGTTCCTCGTGCCAGCCGCCGTTCTTGTGATCTATGAAACCGTTGGCGATCGTGCCCCAGATCAGCCGGTAGCTGTCCTCGTAGAAATCGTCGGCCGGCAGGTGCTCGTTGAGGAAATGCGCGGCACCGGCTGCCTCGCACATCGGCCACCACAGCTTGTTGGTCTTAGCGGGCTTGTCGTTCCAGTCGAGCGTGTAGAAGAAGCCGCCCTTCTCTTTGTCCCAACCCAGTGACATGGACTGGACGAACAGCGATTTCGCCGCATCCGGCATCCAGCCGTGCTTTTTGTCCCCGAGTGTCCAGAGCTGCAGCAGGAGGCGCGACCATTCCAGCCAATGGCCCGGCGTGGTGCCGGCCGGGCGGAACATCTCGTCAGGGTGATAATAGTCCTTGTCGATCGTCCATTCCGGATCGAAATGTTCGGCGACCCGGAACCCGACGCTGCCGGCGGAGCGGCGGATGACGAGGTCGGCGATGCTTTCCGCCTTGTCGAGATATGCCTTCTCGCCGGTCGCTTCGAAAGCGGCCATCAGCGCTTCGGTGAGGTGCATGTTGGAATTCTGGCCGCGATAGCTGCCGCCGTCGATCGGCGACCAGTCGCGGGCGAATTCTTCCGCGATCGCGCCGTGGCGCGGTTCCCAGAACCTGGTTTCCAGAACCTCGCTTATGTCGGCGAGCATCTGGTCGGCGAGAGGATGGCCGGCGACCTTTGCCGAGGAGGCGGCGAGCAGCACGAAGGCGTGGCCGTAACCCTGCTTGGCGGAATCGGCAGCGCCGTGATCGTTGACCTGCCAGAAATAACCGCCATATTCGCTGTCGCGATGGCGCTCCCAGAGCGTGCGCATGCCGTGGTCGATGATATCACCGGAGCCGGGCCGGCCGAGCAGGTAGCCGATCGAGAAACAATGGACCATACGCGCCGAGGCATGGATGCCCCGCGTCGGATTGGCGCCGCCGATCGGGGTGCCGTGGTCGTCGAGATCGAAGAAACCACCCTTTGGGTTCATCGCTCGGTACTGGAAAAAATCGAAGAGCCCGTCGGCCTCGTTTAGGAGCCAGCGACGATGATAGGGAAGGCTCGCCCACTTGGCTTCTGTCTGACCGGTGTCGCTCATGAAAACCTCGGAATCGCTATGGCGGGGCATTGGGGTCAGAACGCCTATAACGCCCGGCCGGTTTCATGTCATCGACTATTCTATATCGCACGGCGCACCGGTTATATATTGACATAAACATATCTTTATGCGGTTATTGAGGTATCCGGAAATGATGAAGGGCAGTGCCATGTTCGACGAACTCTTTGGTCCCGAAGCCGCCGAGCGCGATGGCGCGGAGATTCTCTCGGCACTCAAGGCCGCGGCTCGTGAGCGAATCCTCATCCTCGACGGTGCGATGGGCACTGAAATCCAGGGCCTGGGTTTCGACGAAGGCCATTTCCGCGGCGAGCGATTTGCCGGATGCGCCTGCCACCAGCAGGGCAACAACGACCTTCTGATTCTCTCGCAGCCGCAGGCGGTCGAGGAAATCCATTACCGCTATGCCAAGGCCGGCGCCGATATCATCGAGACCAATACGTTCTCCTCGACCCGCATCGCCCAGGCCGACTATCAGATGGAGAACGCGGTCTACGACCTGAACCGTGACGGCGCGCGGCTGGCCCGGCGGGCGGCGTTGAGGGCACAGAAGGAAGACGGTCGCCGCCGTTTCGTTGCCGGCGCCATCGGCCCGACCAACCGGACGGCCTCGATTTCTCCCGACGTCAATAATCCCGGTTACCGGGCGGTGACATTCGACGACCTGCGGCTTGCCTATGGCGAGCAGCTCGACGGGCTGATCGACGGCGGCGCCGACATCATCCTGATCGAGACGATCTTCGATACGCTCAACGCCAAGGCCGCGATCTTCGCCTGCGCCGAGCGTTTCGAGGCGAAGGGCATCCGCCTGCCGGTGATGATCTCCGGCACGATCACCGACCTTTCCGGCCGCACGCTGTCGGGCCAGACGCCGTCGGCCTTCTGGTCCTCCATCCGTCATTCGAAGCCCTTCACGGTCGGGCTGAACTGCGCGCTCGGTGCCGATGCGATGCGGCCGCACCTGCAGGAACTCTCGGGCGTTGCCGACACGTTCATCTCCGCCTATCCGAATGCCGGTCTGCCGAATTCGTTCGGCGGTTACGACGAATCGCCCGAAGACATGGCCCGCCAGATCGAAGGCTTTGCGGCCGAGGGGTTGGTCAACGTCGTCGGCGGCTGCTGCGGTTCGACGCCGGAGCATATCCGCGCGATTGCCGAAGCGGTCGCGCCGCACAAGCCGCGCGAAGTGCCGGAACACCGGCCGTTCATGTCGCTTGCGGGCCTGGAACCCTTCGAGTTCACCAAGGACTTGCCGTTCGTCAATGTCGGCGAGCGCACCAACGTCACCGGCTCGGCCAAATTCCGCAAGCTGATCACGGCGGGCGATTTTACCGCGGCTCTCGTGGTCGCCCGCGAGCAGGTGGAAAACGGTGCCTCGATCATCGACATCAACATGGACGAGGGCCTGATCGACTCGCAGCGGGCGATGGTCGAATTCGTCAACCTGATCGCTGCAGAGCCGGATATCGCCCGGGTGCCGATCATGCTCGACTCGTCCAAGTTCGAGATCATGGAAGCGGGCCTGAAATGCGTGCAGGGCAAGCCGGTCGTCAATTCGATCTCGATGAAGGAAGGCGAGGAGAAGTTCATCGCCCAGGCCAAGCTGCTGCGTAATTACGGCGCCGCTGTCGTGGTCATGGCCTTCGACGAACAGGGCCAAGCCGATACCTATGAGCGCAAGGTGGCGATCTGCGAACGCGCCTACAAGCTTTTGACCGAAGAGGCGGATTTTCCGCCGGAAGACATCATCTTCGACCCGAACATCTTTGCCGTCGCGACCGGCATCGAGGAGCATAACAGCTACGGTCTCGCCTTCATCCAGGCGACGAAGACCATACGCGAGCGCATGCCGCTCGTGCATATTTCGGGCGGCGTTTCGAACCTCTCCTTCTCGTTCCGCGGAAACGAGCCGGTGCGTGAGGCGATGCATGCCGTGTTCCTCTACCACGCCATCCAGGCGGGCATGGACATGGGCATCGTCAATGCCGGCCAGCTGGCGATCTATGAGAACATCGATCCGGACCTGCGCGAGGCCTGCGAGGACGTCGTTCTCAACCGCCGCGACGACGCGACCGAACGGATGCTCGATATCGCCGAACGCTATCGTGGGACCGGGGCCAAGGAAGCCAAGGAGAGGGATCTCGCCTGGCGCGAATGGCCAGTGGAGAAGCGCCTGTCGCATGCGCTCGTCAACGGCATCAACGAGTTCATCGAGGGCGATACCGAGGAGGCGCGCCAGAATGCGGAGCGGCCTCTGCATGTGATCGAGGGCCCGCTGATGGCCGGCATGAACGTGGTCGGCGACCTGTTCGGCTCGGGCAAGATGTTCCTGCCGCAGGTGGTGAAATCCGCCCGCGTCATGAAGCAGGCCGTCGCCGTACTTCTGCCCTATATGGAAGAAGAGAAGCGCCTCAACGGTGGGGACCAGAAGAAATCCGCCGGCAAGGTGCTGATGGCGACGGTCAAGGGCGACGTCCACGATATCGGCAAGAACATCGTCGGGGTCGTGCTCGCCTGCAACAATTACGAGATCATCGACCTCGGCGTGATGGTGCCGGCGACCAAGATCTTGGAAACGGCGATTGCCGAAAAGGTCGATATCATCGGGCTTTCCGGCCTGATCACGCCGTCGCTCGACGAGATGGCGCATGTGGCTTCGGAAATGGAGCGCCAGGGTTTCGACATTCCGCTCTTGATCGGCGGCGCGACGACCAGCCGCGTGCACACCGCGGTCAAGATCCACCCGCGCTACAATCGCGGCCAGGCGATCTACGTGACGGATGCCAGCCGCGCGGTTGGCGTGGTGTCCGCGCTTCTGTCCGAAGACGGAAAGCCGAACTACATCAGCACGGTTCAGGCGGAATATGCCAAGGTGGCTGCGGCCCATGCCCGCTCGGAAGCGGAAAAGACCCGTCTGCCGATCGCGCGTGCGCGGGCCAATGCCGAAAAGATCGATTGGTCGTCCTATCAGCCCAAGAAGCCGCAGTTCACCGGCACGAAAGTGTTCGAGACATACGATCTGGCGGAACTGGCGAAATACATCGACTGGACCCCGTTCTTCCAGACATGGGAACTGAAGGGCCGTTTCCCGGCGATCCTCGAGGACGAAAAGCAGGGCGAGGCGGCACGCCAGCTTTATGCAGACGCGCAGGCGATGCTCGACAAGATCATTGCGGAAAAGTGGTTCCGGCCACGGGCGGTGATCGGCTTCTGGCCGGCCAATACGGTGGGAGACGATATCCGCGTTTTCGCCGATGAAAGCCGCGCGGAAGAACTCGCGACCTTCTTCACGCTGCGACAGCAGCTTTCGAAGCGGGACGGTCGCCCGAACGTGGCGCTGTCGGATTTCGTGGCACCTGCCGAGACCGGCCTAAACGACTATGTCGGCGGTTTCGTCGTCACGGCCGGTATCGAGGAAGTGGCGATCGCCGAGCGGTTCGAGCGGGCGAACGACGATTATTCCTCGATCCTCGTCAAGGCGCTTGCCGACCGCTTCGCGGAAGCCTTCGCCGAATGCATGCACGAGCAGGTCCGCAAGGAATTCTGGGGTTATGCGCCCGACGAGACGTTCTCGGCGGAAGAGCTGATTACCGAGGCCTATCACGGCATCCGCCCGGCGCCGGGTTATCCGGCACAGCCCGACCATACGGAAAAGGCGACGCTGTTCCGGCTGCTCGACGCGGAAGAGGCGACCGGCGTCGTCTTGACGGAAAGCTACGCGATGTGGCCCGGCTCGTCGGTTTCCGGCCTCTATATCGGCCATCCGGCATCCTATTATTTCGGCGTCGCCAAGATCGAGCGCGACCAGGTCGAGGACTATGCCAAGCGCAAGGGAATGTCGGTCGAGGAAGTGGAGCGCTGGCTTGGGCCGGTCCTCAACTACGTGCCGACGTCCGGCCAGGATGCGGTCGACGACGCGGCCTGAGGAGGCCGCCGCCAGATACGGCTCAAATGCAAAACGGCATCCGCGAGGATGCCGTTTTCGTCTGCGGACCGTCAGCCCTCCGCGATCAATCGCGGATGATCAGGAAATCGTGGGCGTTGAAGCGCAGCGTCAGGGTTTCGCCCGACTGCGGCAGGACCGCATCCGGCGAATTGAACATGTCGAAGGAAATCTGGTTTCCGCCGACATCGAGCTTGGTGCGGATGACCGAGCCCAGGAAATGCGAGGAGATCACCTGGCCGGTCAAAGAGGTGTCGCCCTTGGCATTTTCCAGTAGCGAACCGGCTTCCGGGCGCAGCGCGATCGACAGCTTGTCGCCGCCCTTCAGGGCACCGATCGATTCCCTTAGCCTGATGGTATTTTCGCCGACCTTCACGGTGTTGGCAGCCGGATCGACGACGATCGCCTCGATGATGTTGAGCGTGCCGACGAAGGAGGCGACGAAACGGGTGGTGGGGCGATTGTAGATTTCCGACGGCGTGCCGATCTGGTCGGCGCGGCCGGCATTCATGACTACGACGCGGTCGGAGATCGATAGGGCCTCTTCCTGGTCGTGCGTCACGAAGACGGTGGTGATGCCGAGCTGGCGCTGGATTTCGCGAATCTCCTCGCGCAATGACACACGGATCTTGGCATCGAGCGCCGACAGCGGCTCGTCGAGCAGCAGGACCTGCGGCTTCGGCGCAAGCGCCCGGGCAAGCGCCACGCGCTGCTGCTGGCCGCCGGACATCTGGTAGGGATAGCGGTCGGCCAGATGGTCGAGGCTGATCAGCTTCAGCATTTCCTTGACGCGTGTTTCGATCTCCGTCTTGGACTTGCCGGCGACCTTCAAACCGAAGGCGACGTTGTCGAAGACGTTCATGTTCGGAAACAGCGCGTAGGCCTGGAAGACCATGCCGATATTGCGCTGGTTGGTCTTCAGCGCGTTCTGGTTCCGGCCGTTGATCGAGATCGCCCCGTCGCTCGGGCTTTCGAACCCGGCGATCATGCGCAGCACGGTCGTCTTGCCGCAGCCCGAGGGTCCGAGAAAGGAGACGAACTCGCCCTTCTCGATGGACATGTTGAAGTCCTTGACGACCTGCGTCGGGCCGAAACTCTTCTTGATACTTTCGAGAACGAGGAACGACATCAAAATTCCTTAAGGCCTGGCCGGCGACAATTTGCCGAAGCGGGAAACGAGCTGGATCAGACCCATCGAGAGCCAGGTGATCGCAAACGCAATGACCGCCAGCGCAGAAGGCTCGTAAGCCTTGTTGGCGCCGACGAGCTGGAGATAGGGACCGAATGCCGGACGGTTGAGGAGGGCCGCCATGGTGAATTCGCCCATGACGATCGCAAAGGTGATGAAGGCGCCCGAGAGCACGCCCGACATGACGTTCGGGAAAATGCAGCGGAACATGATCGTCGGCCATTTGGCGCCGAGAATTTCCGCCGCCTCCGTCAGCGTCCGCACATCGATGGTCCGCATCGCGGTATCGACCGAACGGTACATGTAGGGAAGCGCCAGGGTGACGTAGGAGAAGGTCAGCAGGATGTTGGTGCCCTGCGTCGAGCCGGTGAACGGGATCCAGGACGAGGAATTGTAGAGACGCAGGTAACCGAAGACGATGACGATCGCCGGAATGACGAGCGGCAGGAGCGTGATGAATTCGACGACCGGCCGCATCTGCGGCAGGCGCAGCCGGACCCAATAGGCGGTCGGCACGATGAGGAACATGCCGACGACGATCGTCACCAGCGCCATCAGCATCGAGAAGCCGAAGGTGGCGCGGAACTGAGCGTCCGTAAACACCGACTGGTAGGCATCGAAGGAATAGACGCCGCGCCGCATGCGCAGCGAGAACTCGAACGTGCCGATCAGCGGCACGAAGAAATAGATGGCGCCGATGGCGATCGCGATCCAGGCGAAGATCTTGTGCGCCTTCATTTCTGCCACCGTTCGGCGCGGCTGCGCAGCCAGATGTAGAGGATGTTGGAAATGCCTGTGATGACGATCATGCCGAGGGCCAGGGCATAACCGAGATTGGGGTTATGCAGCACGTCGCCGCGGATCTGGGCGTAGAGCAGGATCGGCACGATGTTGAGCGAGGCACCGGTCAGCGCAAAGGCGGTCGCGATCGCGCCGAAGGCGTTGGCGAAAAGGAGGAGTGTGGCGCCCATCAGGCTCGGCCAGAGGATCGGCAGCACGACCATGCGCCAGTATTGCCACGTGGATGCACCAAGGATCTCGGATGCCTCGCGCCACTCCTTCTTCAATCCGTCCAGCGCCGGCGTCAGGATCAGTACCATCAGCGGAATCTGGAAGAACATGTAGGTGATCGTCAGGCCGAAGAAGGAGAGGAGGTTGAACCCCGTGGAATAGAGATTGAAGCCGAACCAGTCCCGCATGAAGATCGTGACCAACCCGGTCCGGCCAAGTGTCGCCAGGAAGGCGAAGGCGAGCGGCACGCCGGCGAAGTTCGAGGCAACGCCTGAAAAGGTCAGCAGGCTGGAGCGGATCCAGGACGGCACGCCGCCGAGCACGACTGCCCAGGCGAGGAAGAAGCCGATCAACGCGCCGCCCAGCGCCGAGGCGACGGATACCCGGATGCTGATCCAGTAGGCGCTCAGGATGGAAGGCGAAAAGAGATCGACAATGTTCTGGAACGTGAATTCGCCGGCCGGATTGAAGAAGGCACCGACGATCAGATAGAGCGTCGGAACAATCAGGAAGGCAAGCGCGAATACCATGAACGGCACGATGCCGAGCCAGTCGATGACTGTCCGGCGATCGATGAATGACGTGGAAGCGGTGGTCATGAATGCTGGCCATCCAGGGGGAAACGGGAAAGCTCCCGCGCCGGGCGGCGCGGGAGCTCAGTCTTGTTCCGATTACTTTGCGACGTTGGCGCCGACTACGCTGTCCCATTTCTTGGTAATGGTTTCCTTGGCGGCAGCCTGCTGGGCGAGCGTCGGGAATACAGCCTTCTCATAGGCCGCTGCCGGGGGCAGGGCGTCGAGCAGGTTCTTCGGGATCTTGTTGTTCTTGGCAAGATCGTTGAAGCGGATCGGGTGGCAATATCCCTTCAGCCAGCCGAGCTGACCTTCGTCGGAATAGAGGTATTCCATCCACAGCTTCGCAGCGTTCGGATGCGGAGCGAAGGCGGAGATCGCCTGGACGTAGACGCCTGCTACGACGCCGGTTGCCGGAACCACGACTTCGAAGGGCGGGTTGCCCTTCAGGCTCTGGCCCCAGGACAGGGCATTATAGTCCCAGGCGACGATGATCGGCGTGGTGCCCTGCGCGAACGGCGCGGCCTTGCCGGTCACCGGCACGAAGTTGCCCTTCTTGTTGAGTTCGGCGAAGAACTTCAGGCCTTCGTCGCCGGCCTTGGCGGAGTCGCCCTTGGCGCCGGAAAGACCGGCAGCGAAAACGCCCTGGACGGCTTGGTTGGCGCTGCGCGGGTCGCCGGCGAGCGCGACGGCATTGGCGTAGTCGGACTTCAGGAGATCAGGCCAGTCCTTCGGCGACGTCTTGACGAGGTCCTTGTTCACCAGGAAAGCCAGAACGCCATAATAATCGCCGTACCAGTAGCCGTCTGCATCCTTGGCGTCGGCCGGGATCGAATCCCAGGTGGAGACCTTGTAGGGCTGGATCAGGCCTTCGGTCTTGGCGGACGGGCCGAACGACAGGCCGACGTCGATGACGTCGGGAGCCTGCGGGCCCTTGTTGCCCTTGTTGGCCTTGATCGCTTCGATTTCGTCGCCCGAACCGGCATCAGGGTTCAGTTCGTTGACTTCGAGACCGTACTTCGCCTTGAAGCCGGCGATGACGTCGCCGTAACCGCACCAGCTATGGGGCAGGGCGATCGTGGTCAGCGTGCCTTCCTTCTTGGCGGCTGCAATCAGCTCGGCGCTCGGCTCGGCGGCTGCGATGGCGGTGGAGGCGATGACGATGGCGGTCGTCAGGGAAAGAAGACGTCGGGTCTTGTTGAGCAAGGTATCCTCCTAGGGGTTCAGGTCGTGTGGTCCGGATCGTTTCGGCGCGACTCGTAGAGCCAGTTCATGTATCGTATGTGACAGCCCGGAGGATGAGCATTTGCTCATGAAATCCCCGGATTGCCGGCATATTTCTTAAGCCCGACAATCAGTCGGGACGGCTCTGGCGGCCCGGCCGGCGGAACAGCATCGTCCGCTCGAAAAGACCTTCCAGAGAGTTCATGCGTTCGCGGGTCTCCTCCCATGTCGCGCTCTGGACCGCCTCGATCAGCGCCTCGACGACGAAGAGAGTAATGACGGAGCTGTCCCAGGCCGATGGCGCCTCGATCCGCACCTTGAATGTATGCTGCGCATGTTTGGCAACGGGCGAGGCCCAGACGTCGGTTAGCAAGATGATGACGACGCCGTTGGCCCGTGCGGCCTCTGCCAGCGTCGCCATCTCCTGCTCGTAGCGGCGGATATCGAAGATCACCAGGACGTCGCCGGCGCTCATGTTGAGAACATGCTGCGGCCAGGAACTGGAATTGGTGGAGATCAGGGTGGTCCTGGGACGGATAACCTGCATATGCGTGAAGAAGTACTCGGCCAGCGCCCCCGTGATGCGGCCGCCGACGAAATAGATGCTGCGGTCGCGATCACGCAGAAGTGCAGCCGCGCCCTCAAAGGTCGTGGTGTCGAGAGCCGAAAGCGTATCGCGCAGATTGGCGGTGATCGCGTCGGCGAAACGGTTGAGGATGTGCGTGCCCGGCGCATTGGACGCCCACCGGTCATGCTTGGCGATCGGGTTGGAGATCGTTGCCTCCAGCTCGTGGTGCAGATGCGACTGGAATTCCGGATAACCCTTGTAGCCGAGCTTCTGCACCATGCGCGCGACCGTCGGCGTCGAAACGCCCGCGTTCTCCGCGATGACAGTGATGCTGCCGAGCCCTGACACCGGATAGTTCTCCAATAGGCTGTCCGCCAACTGTTTTTCCGCGCGCGTCAGGCTGTCGTAGCGAACACGAATGACATCCGATACGGTGCGTGCAGTTGGTGGCACTAAAGCTGTTCCCTCCGGTCTTCGCCGGTTGTCGAAAGATTAACAATCGTTTCTGCAGAGAAGTCAACGGTGCGTTTGAAGAGAAATTTTCAGAATCACGTTGACGGCGGCCGGAAAGTGAAGAATTCTCTTCTTAATCCAATTTAAACGATTTTTCCCGGAACGCGTTCATGCTGGTCCAGTCGGAATTCTTCTCGGAGGCGGATGGCGAGCCCGTTGCCGTGGACAATGCGGGCGGCCGGGGAGAGGTGCTGCTCGTCTGCGAACACGCCTCGAGACGCCTGCCGGAGCGTTACGGCGACCTCGGGCTCTCGAAGGATGTGCTTGCCTCGCATATCGCCTGGGATCCGGGAGCTCTTGCCGTTTCCCGGCTGATGTCGAAGAGCCTCGACGCGACGCTGATCCACCAGCGGTTTTCGCGGCTCATTTACGACTGCAACCGGCCGCCGGATTCGCCCGCCGCCATCCGCGACGTGTCCGAGATATTCCGGATCCCCGGCAACGAGAACCTGTCCGAGGCAGAGAAATCGCGACGGACCACGGCACTCTACCTGCCGTTCCACGGCCGCGTCCGCGAGGAGATCGCGGCACGGCGGGCAAGGGGGCTTCAGACGGTGCTCGTCACCATTCACAGCTTTACGCCCGTCTATTTCGGCAAGGAGCGGCCCGTCGAGATCGGCGTGCTTCACGATGCCGACAGCCGGCTTGCCGACCGGATGCTGCACGTCGCATCCGATACGCATCTCTATCGCGTCGAGCGCAACGAGCCTTACGGGCCGGCGGACGGCGTGACACATACGCTGGAAGTCCACGCCCTGCCGGCGGGGCTTCTCAACGTCATGATCGAAATCAGGAACGATCTCATAACAGACGAAACCGGCCAGGGGGTCGTGGCCGATTTCTTGACAGGATTGCTGCGGGAAAGCCTCGCAGACATCCAAAGATAAGACCCGGGGAGCAGCAGCTCGCATGCCCGCGGTCGATCGCCGCGGGAAGGACAAACCGGATGGCCGCGATGGCGCGGTCTTTCTGCCAACAGGGGGAAGTCATGTCCGATTATACCGAAGGCGACAAAAAGCAGGATACCCATATCCTGCATTCCATGGGCTATGCACAGGAACTCGAGCGTCGCATGAGCTCGTTTTCCAACTTCGCAATTTCGTTTTCCATCATTTGCATTCTCTCCGGCGGCATCAATTCGCTGGGCCAGGCGACTGCCGGCGCCGGCGGCGCAGCGATCGGCATCGGCTGGCCGCTCGGCTGCCTTATTTCCGGCATCTTCGCGCTCGGGCTCGCGCAGATCGGCTCGGCCTATCCGACGGCGGGCGGTCTCTATCATTGGGGTTCGATCCTCGGCAACCGCTTCACCGGCTGGCTTTCCGCCTGGCTCAACCTGCTCGGCCTCGTCACCGTGCTCGGCGCCATCAATGTCGGGACGTTCTATTTCTTCTTCGGCGCCTTCGGCCCCACCTTCGGCATCGAGGATACGCTGACGCACCGGGTGGTTTTCGTAGCCATCATCACCGGGCTGCAGGCCGGCATCAATCATTTTGGCATAGGTCTGACCGCGAAACTCACCGACTTTTCCGGCTATCTGATCTTTGCGACCGCGATCCTCCTGACGATCGCATGCCTTATCGCAGCCCCCGGCTTCGATTTCGCGCGGCTCTTCACTTTCGCCAACTATACCGGCACGGAGGGGGCGGCGCTGGTCTGGCCGACGAGCGTTTCCGGCTTGATGGCATTCCTTCTCGGCCTGCTCCTGCCGATCTACACGATCACCGGTTATGATGCCTCGGCCCACACATCCGAGGAAACCGTCAAGGCGGCGGAATCCGTGCCGCGCGGCATGGTCTCGGCCGTCCTGTGGTCCGCCCTGTTCGGCTACATCATGCTGTGCGCGTTCGTACTGATGATCCCCAACATGGACGATGCGGCCAAGCAGGGCTGGAACGTATTCTTCTGGGCGATGGACGCGCAGATGAACCCGACCGTGAAGAGCATCCTGTATTTCCTGATCTTCATCTCGCAGCTGCTTTGCGGCCTGGCTACCGTCACGTCGGTATCGCGAATGATCTTCGCCTTCGCGCGCGACAAGGGCCTGCCTGCGTCGTCGGTGCTCGCCAAGGTCAGCCCAAAACACCGTTCGCCCGTCGCGGCGATCTGGACCGGCTCCATCCTCGCAGTCCTGTTCGTCTGGTTTACCTCGGCGATCACCATTGCCGGCACGCCGGCCTATTCGATCGTCGTGTCTTGCACGGTCATCTTCCTGTTCCTTTCCTTCGCCCTGCCGATCGCGCTCGGGCTGTTCACGATCGGCACGGCGAAATGGCCGAAAATGGGACCCTGGAACATGGGGATTCCGGTCTACAGGCTGGTTGCAGTCCTGGCGATCATCTCGATGATCGTCATCTTCTTCATCGGCATCCAGCCGCCGAATGACTGGGCGCTCGAAATCACCGTCGGCTTCCTGGTGCTGACCGGAATCGTCTGGTTCGCCTTCGAGAACCGGCGCTTCATGGGGCCGCCGATCGGCGAGGCCATCGCCAAGCGGCAGGCCGAGATCGCTGCTGCGGAAGCGGCTGTCGGAGAAAAGTAAGCGCGACCGGGCTGACGCCCCTATGATCCCGCCGCCACGACACTCGAGAGGTTGTGGCGGTTCACCCTTTTGAAACGGATGTGAGGCATGACCCCGATTTACTCCTTCGACGATCTGAAACGCGATGTCGCCGACGGCCGCATCGATACGATCATCGCCGCCCAGGTGGATATGCAGGGCCGTCTGATGGGCAAGCGGTTCCAGGCGGAATATTTCGTCGAGAGCGCCTATCAGGAAACGCACAGCTGCAACTACCTGCTGGCGACCGATATCGAGATGGAGACCATTTCCGGCTACAAGGCGACCAGCTGGGAGCAGGGTTACGGCGACTATACGATGAAGCCGGATCTCGCGACGCTCAGAAAACTGCCCTGGCTCGAAGGCACCGCGCTGGTCCTCTGCGACGTGCTCGACCACCACACCCATGCGGACGTGCCGCATTCGCCGCGGGCAATCCTCAAGAGGCAGGTTCAGCGGCTCGCAGACATGGGCATGTCCGCCTTCATGGCGACCGAACTCGAATTCTTCCTGTTCGACCAGACCTACGACCAGGCCCGCGAAAGCGGCTACCGCAATCTCAAGCTGGCGAGCGGCTACAACGAGGACTACCACATCTTCCAGACCACCAAGGAAGAGGAGGTGATGCGGGCGATCCGCACCGGCCTGCAGGGCGCCGGCATTCCGGTCGAGAATTCCAAGGGCGAGGCTTCGGCCGGCCAGGAGGAAATCAACGTTCGTTACGCCGATGCGCTGACCATGGCCGACCGGCACGTGATCATCAAGAATGCGGCCAAGGAGATTGCCTGGGGCAAGGGCAAGGCTATCACCTTCCTCGCCAAGTGGAACTACTCGGCCGCCGGCAGCTCGTCGCACATCCACCAGTCCCTGTGGAGTGCGGACGGCAAGACGCCGCTGTTCTTCGACAAGGACGGCGAGCACGGCATGTCGGAACTGATGAGACGTTATATCGCCGGGCTGCTTAGCCATGCCGGCGAGATCACCTTCTTCCTGGCGCCCTACATCAATTCCTACAAGCGCTTCATGGCCGGCACGTTCGCACCGACCAAGGCCGTCTGGTCGAAGGACAACCGCACCGCGGGCTACCGTCTCTGCGGCGAGGCGTCCAAGGGAATCCGCATCGAATGCCGCGTCGGCGGTTCCGATCTCAACCCGTATCTCGCCATGGCGGCACTGATTGCGGCGGGCATCGACGGGATCGAGAAGAAGATGACGCTCGAGCCTGCCTTCGTCGGCGACGCCTATGGCGGCAAGGGTGTTCGAGAAATCCCGCGAACGCTGCGTGACGCGATCGAACTCATGGACGGCTCGGAACTGCTGCGCTCCGCCTTCGGCAACGACGTCATCGATCACTATGTCCGCGCCGGCCAATGGGAACAGGAGGAATACGATCGCCGCGTGACGGACTGGGAAGTGGCACGCGGTTTCGAGAGGGCTTGAGATAATCGCAACGTCAGGGTTTTCGTTGTAGTTGCTGTCGCATTTTGCTAATGGTTCTGGCACGTTTTGCGAGGACTTGGCTATGAGCAAGATCGACAGCAAGTGGTTCTACGAAAAGCTTGAACAGCAGGGCGCATCGTTGCGTGATATGGCCCGTTTCATGTCGCTGGATCCGAGCGCGATTTCGAGGATGCTGAAGGGTGAACGCAATATGAGTGCTGAGGAGCAGGATCAGGTTGCCGCTTTTCTCGATGTTCGTCTTGAGGAAGTCGCATCCCACAGACGTGGTGAGCCGGCCGGCCTGGGAGAGAAACAGCAGGAAGTTTACCTGCACGATCAGGGCCTGACGGTTTCCAAACCTGGCGTGAAGATGTTCACGGAGGCCGACATCATTTACAAGGACGGTAAACGCTGGATGGAAGGTCCCGATGGTGAACTGCTTGAGTTGCATCCGGCCTACGGCAGCATGAAAGGGACAATAACTATACCGGACGATCTTGATCTGACTGCGCCTGCTGATCCTAATTGGGGTAAAGTCTACGAGGATGACTGATCTCTATCTCCTGGATACATGCGCGATTATATGGATCGTGAAAGGTTCGCCACTCAGTCAAAATGCCAATGTAGCCTTGAGCCGATGCCGGGCGGGCCACGGCGCTCTGCATGTTTCTTCGATGTCAGCATGGGAAATTGGAATGCTCGTCAGCAAAGGTCGATTGCCCACAACCAAAAGTGCAATGATATGGTTTCGGGATGCTGTCGACACAATAGGTGCCGAAGTTGTCGATGTATCGTTGTCAACGTTGATTGAGTCGTCCTTTCTGCCACTTCCTATCCATAACGATCCCACCGACCGTATCCTGATCGCGACCGCCCGGGAGCATGACCTGACCATCATCACGCGCGATCGTGCGATTCTTTCCTACGGGATTGCGGGGCATGTCCGCACGCTCGAATGCTGAATTTCTGGAGTCTATATCAATGACGATGATCCAATGTATCTCGCCGGTCGACGGCTCGGTCTATGCCGAGCGTCCGGCCATGTCGGCGGAAGCGGCCGCCAAAGCTATCGGGCGCGCACGGCATGCGCAGAAATCCTGGGCGAAGCGGCCGCTCGAGGAGCGTGTCCAGCTCGTGCTCAAGGGCGTCGCGCGTCTCAACGAGATGGTCGAGGAAGTGGTACCCGAGCTTGCCTGGATGATGGGCCGGCCGGTGCGCTATGGCGGCGAGTTCAAGGGGTTCAACGAGCGCTCCAATTACGTCGCGTCGATCGCCGCCGATGCGCTCGCTCCGCTGCGCGTCGAGGACAGCGCCACGTTCGAACGTCGCATCGAACGAGAGCCGCATGGGGTCGTGTTCGTCATCGCGCCGTGGAATTATCCCTATATGACGGCGATCAACACGGTCGCTCCGGCGCTGATGGCCGGCAACGCGGCTGTCATCAAACATGCCTCGCAAACGCTGCTTGTCGGTGAGCGCATGGTGCGCGCCTTTGTCGAGGCCGGCGTTCCGGAAGACGTCTTCCAGAATATCTTCCTCGACCACGCGACGTCGGCGAAGCTGATTTCCGAAGGGACGTTCAACTTCATCAATTTCACGGGCTCGGTCGAGGGCGGGCGGTCGATCGAACGCGCTGCCGCCGGTACCTTTACCGGCATCGGCCTCGAACTCGGCGGCAAGGATCCCGGTTACGTCATGGAGGACGCCGATCTGGATGCTGCCGTCGATACGCTGATGGATGGCGCGACCTATAATTCCGGCCAGTGCTGCTGCGGTATCGAGCGCATCTATGTGCATGAATCGCTCTACGATTCCTTCGTCGAGAAGTCGGTTGCCTGGGTGTCGAACTACAAGCTCGGCAACCCGCTCGACAAGGAAACGACGCTCGGGCCGATGGCCAACAAGCGCTTTGCCAAGGTGGTGCGCCAGCAGATCGCCGACGCGGTGGCAAGCGGTGCCAGGGCGCTGGTCGATCCGAAGCTTTTCCCGGCCGACGACGGTGGCGCCTATCTTGCGCCGCAGGTATTGGTTGACGTCGATCATTCCATGGAGATCATGCGAGAAGAGACGTTCGGTCCGGCTGTCGGCATCATGAAGGTGAAGAGTGACGACGAGGCGATCGGTTACATGAACGACAGCCGCTACGGGCTGACGGCGTCGCTGTGGACGCCGGATGTCGACCGGGCGAACCGGATCGGCAGCCAGCTCGAAACCGGCACGGTGTTCATGAATCGCGCCGACTATCTCGATCCGGCGCTGGTCTGGACCGGCGTCAAGGAAACGGGGAGAGGCGGCTCGCTCTCCGTCCTCGGTTTCCACAACCTGACCCGCCCGAAATCCTATCACCTGAAGAAGGTCACGAAATGAATATCGTCGCGAACTGGAGCTATCCGACCGCCGTCAAGCTGGGCCGCGGACGCATCAAGGAACTGGCGGACGCCTGCAAGACGCTCGGCCTCAGCAAGCCGCTTCTGGTCACCGACCGGGGATTGGCCTCGATGGCGATCACCGGCCACGCGCTCGACGTGCTCGAAGAGGCGGGCCTCGGCCGGGCGATCTTTGCCGATGTCGATCCGAACCCGAACGAGAACAACCTCGAAGCCGGCATCAAGGCTTACAATGACGGCGGCCATGACGGCGTCGTTGCCTTCGGCGGCGGTTCGGGCCTCGATCTCGGCAAGCTGATCGCCTTCATGGCCGGGCAGACGCGGCCGGTCTGGGATTTCGAGGATATCGGCGACTGGTGGACCCGCGCCGACGCCTCGAAGATCGCGCCGATCGTCGCCGTGCCGACTACGGCCGGGACCGGTTCGGAAGTCGGGCGGGCAGGGGTGCTCACCAATTCCGCCACCCACGTCAAGAAGATCATCTTCCATCCGAAACTGCTGCCGGGCGTCGTCATCTGCGATCCGGAACTGACGATGGGCATGCCGAAGGCGATCACCGTCGGCACCGGCATGGATGCCTTTGCCCATTGCCTGGAAGCCTATTCCTCGCCCTTCTACCATCCGATGTCGGGCGGGATCGCGCTCGAGGGCATGCGGCTCGTCAAGGAGTTCCTGCCGCGCGCCTACAAGGACGGGGCGGATCTCGAAGCACGCACCAACATGATGTCGGCAGCGGCCATGGGCGCGGTCGCCTTCCAGAAGGGGCTTGGCGCCATCCATTCGCTGTCGCATCCGATCGGCGCGGTCTACAATACCCATCACGGCATGACCAATGCGGTCGTCATGCCGCCGGTGCTGCGCTTCAATCGACCGGCGATCGAGGAGAAGATCGCCCGCGCCGCGGCCTATCTCGGCATCGCCGGCGGGTTCGACGGGTTCTACGATTATGTCCTATCGTTGCGCTCGGAACTCGGCGTACCCGAAAATCTCACGGCGATGGGAATCAAGCCCGACCGAATCGATGAGCTGACCGCCATGGCGATGGAGGACCCCAGCTGCGGCGGCAACCCCGTCACCATGACGATGGAGAATACCAAGGCGCTTTTCCTCGCCTGCTTTTAAGACTTCCAGATCCCGAAGCATCGACGTCCATCAAGCCCGGAAGGCAAAACTTCCGGGCTTTTCCGCGTTTTAGAGCCAAAAGCTAAATCTCCTGAGTGATATTAGTGGTGGTTAAATTTGCAATTCGTTAACCATCTTTGGAAAGGATGTGCTTATGACACCATGCTTCCCGGTGTCCTCGTGAGCGATGTGGCTCAAGACTTGTTCGAGGACCGAAAATGCCAGTAATTTCCTTTGCCAATGCCAAGGGTGGAGCCGGAAAAACGACCGCGGCACTCCTGCTCGCCACCGAACTTGCCCATCAGGGTTTTCGCGTCACCGTCATCGATGCCGATCCGCAGCGCTGGATCAGCCAATGGTTCGAGACGTCAGGCGCAGCAGTGCGCAACATCGACGTGGTATCGGAAGTCACCCTCGCATCGCTGCAATGTCATCTCCGCGAAATGGCATCGCGCACCGACTATTTCATCATCGACCTCGCCGGTGCCCGTGACGCGCTGGTCACCACGGCGATCGGCCTTTCCGACCACGTGATGATCCCCGTCCAGGGTTCGGCCATGGACGCGAAGGGTGCGGCGCAGATCCTCGACCTGCTGTCCTACATGAAGGAGAAGGCCGGTCTGGTGATCCCGCATTCGGTGGTGCTGACGCGCGTGACGTCCATGGTCACCACCAAGGCGCTGCTGACCATTAAAGGGCTTCTGGCTGCCCGCGGCGTGCATGTCCTCGATACGCCGATCGGCGAACGTATCGCCTTCAAGGAACTGTTCGAGGCCGGCGGAACGCTCCACACGCTCGATCCGGCCAAGGTCAGCAATCTCGACAAGGCGAAGGAGAACGCTCGCTCCTACGCGCAGGAAGTCATGCGTCTCATGCCCGTCAAGATCACCCGGTCCGTCGCGTCGCGCCTCTTCGGATTGGGCCGCTACGCGGCCTGATCACCGTTCGACTTCTGTTTATTTCAGACCTGGATTACGAGGCGGTTGGTTCGAAAGAGCCGACCGCCTTTGCATATGCACCGGCCGCCTGGGTAGCTGCGGCTGCGGCTCCGATCAGTTCGGGCTCTTCCAGATTGGCCGGAACGCTACGCGCGGCGATGAACCGGTCGCGCATCTGACGCCAGTTCCGCTGGGCGAGGCTGCTGATTTCACTCGACGGCATCTCGGATGTCGTCAGGATCTCGACTGTCAGTAGGTCGAACCGATCCTGCGAATGCATATAGCTCCAGCCGATCAGTTCGCTTTGCGGAAGCGACGCGACGAGGACATGCAGCATTTGCTCGAGCGCGATACGTTCGGGAGCGCCCAGCAGGACTTCGTCATGGGCGAGCGGTATTGCGATCGTCTTTTCATGATCCCTTTCGGCATGGCGACGGAAACCAGGCGGGCCGGAATTTTCAAGCATGACCTGATTGCAGACGAAGATGCAACGATTGCAGATCGCCGTGGCTGCCGGACCGGCAATGATCATCTCGACAGTGCGGCGGTTTTCACCACAAAAAGAGCAGACAGCTCTATCGTCGCCGCGTCCGAAGAGGAGGGACAGGGCGCCTTTGAGTCTCGTTGGGAAGTTCATTCCATCCACCGCCGATGTACATTTTCTCGCGAAAAACTAGGGCTTCTTTTGGCTGAAGCCAGATTGCCAGGCAAACAAAAAGCCGTCGGCAGCGGGTGCCGACGGCTGATAGGTTGTGCCGGGATCTTACTCGGTGAATTCCACCGTCGTGCCTGGCTTGACCATCTTGGCAAGTTCCCTTGCGTCCCAGTTGGTCAGGCGGACGCAGCCGTGGCTGTTGGTCTTGCCGATCTTAGAGGGTTCCGGCGTGCCGTGGATGCCGTAGGTGGGCTTCGAGAGCGCAATCCAGACTGTACCGACCGGGCCGTTCGGACCCGGCGGGATCTGCAGGATCTGGTCGTTGTTGCCCTGCTTGAAATTGATCTTCGGATTGTAGGTGTAACCGGGATCGAGCGCGATGCGTTCGACCGTATGGGTTCCGGTCGGCGAAGGCGTGTCGGTGGAGCCGATGGTGGCCGGATAGGCGGCGATCAGGCGCCCGTCCGCGCCGTAGGCGAAGACCTGTTTCCTGGCCTTGTCGGCGAGAATGCGGGTGACCTGACCGGCCTTCGGCTGGCCGGGATTGATGACCTTGATGGTCGAGCCGGGGAGGGTGAAATCCACGCCGGGATTGAGCGCCTTGAGATAACCTTCGTCCATGTGGAACTGCTCGGCGAGCTTTTCGGTCACGGACGTATAGGACATCGCCGGCAGCTGCGACTTGTGTGCGTAGTCTTCCGGGATCGACGCGACATAGGGACCGGCGGCATCGGCCGGGGTGATCGTGTAGTCGACGATCGGCAGGCCGCCCGAATAGGTTAGTCGCTGCAGGATCTCCTCGGAATTGTTCGGATCGAGCGTCTCGCCGGTCATTTCCTGCCAGGCGGCGATCGCCTTGTTGACGTTGTCGCCGAGATGGCCGTCGATGACGCCCGGCGAGATGCCTTCACGGTCCAGGAAGACCTGTAGTGCTGCGATTTGGGCCTGCGGCTTCTTGGTGACGGTGATGATCGGCTTCTGCGGCAGAAGCGTTTCCGCCGGCCGCTGGTCCGGCTCGATTGAGGCTTCCTGCGGATAGCCGGTGTCGGGGAGGGCCTGATCATCCAGCGGCATGCGGCTGACCGAGCCTTGCCCCGGGATCCCGCCGGTAATGGCGCCTGGTTCGCCCGGCCGATACTCGCGGTAGTCGCGATAACCGCCGGCACCCTGCTGATAGCCGCCCGAGTCACGCAGGGACCGGTAACCGCCCGGCACCGGTGGATATTCCTGCGCCCGGCTGGGGCGATAGGTTTCCCCGCGGACCTCGGTTGCGACGACATTGCCGAAATGGTCGATCAGGACACGGCGCCCCATGCCGTCACGGCTGATGATGACGTCGCCGCGGTCGGGCACGTAGTCCAGGATCGAGCCGTCAGGGGCGACGAGCATTGTTTCCGATGGATTGCGGCCGTAGCGGTTCTGCGCCTCGGCGGAGGGAATTCCCTGTGCCGCGGTCAAGATAACCAGACTTGCGCATGCGAAAAATAGCCGCTTCACGATGTCACCGACTTCCTTGTTTCCTATTTAAACGTAATCGGGAAATCGGACATTGGTTCCCGCCCGTTCGCCTGTCGCCACAGACAAGTTAAATTTGACCGTAGTGTGGAAAAAGTGAATTCGTCATGAACACACCGTTAAATTCACTTCACGATCGGTTAGAAGTGTTGACGAAACCGTGAAGGGAATGATTATGAAGGCTTTTTCCGCCGCTAACGGACCGAGGATTTTCCTCGATCAGAGCTCCGTTCTCGATATCGGAGGCTGTTTTGTCGGCGATGTGGACCTTGCTCCGGGCCGGGCCATTCCGGACGACGGAGATCCGCGAATCGATCACTCGCTCGAAGGCTTTCTCTTCACCTGCGGGCCGGACCATATTCGTCACCCCGAGGCGATCGAAGGCGCCTCTGACGGCCGGAAATTTCCGCTGCACGGATCCTTCTCATCCCACCCCGCCGAAATCCTGTTCTGGGATGCGCAGGGGCCGGATGCGGAGTGCCGTGCCCGCGTGCCGCTGACCCTTGCGACCGGCGAGACGGCCCTCCTCGAACGCCATTGGCGGATCGACGGGGCGACGGGCGAGGTGAGTCTCTCGGACAAGGTCACCAATACCGGCTCGAAGCCGTTCGCGCGGGTGCATATGTACCACATGAATATCGGCGCCTGGCTGTTCGACGACCGGGTCCGGCTGAGTGGCGGGATGCTCGACAACGGCGGCTTCCCCTGGACCTTTGGCGGTGAGACAGGCGGCATATTCTGCGTGCCGGCGGCCGTCGAGGGCGAGCAGTGGGCCGAAATTGCGCTCGGTCCGATCGCAGCGATCGGCGGACTGACGCTGAAGGTGAAATTCAGGGCCGATACGCTTCCGCATCTGCAGGTCTGGCGAAACCAGAAGGCGCCGGCGCATGTGCTTGGGATAGAGCCGGTTTCGCATCGCTTGGCAAGCCGTCAGGAACTGGAGGCAAACGGAGAACTCGGCCTCGTCAAACCCGGCGAAAGCGTCGAATACGGACTGCGCTTCTGCTTCGTCTGAGACCTGCCGTCCGGCGGTCGTCGCCCGATTGACGCCCGGGCGGCACCGTCGTAATGCTGGCGCCTCAATCAGAACGGAGGGCTCAAGCCATGGATATCCGCCAGATCAACGACGAGTATTCCGTCACCGGCCAGATCACCGTCGAGAATCTCGATCAGATCAAGGCCATGGGGTTCAAGTCGGTCGTCTGCCATCGTCCTGACGACGAAGAGCCGGGCCAGCCGCATTACGCCGAGATCGAAGCCCGCGCCAAGGAACTTGGCCTCGACATCAGCCACATCCCGGTCGGCCGCATGGGTGTAGACGAACAGGGCGTCAAGGCGATGGTCGATGCGCTCGACGAATTCCCGCGCCCGATGCTCGGTTTCTGCCGGTCCGGCGCCCGTTCGACGGCGATCTACGAAAAGAGCCAGCATCTGCGCGGCTGAAGATTTTCCGCGGCCTCGTGCCTTTTGCGCGGGGTCTTTTCCCGAGGCTCAATTTTTTTTGAGGAGAATTCCATGAGCATCCAGCGCATCGAGCCGGCCGCCCGCATGAGCGGCGCCGTCGTCCACGGCAACACCGTCTATCTGGCCGGCCAGGTTGGCGAAGGCGAGAGTGTCACCGACCAGTGCAAGGACGCGCTCGCCGAAGTCGACCGCCTGCTGGCAGCCGCCGGTTCCGACAAGTCGAAGATCCTGCAGACGATCATCTATCTCTCGGATATCGCCTATTTCGGCGAAATGAACGCCGTCTGGGAGGCCTGGATCGATCCGGCCAACCCGCCGGCCCGGGCCACCAGCGAAGCCAAGCTCGCTGCACCAAAATACAAGGTCGAGTTCATCGTCACGGCTGCGATCTGACCGCTGCGATATTGATTCAAAAAGCCGGCCTATCGCTCTGATAGGCCGGCTTTTTCTGTTCAGGCCTTTTCGCGGATCTGGGTCAGCGTCCTCGCCGGCGTGATCGCTTCCGGGTCGAGCCTGACCTCGATGATCGAGGGTTTGCCGCTGGCGCGCGCACGTTCATAGGCCGGGCCGAACTCTTCCGTCTTCTCGACCAGTTCCCCGTGCCCGCCAAAAGCCTTGGCATAGGCGACGAAATCCGGGTTGACGAGGTCGGTGGCGCTGACGCGGCCCGGATATTCCCGCTCCTGGTGCATGCGGATCGTGCCGTATATGCCGTTATTGACCAGCACGGTGATGATCGGCAGTCCATAGCGGACGGCGGTGATGAATTCCTGGCCATGCATCATGAAGCAGCCGTCGCCGGCAAAGCAGACGACTTCGCGTTCGGGAAACAGCTGTTTTGCGGCAACCGCGGCAGGCAGGCCGTAGCCCATCGAGCCGGAGGTCGGGGCGGACTGGGTGTTGTATTTGCGGAAGCGGTGGAAACGGTGCAGCCAGGTGGCGTAATTGCCGGCGCCATTGGTGAAGATCGCGTCGTCGGGCACGTTCTCCTCGATCCACTGCATGATCGGCCCCATCCTGACCGGGCCGGGGCCGGCCTCCGGCGGCGTCGACCACTTGAGGTAGGAGTCGTGCAGCGCCGATTTCCGTTCGGCCCAGAGCGGGGCGGCCGGCGGGTCGAGCTCCTTCAGGGCGGCGACGAATTCCGCAGGGGCGGCGCAGATCGGAAGGTCGGGCCGGTACATGCGGCCGAGTTCTTCCGGATCCGGGAAGACATGGACGAGCTTCTGCTTCGGGTAGGGGATATCGATCAGCGTATAGCTGGAGGAGGGCATTTCCGACATGCGGCTGCCGATCAGCACCAGCAGGTCGGCCTCCTTGACCGCCTTGGCGAGGACCGGATTGATGCCGATGCCGACATCGCCCGCATAGGACGGGTGCAGGTGATCGAAGAGCATTTGGCGGCGGAAGGAGCAGCCTACGGGCACCTTGAAGCGGCTGGCGAAATCCGCGAAGTCCGCAACCGCCTGCTCGCTCCAGCGGGTGCCGCCGAGGATGAACATCGGACGCTCGGCGTTCTTGAGCATGGTTTCGAATGCGGCGATCTGGCTTTTGCCGGGATGGCTTTCGACCGGCATGTAGGCGCGGGCTTCGGGCGCCTCGACCTCTTCCACCAGCATGTCTTCCGGCAGCGTCAGCACGACCGGACCGGGGCGGCCGGAGGTGGCGACGGCAAAGGCGCGGGTGACAAATTCCGGAATGCGGCGGGCGTCGTCGATCTCGCCGACCCATTTAGCGAATTCGGTGAAGGCGCGGCGGTATTCGACTTCCTGGAAGGCCTCGCGCTCCTTCATATCGCGACCGATCTGGCCGACGAAGAGGATCATGGGAATGGAATCCTGCCTGGCGATGTGAAGGCCGGCCGACGCGTTGGTGGCGCCGGGGCCGCGGGTCACCATGCAGATGCCGGGCTCGCCGCTGAGGCGCCCCCAGCTGTCGGCCATCATCGCGGCGCCGCCTTCCTGGCGGCAGACGAGGATCTCGATTCCGCTTTCATACAGCGCGTCGAGCACGGCGAGATAGCTTTCCCCGGGTACGCAGGAGATGCGCTTGACGCCGTTCGCCTTCAGCGCCTCGACGATGAGCTGGCCTCCGGTCTTGATGACGGTGTTCATTTTTCTCTCCCCTCTTTTTCGATTTGATCGAGTTGCGCCAGCACGTCTGCGGTATGTTCGCCGAGCGCCGGGCTTGGCCGGTGATAGACTAGCGGCGTTTCCGACAGCACGATCGGGCTGCGCACGCCCGGGATGACCGTGCCATCGGCCGCTTCGAGATCGATTCGGAGGCCGCGCTCCTTGACCTGCGGATCGTCGAACATTTCGGCAATCGAATTGATCGGCCCTGCCGGCACGGCATTGTCGCCGCAGGCGGCGAGCAGATCGGCTTTCTTCCATTTCGACGTCTGCGCGAGGATCAACCGGCGCACTTCGACGCGGTTGGCGACGCGCGCCTTGTTGGTGGCGAAACGCTCGTCGTCTGCCATCCCGTCGATGCCGAGGATGCGGCAGAGGCGGCGGAACTGGCCGTCATTGCCGACGGCGAGGATGAGGTAACCGTCTTCGGTGGCCAGGACCTCGTAGGGGCTGATGTTCGGGTGGGCGTTGCCAAGCCGCACCGGCGCCTCGCCCGAGATCAGGTAGTTCATGTTCTGGTTGGCGAGGATGCCGGCCTGGACGTCGAGCAGCGCCATGTCGACGTGCTGGCCTTCGCCCGTTTTCATCGCATGGATCAACGCGCCCTGGATGGCGGTTACCGCATAGATGCCGGTGAAGATGTCGGCGATCGCGACGCCCGCCTTCATCGGCTGGCCATCCGGCTCGCCGGTGATCGACATGAAGCCGGACATGCCCTGGACGATATAGTCGTAGCCGGCGAGATTGGCGTAAGGGCCGTTCTGGCCGAAACCGGTGATCGAGCAATAGATCAGCTTCGGATTGATCTTTTTCAGGCTCTCGTAGTCGAGCCCGTATTTGACGAGGCCGCCGAGCTTGAAATTCTCGATCAGCACGTCGGCGGTCCCGGCCAGCCGGCGGACGATGTCCTGGCCTTCCTCGGTCTTGAGGTCCACGGCGATCGAGCGTTTGCCACGGTTGGTGGAGTGGTAGTAGGCGGCCGAGAGGTTTTCGCCGTCCTTGCCTTCGACGAAAGGCGGCCCCCAGGCGCGGGTATCGTCGCCGCCATCGGGGTTTTCCACCTTGATGACGTCGGCGCCCATGTCCGCCAGCATCTGCCCGGCCCAGGGACCGGCAAGCACGCGGGCAAGTTCGATGACGCGGATGCCGGTAAGCGGCGGTTTTTTAGGGATCTGGGTCATGTCACGGGGTCACGGTTGATTTGGCGGCGCTGGTTACCGGCTTCATGGAGGCGACGCGGCGTTCCCGCCAGATGATGTAGAGGCCGGAGCCGATAATGATCGAAATGCCGAGCCATTTGACCGGATCGGGAAAGTCGCCGAAGACCAGCCAGCCGAACAGCGTCGCCGAAACGATCTCGAAATATTGCAGCGGTGCGATCACGGATGCGGGCGCGGCCCGATAGGCGTAGACGGCCAAGATGCCCGACAGGGCCGCGAAGGCGCCGACGCCCGCGAGCCACAGCAAGGTCGTCCAGTCCGGCATGGAGGGCGCCAGGAAGGCGATTCCGGTCCGGTCGCCGACAAAGAGCAATATGGCTGAGATCGGAATTCCCCAGAGCGCCATCTGGAACTGCATCGACCAGGGATCTTCACGATGCGCCAGCGCCCGGGTCAGGATCGCGAAGATCGCCACGCAGAAGGCGGTGACGATCGGCAGTAGCGCCACGAAGCCGATCTCCTGGAAACTCGGGCGGATGACGATCATGGCGCCGACGAAGCCGGCCGCGCAGGCGGTATAACGCCGCCAGCCGATGGTCTCCTTGAGGAAGATGCTGGACAGCACCGTCAGGATGATCGGCTCGACGAAGAAGATGGCGATCGCATCGGCCACTTCCATGACTGCAAGCGTCGCCACGAAGCAGACCATGGAGACCGTGATGAGGGTCGCGCGGATCGCATGGAAGACGCTGAGCCGCCAGGAGAACGTCCGCCAGTATCCATTCCAGAGCACGATCGGCAGCATGCAGAGCGCCTGGAAAACGAAGCGGGCGGCGGTGATGAAGGTGGGCGATGTCGTATCGGTCGCGAGCTTGGAAAAGATATCGATGAAAGGGGCGATCAGCATGGCAATCAGCATCAAACCCATACCGTTGACGATCCGGTTCGGGGCTGATGCGACAAGGCTTGCGGGCGACGAATTCATGGATTTCCTATAGCCGGGACCGGTTCCGGAAGCACTTGATTAAATGTCATGAACTTATTCCGTTTGATATGCAGGGCCGTTTTATGTGGACTGTCGATTCAGATCGCCGGCGCCGGGACGGGCAGGGCGGCTCTGGCCCAGGCGGCGAACTCGGCGGTGGCGCGCGCCCGCACCGTATCGTTCAGCGTTTCATGGCGCGTGCCGGGCCAGATCTTGGTCGTGACGTTTGAAAAGCCGCGGCTCTTGAAATGCTCCGAGAGCCACAGGATTTCGCGGCCGCCATTGGTCGCCGGGTCTTCGGCGCCGCCGATCAGATGGATCGGCAGGGTTTTGGCCAGCCGATCGATCATCTTCGGCGCACGGAAGGTCAGTTCGAAAAGATCGAGCCACAGCGAGACGCTGGCATCGAAACCGCACAAGGGATCGGCGATATAGGCGTCGACGACATCCCGGTCATGACTCAGCCAGTCGAATTCCGTACGGTGGCCGGGAATGGACTTGCCCCAGACGCCGAACGTGAGTTTCGGCAGGAGCCCACTTGGAACATCCGAACCCTTCAGGGCCTTTTCGATGCGCAGGATCACCTGCGCGGCGCGACCAGCCGGGCCGGGATGGAAATTGGAATTCCAGACCGCGACGGCATCAAAGCTGTCGGGATGCTCTACGGCGGCATTGAGGGCGATCAGGCCGCCCATGGAATGGCCGAAGAGCAGGACCGGCAGGCCGGGATGGGCGTCCGCCGCCATGTCGCGCATGGCTTTGACGTCCGCAAGCACCAGGCCGACGCCGTCGTGCCGGGCAAAGCGGCCGATCGGCGCGTCCGGCGCGGTCGTCTCGCCGTGACCGCGATGATCGAAGGCATAGACGTGGAAGCCGTGGCCGGCCATGGCCTCGGCTAAAGCCCTGTAGCGCCTGGAATGCTCGGCAAGCCCGTGCGAGACCAGCAGGATGGCGAGCCCCGGTTCTGCCGCCGGTTGGTAACGATAGGCAAGGTTTGCACCCGTTGGGCTCTTAAACCGCCTCGTTTCGTCGAACATCCTCGCTCCCTCGACCGTTCGCGCATTGCTCCCGGCCACCAATTCGCCTACATAGCGGCAAACCGAAATTCCCCCCGGAGCACTTTTATCCATGGCACGTCAGTTCATCTATCACATGTCGGGACTCAACAAGTCCTACGGCGCCAAGAAAATCCTTGAGAACGTCAATCTGTCTTTCTACCCAGATGCCAAGATCGGTATCCTCGGTCCGAACGGCGCCGGTAAGTCGACCGTGCTGCGCATCATCGCCGGTCAGGACAAGGAATATACCGGCGAAGCCTGGCTCGCAGAAGGCGCGACCGTCGGCTATCTCGAACAGGAACCGCATCTCGATGAGTCCAAGACGGTTTTCGAGAACGTCATGGAAGGCGTTGCCAAGAAAACGGCCGTCCTCGACCGTTACAACGAACTGATGATGAACTATTCCGACGAGACCGCGGACGAGGGCGCCAAGCTTCAGGACGTCATCGACAGCCAGAACCTGTGGGATCTGGAAAGCCAGGTCGAGATGGCGATGGAAGCGCTGCGCTGCCCGCCGCGCGATTCGGAAGTCACCAGCCTGTCGGGCGGCGAACGCCGCCGCGTTGCGCTCTGCCGTCTCCTGCTGTCGCAGCCGGACCTGCTGCTGCTCGACGAACCGACCAACCATCTGGACGCCGAAACCATCGCCTGGCTCGAAAAGCACCTGCGCGACTATCCGGGCGCAGTGATGATGATCACCCACGATCGCTACTTCCTCGACAACGTCACCGGCTGGATTCTCGAGCTCGACCGCGGCCGCGGCATTCCGTACGAAGGCAATTACTCGGCCTACCTGCTCGCGAAAGCCAAGCGCATGCAGCAGGAAAACCGGGAAGAGGCCGGCCGCCAGAAGGCGATTTCCCGCGAACAGGAATGGATCGCTTCCAGCCCGAAGGCGCGCCAGGCCAAGTCCAAGGCGCGTATCAAGTCCTACGAACAGCTGGTGGAAGCGGCTGAAAAGCAGCGTCCCGGCGACGCACAGATCATCATCCCGGTCAGCGAGCGTCTCGGCCAGGTGGTCATCGAGATGGAAGGCATCACCAAGGGCTTTGAAGGCCGCACGCTGATCAACGACCTGTCGATCAAGCTGCCGCCGGGCGGCATCGTCGGCATCATCGGCCCGAACGGCGCCGGCAAGACGACGCTGTTCCGGATGATTACCGGCCAGGAAACCCCGGATGCCGGTTCGATCCGGGTCGGCGAGACGGTCCACCTCGGTTACGTCGACCAGAGCCGTGATGCGCTGGACGGCAACAAGACCGTCTGGGAAGAAATCTCGGGCGGCGCCGAAATCATCAAGCTTGGCAAGTTCGACATGAACTCCCGTGCCTATTGCGGCGCCTTCAACTTCAAGGGCGGCGACCAGCAGCAGAAGGTCGGCAATCTCTCCGGCGGCCAGCGCAACCGCGTTCACCTTGCCAAGATGTTGAAGGCGGGCGGCAACGTTCTCCTCCTCGACGAACCGACCAACGACCTCGATACGGAAACGCTGGGTGCGCTCGAAAGCGCGCTGGAAAACTTTGCCGGCTGCGCCATCATCATCAGCCACGATCGCATGTTCCTCGACCGCTTGGCGACGCATATCCTTGCCTTCGAAGGCGACGGCCATGTGGAATGGTTCGAAGGCAATTTCGAGGACTATGAGCAGGACAAGGTTCGCCGACTCGGCCCCGACGCCCTCAACCCCGGCAGCCAGGCTCACAAGCGTCTGACGCGTTAGTCTTTTTTAGCTCCATCTAATTCAAAACCCCGGCTCTGCCGGGGTTTTCGTTTTATGCAAGATTAATAAAAGCTAAAATTAGAACCCCCAAAATTATGGGTATTTTTGACGTAGCCCGATAAAGACAATCGCAAAGATTGGTAGCGCATTTTCGCCCAGGGAGACCATGTCCGCCGGGGTCTTGACGCTGTCATGATGACAGCCCGCTTCAAAGGGTTTTTCATGCTGCGTTTGATCGAACGTCTGCCTTTCCGTACATCGTTGACGCTTCTTGCTTCCGTTCCGCTCCTGGCCGTGATTGGGCTCGGCGCTTTCGTCACGTTGAATAGCTATGGCGCTTATCAAAAGCTCTCCGGCGCGGCGGCCCTCGAGCGTCTAGCTGGGGCGAGTGGACGACTGATGCTTGCCTTGCCGGTTGAAAGTGCAGCTTCGCCCGATCA
Organism: Neorhizobium sp. T6_25; assembly: GCF_002968555.1. NCBI lineage: Bacteria > Pseudomonadati > Pseudomonadota > Alphaproteobacteria > Hyphomicrobiales > Rhizobiaceae > Neorhizobium > Neorhizobium sp. T6_25. Next base: position 43,750 of record NZ_PVBL01000011.1, read on the forward strand.
GCGCAGCCAGATGCGCCAGAAGACCGATGAGGCCTACAAGGCGATCGTTTCAGGCTACAACGAAGTGGTCAGTGCCGGCTATGCGGACACGCTCTTGACCGACATCAAACGCACTCTCGACGAACGATACGCCAAGATTTCGGAGTTTCGCGGCAAGGTTGACGCCGGACCCATCGAGGCGATGGTGCCGCTTCTCTATCTGCAGCCGCTTTCGGCATCCTCCATTCAGCTCACCGCGAGAACCGGCAATATCATGGAGGATCGCGATCTTCAGCAGGGAGTAACAGGCTACGGCGCCTTGCTGCAATATAACGAAGGGTTTCTCGTTCTTAACCGGATCGGTATGCAATATACCAAGAACGGTACGCTTTCACTTGAAGAGTTTGCTCGCTTTGGTGCTGCAACGACGCAGATTCGAATCTACGGTCAGCTCGTGCGCGAGTTCGTGAATCCTGCGATTGTTGGCCAGCTGGACACTTTCATGCAGTCGGCCCCAGGTCGATTGGTTCAGCAAAGGATTGAGGAAATGGCGAAGAATACGGCCTTCACGCCTGCTCCCGCCGATCTGGACAACTGGACCAGAGCAATGGCATCGCGTCGCGACTTCGTCGGCCAGTTGTTGGTTGAAACCGCGGCAAGCGTCCACGCACAAGCCACGTCCAAGCTTGGCAATTCCTACAATTCATTGTTGACGTCGCTGACGCTGCTTGGCGCATTTGTCATCGCCGCCATTGCCTTGTCAGTCGTGATCGCTCGCCAGCTATCCAAATCAATTCGTCGCGTCGGCGACCGTATGGCAAGCCTTGCCTCCGGCAATACCGAGGAGGCGATCCCCTACGCCGACCGCAAGGACGAAATCGGCGCCATGGCCCGCTCGGTCGAAGTTTTCCGCGAAGCCGCGATCCGCAATCTTGAGCTGGAAGCCGAGGCGGAAGCGACCCGTCGTCGCTCGGAAGCCGAGCGCATCGAAATGCAGCGCCAGAGTGAGGCGGATACCGAGGCGAAGCTGACCCAGGCGACCGGTGCGCTCGCCGCCAACCTTCGCCGTCTTGCCGCCGGCGACATGCTCTGCGAAGTGAACGAAGCCTTGGCGCCGCAGTTCGAAGGCCTGCGCCACGACTTCAACACCTCGGTCCGTCAGCTGCGCGACGCACTGCTCAGCGTCGGCAATTCGGTTTCCACGGTCACCAGCGGTTCGAGAGAAATCTCCGATGCGTCCGACAACCTGTCCAAGCGCACCGAGCAGCAGGCCGCTTCGCTGGAAGAAACGGCGGCAGCACTCGAAGAGATTACCGCCAACGTCGTTTCGACCTCGAAGCGCACCGGCGAGGCCCGCGACGTCGTCCGCGACGCACGGACCCGCGCCGACCATTCGGGCCAAGTCGTCCGCAACGCGGTTGCTGCCATGGAACGGATCGAGAAGTCGTCGCAGCAGATCGGCCAGATCATCGGGGTTATCGACGAGATCGCCTTCCAGACCAACCTGCTGGCGCTGAACGCCGGCGTGGAAGCGGCGCGAGCCGGTGAAGCCGGCAAGGGTTTCGCGGTCGTCGCCCAGGAAGTCCGCGAACTCGCCCAGCGCTCGGCAAACGCCGCCAAGGAAATCAAGTCGCTGATCTCCAACTCGGCGGTTGCCGTCAGCGAAGGCGTCAAGCTCGTCAGCGAGACGGGCGAGGGGCTCAGCGTCATCGAGCAACTGGTTCAGACCGTCAACGGTCACATGGATGCGATCGCAATCGCGGCACAGGAACAGTCGGTTGGCCTGGCCCAGGTCAACACCGCCGTCAACCACATGGACCAGTCGACCCAGCAGAATGCCGCAATGGTCGAAGAGATGAACGCCGCCGGCGCGGGCCTTGCCCAGGAGAGCGGCAAGCTCAGCGATCTCCTTTCGCACTTCCAGCTCGGCGGCAGCGCCTCGGGCCAGCTTCGCGAAACGGCAAGCCGCATGCGCGCACCGATAGCTCCGGCCTCGCGCCCGGTCGCCGCTGCACCGAGCCGTCCGATGCCGGCGCGCGCTCCGGTTTCCCGCGGAAATACGGCCCTCGCGCAATCCGCCGACGAGTGGGAAGAATTCTGATCTTCCTGGCACAAACAGAACTTGAGAGGGCGGCTTCGGCCGCCTTCTGCGTTTCAGGCGACCTCGTCGGATCCATCAGTTGCCGCTTGCATAGAACGGCAAAACGATATAAACATATCTTTATATCTTGATTGCGTAAGGATGCGGCTGAATGGGATTGGCGCTCGACACCCTGGTAGACGTACTAAAAACAGCCGGCGAGCCGACGCGCTTCCGCCTGCTTGCGCTTCTCGCTGCCGGGGATCTCACCGTCACCGATCTTACCGAAATCCTGGGCCAATCGCAGCCGCGCATTTCGCGGCATCTGAAGCTGCTTGCCGAAGAGGCGCTGATCGATCGCTATCAGGAAGGCGCCTGGGCCTATTTCCGGCTGAAGCAGGAAGGCAAGGCGGCAACGCTGGTGAGGACGCTGCTTGCCGCCTCCTCGGAGGAGGATCCGGTCCTGCTGAGGGACAGCGAGCGGCTGACGACGGTCAAGCGGCTGCGTGCCGAACGCGCCCAAGCCTATTTCACGCGCAACGCATCCGAATGGGACGAGCTTCGCCGCCTGCATATCAGCGACGCGGCAGTCGAGTCGGCACTGCTCAAGCTGATCGGGCCGGCGCCCGTCGACGCGCTTCTCGATCTCGGCACCGGCACCGGCTGGATCCTCCAGCTTCTGTCTAACATCTACCGTCGCGCCGTTGGCATCGACGCGAGCCGCGACATGCTCTCGGTCGCGCGGTCCAATCTCGACAAGGCCGGGATCGTCAAGGCATCCGTCCGGCACGGCGACATTCTCAACTTGCCGCTCGAAGGCCAGGATTTTGACCTGATCACCGTTCACCAGGTACTGCACTTCCTCGACCAGCCGGAATTGGCGATCGCCGAGGCAGCCCGCGTGCTGCGTCCGGGCGGCCGCCTGCTGATCGTCGATCTCGCACCACATACGCTCGAATATCTGCGCAACGACCATGCCCATGTGCGTCTCGGCTTCTCCCATCAGGTGATGGCGGAATGGCTCGAGAAGGTCGGCCTCGAAGTCGAGCAGGCGATCGATCTTGGTTCGGGCAAGGAAGGCGGGCTCACGGCCACTGTCTGGCTTGCCCGGGACCGCCGCCTGCTGATCGCCGCCCATCATGCATCCGCCCAATCGCAAGCCGTCCTTTAAGGGAGCTGAACCAATGACCGCCGATAGCGAAACTTTCAGCGTTTCCTTCGAATTCTTTCCGCCGAAGTCGGAAGAGATGGAGGGCCAGCTCTGGGATACGGTCGATGAACTGGCGCTCTGGGATCCGAGATTCGTTTCGGTCACCTATGGTGCGGGCGGTTCGACCAAGGCGCCGACGATCAACACGGTGCGCCGTCTAGTCGGCGAGACCTCGCTTGCGACCGCCGCACATCTGACCTGCGTCGATGCCACGCGCGAAGAAACCCATTCCGTCGTCGGCGAGTACCGCGCCGCCGGTATCCGCCACATCGTTGCCCTGCGCGGCGATCCGGCGAGCGGTGTCGGTACCGACTATCGCCCGCACCCGCAGGGTTATGCCAATGCGGCGGAGCTGGTGCGCGGCCTGACGGAACTCGGCGGCTTCGACATTTCCGTCTCCGCCTATCCCGAAAAACATCCGGAAAGCGCCGATCTTGGCGCAGACATCGAAATGCTGAAGCGCAAGGCGGATGCGGGCGCTGCCCGGGCGCTGACCCAGTTCTTCTTCGACAACGACGTTTTTGAACGTTACCTCGAAAAGGTCCGCGCCGCCGGCATCGCGATCCCGATCGTGCCGGGCATCATGCCGATCCAGAACCTGACCCAGCTCAAGCGTTTCGCCGGACGCTGCGGTTCTTCGGTTCCGTCTTTCCTGGATGCCCGTTTCCAAGGGTTGGACGACAGGCCCGAGGATCGCGCCAGCGTGGCTGCGGATATCGCCGCCGAACAGATCGAGGACCTGATCCGCCGCGGCCTTGGCGACTTCCACATCTACACGATGAACCGGGCACCGCTCGTCTCCGCCGTCCTTCAGCGGCTTGGCCGCCGGCAGATCCGTACGCCGCGGATCGCCGCTGCCTGAGCGCAATGAAAAAAACGCATGCTCCTACGAAAGGAGCATGCGTTTTCACCGGAAGTGCTGATTATCAAACGGTCTTGGATGCGATATCTTGAACTGGTAGTGGAAACTGGTGGCGCTCAAATGAAGAGCATGGATGCCACAAACACAAACGCTGCACCGACTACCAAGACATTGAGAGAGTATGTGCGTCCCATGTCTGCCTCCTTGCGTTGACGGGCAGACTTTAAGTCGGTTTCGTGCCGGTTGGGAAGCGTGTTTCTGTGCTGCAGTGCCGTCCCCCTGTTCACCCTATCCCGGAACGGATTGCGTAAGTCGCTGATTTTTATCGGTAAAGCATCCGTTAATCTTAATTTCCGCAGAGTTAAAAAGTCGTGTAGGACTGTTAACTTCTGACATATTCCGTGATGGTTTCGATCCGTTACGACGCGCCGGACGGCGAATTGCTGCGCCTGCGAAGGAGCCTTCCGTCGAGCAGGACCAGGCCGAAACCGATCAGCAGCATGCCGATGAGGTCGGTTGCCTCCAATCTCTCGCCGAGGAAAAGCGCGCCGAGAAGGATCGCGCTCGGGGGCACGACGAGCGTAACCAGAGAGGCATTCGTTGCGCCGGCCATCCCAAGGATACGGAAATAGAGGAGATAGGCGAAGGCGGTCGACAGGAGCGCCAGGGCGAGGATTGCAAGGACGGCATGCGTCGACGGGGCGGGCAGTGCCCAGGGCTGGTCGGCGAGCAGCGACACAGGCAACATCATCAGGCTGGAGGCCGTGAGTTGTCCGGTGGCGCTGACCGGCGCAGGCAGTCCGCGGAAACGTTTGCCGTAGGTGCCTGCCACTCCGTAGGAGATTGCCGCAAGGATCGGCAGGATCAGCGCCCAGAGCGGCGCGGACGCGGCCGCCGTGACGCCCGGACCGATCAGCACGGCCGTCCCGGCAAGACCCGCAAGGCAGCCGGCGATTTTTGCCGGTGTCAGTTTTTCGTCGGCCGTCCAGCGATTGGCGATCAGCACCGTCCAGATCGGCGTGGTCGCGTTGAGGATCGAAGCGAGACCGGCGCCGATCTCGGTCTGGCCGAAGAAGATCAGCGTATGGGGAAGGGCGTTGTTGATGAAGCCCATGACCAGGAAGGACCGCCAGTGGGTTCTCAGCGTCGCATAGAGCCCGAACCGGCCGTGCAGATAGATGTGCAGCGCCGCTGCTGCCAGGAACAGGCGCAGGAAGACGAGGGTGAAGGGTGGCACTTCCAAGACTGCGACGCGCGCGAAGAAGAACGATCCGCCCCAGATCAGCCCGAGCAGCAGGATCAGGGCCCAGGCGGTGGCGCTGGGCTTCGGAATGGCGGCGGTTGTCATGCAAAATCCCCCTCGCGGTCGAGGTTAGGGGATAACCTTATGATCCGCGAGTCGCCACCCGATTTCGGTCGGGCGGCGATCGTATTCAGAGATGGTATTTCAGAGCGCGGAGAGCAGGGTCTGGGTGGGCCAGCCGTCGGCCGGCTGACCGAGGCGCGCCTGTTCCTTCTGGACGGCCTGGCGCGTGCCCGACCCCAGGATGCCGTCGACCTTGCCGATATTGTGGCCGAGCGCTTCCAGCTTGGTCTGCAGCGCCTTCATGCCGGTGTCGTCCAGGCCCTGGTCCGGCGTGCCCTTCAGATAGGTCGGAGCACCCGAAAGCCGGGTCGCGAAATAGGCGGCCGAGGTCGTGTAGATGAACGACTGGTTCCATTCCAGATAGATGCTGAAGTTTGGATAGGTTAGGAAAGCCGGCCCCTTGCGGCCCTGCGGAAGGATGAGGGCTGCGGGCAGGTTGCCGAAGTTGGTCACGCCATCGCGCGGGGTGACGCCCAGCTTGAACCATTCGCTGGCAGGGATCTCGTTGCCGAGGCCGGACTTGTCCCAGGGGAGGTTCTCCGGCAGCGTCACTTCCTGGATCCACGGCTGGCCAGGCTTGAAGCCCATGCTCTGGATGAATTTTGCGGCCGTGAGGATAGCGTCCGGGGAACTGGCCTTGACGTTGATATGGCCGTCGCCGTCACCATCGACGCCGTGCGCGATAATATCCTCGGGGAGCATCTGCACCTGGCCGATCTCGCCGGCCCATGCGCCCGTGTTGGTGGACGGATTGAGGTCGCCGTGCTGGACCATCTCGATCAGGGCGATCAGCTGCGGGCGGAAAAGCTGCGGGCGGCGGCAGTCGTGCGAGAGCGTCACCAGTGCGTTGCGGGTATTGAAATCGCCCTGCACGGCGCCGAAATCGGTCTCCATCCCCCAGAATGCGGTGATGACGCCGGGCGCCACGCCAAATTCCTTCTCTGCCCGGGCGAAGACCTCCGCATACTGCTTGATCTTCTGGCGGCCGATGTCGAGGCGCGCCTGGCTGACGGTGCGCTGCGAAAATTCGAGGAAGGTCTGGCGGAAGACGCCTTGAGCCCGGTCGCGGGATAGAACCTTCTGATCGATCTGGGCGCCGGCGAGCGCTTCGTCTACCGCGCTTGCCGAGGCGCCCTTGGAAATGGCTTCCGCCTTGACGCCGTCAAGGAAAACGCCGAGATCGCCGCCGCAGGCGATAGCCGGGGCCTGGGCGAGGGCGGTGGAGGCAAGGCAACTGGTTATGACGGAGGCAAGGGCGAGGCGGCGGGCAAAGCGAGCGGACATTCGGCGTTCCTAAGAATCTGAGTAAGCGCCGTCCGATCTCGGAAAATTTTGTGACCGAAACGTGGACGGCAGCCGTGTTGGCGCAGTTTTTATCGCAACTGCTCACACATTGCCAGACACCTGTTTCGCCTGGTGCATGGGGTTTACTTTGAGACTGCCGCAACCCAGTTGTGCCAGTTCTTGGACGTGCCCGCAAAGACGTTGATATCCATCTCGCCCTTGATGCCCGGCACGACGCCCGTCGAGGTATACTGCCAGAAAGCCCAGCGGCGATCCGGGTAGATCTTGGTCGGATGCTGCGCCACGGCGCGGAGCCAGAAGTGGTGGTTGCTGAAGGCGCCGACCAGATTGTCCCGGTGGAAATCCACCGACGTATAGATGATCGGCCGCTTGCCGTAATAGGCCTCGACGCGGTCCATGAAGCGCTGCATGGAGGCGCGCACGGTCTCGGGATCGGGGCGGGTCTTGCAGGTCGGGGAGGAATGGTTCCATTCCATGTCGAGGACTGGCGGCAGCTTCACCGCGTCCCTGGGCACGTTGTTGATGAACCAGTCGGCCTGTTCGTCGGCTGTCGAGCAGAAATAATAGAAGTGGTAGGGGGCATAGGGAATGCCGGCAGATGCGGCGCCCCGCCAGTTCAGTTCGAAGGTCGGGTCGATTCGGTCCTTGCCTTCCGTCGCCTTGATGAAGACGAAAGCGATGCCGGATTTCTTTACGGCTGGCCAGTCGATATCGGTGCCGTTCCACTTGGAAACATCGATGCCGTGGACCTCGTGGAGCCCCGGATGAGTTTTGCCGAAATCTTGGGGATCGCTGTCCTTGAACCGCATCTTCTTGACCGATGACGTTTCCATCAGGTCATAACTTGAGGATGTGCATCCCGTGGCAAGGAGCGCGGTGGCAAGGAGGGCCAGAAGGAGCCGAGGCATGAACATCCCGTGTAGTGTCGACGTGGAAGCCTCTTGCCCCGTTCGACGCAAAACAGGGAGGCATGAACTCCATATTCACCATAACGTCGTAAAAAATCGGTTAGGGCAAGAGGATTTCATGCCGGAGATGCGGGAACCCAACGCTTCAGCCGCGGCGGCGGATGACAGCGTGCCACGCATACCCCCGGCCGATCTCCTCGAAGATCATGTCGGCATCGGCGGCCGCCAGCTTGCTTTCCAGCACTTCGTGCAGGTTTGGCCGCGGCGTGACGTGGAAACGCATGAGCCAGGCCTTCAGGAACCGCCCGAACCAGCTTGGCAGCCGTTCCTGCTGGCCGAAATCGACGATATGGAGGGAGCCATGCGGCGCCAAGGCCGCAAGCGCGGCATCGATCGCCTTTTCCCAGTCGGGAATCATCGACAAGGCGTAGGAAATCAGGATGCGATCGAAGCCGGTCGCACCGAACTCTTCCGCTTTGAAATTGGTGGCGTCGGCGACGCGAAACTCCGGGATAATCGGCTTGCCGCGGAAATTGGCCCTGGCGCTTTCCAGCATCTCAGCGGAGATATCGAGGCCGTAGAGCCTGGCCGCCGGATATTGCCGGTGGGCGAGGGCGAGGTTGCGGCCCGTGCCGCAGCCAACTTCGAGCAGCGAGGCATTCGGCGGGACATTCAATCCCGCAATCGCCCGGTCGCGGCCGAAGAGGTAGTATTTGCGGGTGATGTCGTAGATATGGCGCTGATACCGGTACATCCGGTCCATGCGCTCGGCGTGGCCAGTCGGCAGGGAGTTACTCGCCATATCCGTCGCCATCAGGCTTTTTTCACATAGATGTGGAAACCGCCGTAAATTGCCGACCGGTCTTCCAGGTTGAGTTCGTTGGAGCGTTCTTCCAGATAGGACCACTGGTCGAAAAGGGCCGGGGAAAGGCGACCGTCGAGCACGCTCTTTTCGGCCGCCGTGCGGAAGATCACGCGGGCACCGGGCGCGGCCGTGCGGCTGATTTCCGACCAGACGTCGTTCAATTGCTCGTCCGTCATCCAATCCTGCGCGTCGAGTAGCACGTAGCGATCGACCGAGCCGGCGGACTTCTGGGCCAGCAGTTCCGTGAAGCTGGCATGGTGGACCGTGACGCGCTCGGCATTGTCGCGGATCGCGCGGTAGTTTTCAGCCTTGAGATAGGTCGGCAGCGTGCCTTCTTCCGGCTTCGGATAACGTCGCATAAAGGCCTGCCAGGCGAAATAGTTGTCGCGCAGCGGGAAATGGCAGGCGAGCTTTTCGAGGCGCTGGCGCAGCACCGGGGCGATCGAGCCGTCGGAGGCAAGGCTCGCCAGCTCGTCATATTGCTGCGGCGGAATGCCGAGGCCGAACAGCGAGCTCTTGCGGCTGGTGATCCAGCGGATCAGCGGCCTGTCGAACAGCGGAGCGATGCGATCGTCGAAGAACTGGCGCTGTTCGCGCAACGATTTGGCGTCGGCCATTTTGGTCAGGTCGATGCCATGCAGGCGGGCGATCAGGTGGCCGGCGCCGATGAAGCGGCCGAGCAGGCCGGTCTTGTAGATATTGCGGTCGAACACTTCGATCCGACGGCGGCCGGCGAGCGAACGCTTGCCCCAGTAGGCGCGGGTCGCGGCATCGAGGTTCGGCGCGATGAACGCATCGTAGCTCTTGCTGTTGGTACGGATGCCGTCCATGCCGAAGTGGCGCACGACATCGCCATGGCCGGGCAGGTGGCGGAAGGCGGCGAGCTTCAGGCGGTTCAGTGCGACGTGGTGCGGGTTCAAGTCGACGACGTCGATCTTCTTCGGCGAACGGGACAGATAGGCGAGCATGTTGCAGCCGCCGGAACCGATAGTGACGATCGAATGCTCGCCGGAAAGCTCCATGGCGGTCATGTCGACTTCCGGGTCTTCCCAGATCTGCGGGTAGACGAGACCGGAGAACAGGAGGCCGAAAAGCCTTTCTGAGAAACCCTGCCGGGATAGAGCTTTATGCTGCAGAAGGGCGTCCTTCAGCTTCTGGTTTTTCCGAAAACCGGCTTCCTGTGCAATATCCGCCATGGTCGAGTCCCGCTTTGTCCAGAGTTTCAGCGCGTGTAAACCTGTCATGCTACAGATTGATGACGCCGCCTGTGGCCAGTCCGCCGATCGGCCCCAGGGCGGCCGAACACCCCTTCCTTGGCGTCGAGAATCCTGATTGCATGCGGCCCTTGAAATGGAGGCAGGCATGCGGTTGTTGGTGCGGTTCGTGAAAATCCTCTGCGGCGTCATCGTCGTCGGCCTGATCGGGCTTGGGATCTGGCTCTATACCTTACCGCCGGAACTGCTGAGGGTCGGAAGCGGCTATTCAGCCAAGATGGTGTGCTCGAACGTCTTCCTTGCCGGCCGCGACAGCAGCGAGGTCCTCGCCGTCGACGTGCAGGCTCCGGGTCACCCGCTTCTGAAATTGATGCGGGTCTCCGTCGATCGACCGGAGAAACGGGTTCATGCAGCGCTGCTCGGCATTTTTGCCGGCAATGACGCGGTCTATCGCGAAGGGCTCGGCTGCGCTGTCGTCCCCGATGGCGCGCCCGCGGTAACTGTCGGCATTCCGGTGCCTGCTGTTACGTCAGTCGATTCGTCCGTTCTTTGGCCGGAGGGCGGAAAAGTCGAATCCGATCCGTCGGTTGCGCGGCTTCTTTCAGATGCTGGTCTTGTCGGTCCGGGCCTTCGAGCGGCGGTCGTGGTCAAGCGGGGACGGATCGTCGGCGAGACCTATTCGACCGGTTTTTCCAAGGATACGCCGCTGCTCGGCTGGTCGATGACCAAGACCGTGAATGCCGCTATCCTCGGCACGCTCATTCGAGACGGAAAGCTTTCGCTGGACGACAAGGTCCTGTTCCCGCAATGGCAGGGCAACCAGCGCGGCGATATCCGGATTACCGACCTCGCCGCCATGGAAAGCGGGCTTGCCTTCAATGAAAGTTACGGCACGGTCGCCGATGTCACCCGCATGCTCTATCTCGAGCCGGACATGGCGAATTTCGCGGCCGACCAGCCGCTGGAGGCTGATCCCGGCACGCGGTTCGGCTATTCTTCCGGCACGGCCGTGATGCTCTCGAAGATCTGGATGGACCGGATCGGCGACAGGACTGCGGCGTTGTCCTATCCCCGTAACGCGCTGTTCGGCCCGCTCGGCATGCAAAGCGCCGTCATGGAGACCGATGCGGCAGGCACCTTCGTCGGCAGTTCGTATATGTATGCGACCGCGCGCGACTGGGCCCGGATCGGGCTGCTGCTTGCGCGGGACGGCGTCTGGAACGGCAACCGGATCCTGCCGCCTGGTTTCGTCACCCTGATGCACCAGGCCAACGCCACGTCGAACGGCCGTTATTCGAAAATGCAGACATGGCTGCCGGGAAAGAATAATCCGGACATCCCGACGGATGCGTTTTTCCTGCAGGGGCATGACGGGCAGACCATCACGATCATCCCGTCGCTCGATCTGGTGGTGGTGCGGCTCGGGCTGACGCCAAGCTGGAATCGTTACGATCCGACCCGGCTGGTCGCCGAGGTGGTGAAAACAACAACGGCGCCCTGAGGCGCCGCTGAACATTTTCGATCGAGGCACTTTCAGCCCGGTTATTTCTCCAGGACGTCCAGCATGTTCTTGCGTTTGGCGTCGTAATAATAACCGCGCGCGTAGAGCTTGATGGCATTGTCGTTTCTGTTGTCGGCGACAAGCCAGGCGCCGCGCAGATATTTGATCGCGTATTTGAGATTGGTCTCGGCATCGAGCAGGCCGGCCGGCGGGCCTTCGTAGCCCATCGATTTGGCGGTCGAATACTTGATCTGCATGAGGCCCCAGTAGCCGTTCTTGTGATAGGCCTTGGGATCGTACTTGCTTTCCCGATGCACGACGCGGTGCACCAGCGATTCCGGCACGCCGTACATGCCGGCATAACGCTTGATGAGCTTGCTCAATTCCGGCGGCGCACCGGTGGCCGTGGACGGCATCGGCTCGCCGGGAGCCGGCGGGAATTCCACGGCGGACAAGGCGGCAACGGCTCTCGGCTGCGCTGCATAGGCAAGCGTCGCAGTGTCCGGGCGTGGGGTCGGGACGACGGTCTGCAGCGCGACCATGTCCGGTGTCAGCTCCCGTTCGTCCAGCGCGATCGCCGAAGCTGCCGCCGGCTGGATCTTGCCTTCGCTAACCGCTGGCGCGATCGGCGGCGACACGAGGCGTCCGCCCTTTGGCGCCGCAAGGTTCGCCGGCTGGGCCGACGCGAGAATTGTCGATGTGGTCGGAGCAACGGGCGGCGGCATCATCGCCGGGCCGGGCGCGGGGGCGAAAGCGACGAGCGGCGCCATGGTGGGCGATGCCATTGCGGCGGACTGAACCGACATCGCATCGGCGGTGGCAGGCACCGGCACGGGAAGTCTTGCGGACTTGGCAAGCGCCACGGTCGGCTGTGTGCCGACGGTCTGGGCGGCCGAGGCGACCTGAACTCCCGGAGGGGTGATCTGGCCTGCAGTCTGGGCCTGCCCGTTTACCGGGAGATCGGATTTGTACTGGATAGTCGTCTGGCCATCCGCGGAGGCCGTCTGGACAGGTCCCGTCGCCTGGCCGCTGGTCGGGGCAACCGTCTGTGTCGCTGCAAGCTTTTGCTCGCGCTCGACGCTCGAACATCCGGCCAGAACCGAAGAAACGGCGCACGCCACAGCCGTCCCGCGGCCGAGGAATCGGATTATCGCCATTGGGTCGCTTTCATGAAAAATGGTTACCCCAGTCCGCCCAAACGCCACCAAAAGAGTGTTTTGATTAACCTATTGGGCAGCGTCCGACAAGATGGCGAGCGTCAGGCGGCGATCCGGCGATAGCCGGCTGTGACCGCGCGCCGCGAAATGAAGCGCGTCTGGGGCTTGCGTGAGGCGGAGTTGAGGTTGGCGGGCCGCCGCCGGCGGTTGAGCACGCGGCGCGGAAAAAGCACATGAATTCCGGCTCCAAGCGCGGCGCAGACAAGGAAAGTCGCCTGCATTTCGAGAAGCTGGGGCAGGAGGGAGCGGTCGGGATCGACGAACTGGGCGAGCACGGCTGCAAGGACGACGGCATAACGCGCCCGGAAGGCGGATTTGCCGAACAGGCATCCGAAGATTCGCGCTGCCCGACATTCGGGAAGATTGTCGTTATCGGCAATCGGGCCGGAGATTCGTGGATCCTGGTAGGACCAGATCACATAGAGCATCAGATAACCGAGCCCTGCCCAGGAGATCACGTCGATGAGCTTGGGAAGATAGACGGCGATCAGGGCCATGGGGATCATCGCCACGATCAGCGCCGCCGACATTCCGACGGCAAGCCCCGGGACCGTCGCGATCGCCGTGCGGCGACCGCGCTGGAGAGAGAAACTGGCAGTCAGACAAGCGATAGGGCTCGGAAGGAGGGCGAGAAAGATCGCGGTCGCAGCAAAAGCGAGCCAGATGTCAGCCGTCATTCCATTTCCTCCCGGACGCCCGTGAGCGGCGCCCGCTAATTTCCTGTCTCAAGCCTCTTCGAAGGGCTGGCCGATATGATCCATCACTTCGCCGAACCATTTTGCAGTCAGATCGAAATGTTTTCCACCCTTGATTCTGGGAAATTCGATCGTGCGCAGTTTTCCGCCCTGGTCCTCGTCGTGGCCGGTAACGCCAGAGACCTTGTTCAATGCGCTTTCGACGGCGAGATCGACCATGCCCTGGATGAGCCGCAGGTCGTTACCGTTTGCCGGCGCCGAGCGGGCGAAGTAGCCGGATTTCTGCACCATCGAGCGATCGGCGCCGATCAGTGCCGCGAACTGCTTTTGGAACCAGCCGCCGACATTGATCGTGTCGATCTTCACATGGCCGAATGCGTCCCGCTTGATCGATTCGCCTGCGGCTTCCCGCTCGGCGACGATCGTATCGAGGCCGGCACCTTCCGAAACGAACAAGGTCACGAAACCGCGCTGGTCCATGACGTCCTTGAGGCGCGCGGCCTCCTTGTCGAGGTCGAAGGCCATCTCGGGCAGGTAGACACCATCGATGTTCTTCATCGCGCTGTTCATCATGAAGCCCTCGACATATTCGTTGCCTTTGGTCTTCTGAATATAGGCCCGTGCGGTCGCGGCGGTAAGCCAGCCGCAGTGACGTCCCATCACTTCGTGAATCACAAATGTGCGAGGAGCGGCACTCTGCTCGTTCGAAACGTTGTCGAAGAAAGAGGCGCCGACTTCGGCGGCCGTCCAGGCGCCGAGCGACTGGCGGATCGGCACGATATCGTTGTCGACGGTCTTTGGCAGGCCGACGACGGTCAGGTCGTAGCCATTGGCGCCGAGATAGGCTGCGAGGTCGGCGGCCGTCGTGTTGGTGTCGTCGCCGCCGATCGTGTGGAGGATGGTGATCCCATCGGCCGCCAACCGCTCGGCGGCGACGCGGAGCGGGTTCTCGCCTTCCTTGACGAGGCCGCGCTTGACGCAGTCCGCGGCATTGGTGAGCTTGACGCGGCTGTTGCCGATCGGCGAGCCGCCGTAGCGGTGCAGCAGATAGGCGTTTTCGCGCATGTCGTTGGTGATTTCGATGCGGTCGCCGAGCAGGACGCCCTGATAACCGGAACGGTAGGCGACCATCTCGATATCCGGCGCGACGTCGTTGTAGCGCTCGATCAGGCCGCCGACGGCGGAAGACAGGCAAGGCGCGAGGCCCCCTGCGGTCAGCATTGCTACTTTCTGTTTGGCCATCGATCCTCCTTGACGCGCATGCTCGCGTACAGTTCAAAACCGCTGGAATGGATGCGACAGAGACAGGCCCCTGTAAAGTGAATTTCTCAAGAAAAACCGCAGCTTCGACTTCTCGGCGCAGGAGAGCCTAATATAATCGATTCAACTGCCGCCGCCCCTTGATCGTGCTTGTGGAAAAAGAGATTCGGAGGCTTTGCAATTGTCCCGAAGTGCAGGGTCACCTGTCCGTGAGCGCCGGTGATTGTTCGGAAAACATGAACATAGTTTAATCTAAGACGGGCCGTCGGTCGCCTTGCAATCCCAATTATAATCTGGTCCACTGCGCTCATGATCTGGGATTTTGCCTGCCTTCACTTTTCCTCCCTTTGGGAACGGCTTCTCGGCGCCATGGGCGACGCGGCCGGGAATGCGCTCGGCCGTGTCATCGAGGTGATCCGCACGACGTTCGAGGGCGATCCGGAAACACGCCGGCAGGTGTCTTTCTCGGTCGCCATCATCGCGCTGTCGGCCAAGATGGCGAAGGCTGACGGTATCGTCAGCGAGGCCGAGGTCAAGGCCTTTCAGCAGATATTCGACTTTCCCGACGAGGAAGCCCGCAACGTCGCGCGCCTCTATAACCTCGCGCGCCAGGACGTCGCGGGTTACGAAGCCTATGCGACGAAGCTCGCCGGCCTGTGCAGCCCCGGTGCGGGCAAGGCTGCAAACTGCCCGATGCTGGAAAACGTGGTCGACGGGCTGTTCCATATCGCCAAGGCGGACGGCCTGGTGCATGAGGCGGAGCTGGCGTTCCTGTCGCGCATCGCCGAAATCTTCCGCATCGACGAGGGGCATTTCCGCCGCATCATGGCGCGGCACGTGCATCTTGACGGACGGGACCCCTATCTTGTGCTCGGCGTTTCGCCGCAAGACGATTTCGCCAAGATCCGCAAGCAGTACCGCTCGCTGGTGTCCGAACATCACCCGGACCGGTTGATCGCTCGCGGCGTTCCGGCTTCGCTACATGCCGCCGCCAATGAGCGCATGGCGGCACTCAATGCCGCATATTCGGCAATCGAGAAAGAGCGCCGCGCCGCATGACGCCGTTTTACGCCGACTATGCCGGCGCGACGGTAAGGCCTTCTCCCAATCACGGCGAGCGCGCCGGCGGGCGCAGGCCCGACATGATCATCCTGCACTATACGGGCATGCCGAGCGGCGATCAGGCGCTCTCCTGGCTCTGCAATGAGGAGAGCCAGGTCTCGAGCCACTATTTCGTCCGCGAGGATGGAGGCGTGGTGCAGCTCGTGCCGGAGGATCGCCGCGCCTGGCATGCCGGCAAGAGCTCCTGGGCCGGCGAGACCGATATCAATTCCTGTTCGATCGGCATCGAGATCGCCAATCCGGGCCACCCCGGCGGCCTGCCGGACTATCCGCCCGCGCAGATCCAGGCCGTCGTCGAATTGTGTCGCGATTGCGGCCAAAGGTGGCAAATCCGGCCGGAAAGGGTGCTTGGACATTCCGATATCGCCCCTATCCGCAAGGTCGATCCGGGCGAAAATTTCCCCTGGGAAAAATTGCACCTTGACGGGATAGGTCATTGGATCGATCCAGCGCAAATCAGCGGCGGACGGTTTTTCCAGTTCGGCGAGAGCGGCCAGCCTATCGAGGCCCTGCAGTCGATGCTGTCGCTGTACGGCTACGGAATTGAAATCACGGGAAATTTCTGCGAGCGAACGAAGGGCGTGGTCGAGGCGTTCCAGCGTCATTTCCGGCCGCAGCTCGTCGACGGGATTGCCGATTTCTCGACGATCGACACCTTGCATCGCCTGCTCAAGTCCTTGCCAAAATTCAATTAATGCGGGCGCCGCACCCGTCGTTCGGGACCGCGTCGAAATCGCAAAATTTTGCAGTGCCACATCATCTCCTTATTAGCCCGGTCTAAAGGACCCGCTAACGGCAGCCGCCATGTTGGACGGGGGTTGCAGAGATAAACGACCAGGATTCGTGAAAACATCGCGCCGTCAATCCGGCGACGCGCTGAGAGGGTGTTTGCGTAACGACACCCGCGGCTCCTGTTGGTCCGGAGACACTTCACCTACATGAATACAATGATTGTTGCTGCCGCGGCGGGCCTTGCCATGCTGGTCGCGGGTACCGAACTCGTGCGTGCTGAGGACGCCGCCGTCACCACCTATACCAAGCCGCTCATCATTCCATGGGAAACGCGCGAAACCGGTTTTGCCGCGCCCACCGACGAAGCCAGGCGCCTGGTTCGGCAGCTTCATTATACCCAGCTGATCGCGAAATATGCGGACGAATACGATGTTCCGGAAGAGCTTGCGCTGGCGGTGGTGCAGATCGAGAGCAATTTCCGTCCGACCGTCAAGGGCAGTGCGGGCGAGATCGGGCTGATGCAGATCAAGCCGGCGACTGCCCGGCTGATGGGCTATGAAGGCCCCGACTACGGCCTCTACGATCCCGAAACCAATATCCGCTACGGGATGAAATATCTGGCCGGCGCACACGAACTCGGCGGCGGCAAGGTCTGCGGCACCATCCTCAAATACAATGCCGGGCACGGCGCCAAGCGCATGAACCCGGTTTCCAAGCGCTATTGCAACCGGGTGCAGGCAGTGATCGAGACCGCCGAGCAGACGGCCGAACAGACTGCGTCGCTTTCGCCTGTGGCATTTTGATTCCGAAAACGGCTAGAAGTGCTTCTGACAGAAGACATTTCGGCCGGTGGAATCGAAAGGCGAGGGCATGACGGAACGGTTCAGATTTATCGTGATCGGGAGGGGCATGATGGGCGCTGCGGCGGCCCGCTACCTCTCGAACTGGACCGACGGTATTGCGTTGGTCGGTCCCGGTGAGCCGGCGGACTACGGGCGCCATGAAGGCGTCTTTGCCAGCCACTACGACGAGGCGCGCATCACCCGGACGATCGATCCCGATCCCGTGTGGGCGCGCCTCGCCAACCGTTCGATCGAGCGTTACGGCGAGATCGCCCGCGAAAGCGGCGTGGATTTCTATAGCGAATCGGGCTGCCTGCTGGTCGGGCCGAAGCGGGGCGAGGGACCTTCCTATGTCGCGAACGTCCTCGATGCGGCAAACAAGCTCGGCGTTTCGACCGAGACGCTGTCGGATCTCGATCTTGCCGACCGGTTCGGTTTCTTCTCGTTCCCGCAGGCGAGCGAGGGGGTCTGGGAGCCCAGGAATGCCGGGCACATCAATCCGCGCCGGCTGGTGAAAGCCCAGGCTCTAATCGCCGAACGCCAGGGCACGGAAATCATTCCGGAAACGGTTTTCTCGGTGCGCCAAGATGGCGATCAGGTCACCGTTACGACCAGCGAGGGCAACAGCTATCTTGCTGAAAAAGTGCTGGTCGCCGCCGGAGGTTTTTCGATCAACGAACGGCTGCTCGGCGCACGCCTCGACCTGAGCGTTTATGCCCGCACTGTCGCCTTCTTCGAGGTCGATGAGGCCGCCATGGACATCTGGGGCAGGGTGCCTTCGCTGATCTGGAAATGGGGCGAGGGCGAGGACGGCATCTATCTCCTTCCGCCGGTGCGGTATCCCGATGGCAGGATCTATTTGAAGATCGGCGGCGATCCGGACGATCTGCTGCTGCCGACCGAGCCGGACATCCGCGCCTGGTTCCGCTCGGGCGGGCGGGAAAGCACCAGGGCGCGGCTTGCCGAGATCATGACACGGCTGATGCCGGAACTCGATCTCTCGCGCTCGTCGATGGCGGCCTGCGTCACCTCGTTCACGCCAACCGGATATCCGGCAATCGCCATGACCGATGCCTCCCGAATCGGCATCCTCAGCGGCGGTTGCGGGGCGGCGGCCAAGAGTTCCGACGAGATCGGCCGGCTCGGCGCCGAGCTGATCTTCCATGGGAAAATCCGGGACGATGCCTATTCGACGGATTTCCGGGCGGATTATCTCTGAGCCGATTATCTCCGGCCTGATTGCTTCTCGCCTATGGCTTTCGCTCTCCATCTCGGTTATGGACCGCCTGCCAGTTGGCCGGGCAGCCGCGCTTTACCAATGCCGAAAGGCGGTAGGGTGAGGAAAGTCCGGGCTCCACGGAAACACGGTGCCGGATAACGTCCGGCGGGGGCGACCCTAGGGAAAGTGCCACAGAAAGGAAACCGCCCCGCTTGCTGTACCGCTTTAAACAAAGCGGCAGAGCTGGCGGGGTAAGGGTGAAAGGGTGGGGTAAGAGCCCACCGCGCTTCTGGTAACAGCGGCGGCAAGGTAAACCCCACCGGGAGCAAGACCGAATAGGGATGACACGGGCCGCGTGAAAGCGTGGCTACAGCCTGTTTCCGGGCCAGTCATCCGGGTGGGTTGCGTGAGGCGGCATGCAAATGTCGTCCCAGATGAATGGCTGCCACGTTCCGGTGCTTGCACCGGGGCCATACAGAACCCGGCTTACAGGCCAACTGGCGTTTACCTCCTCCCGCCGTCGCGATTCGGTCTGCGCCCTTGGCGAGGGAGAGGCGTCCTGCGACTGCTTTTTGCGGCGCAGCGTTTATATCAGGAGTTTCGAAAGCTCCTTTGTTTGTCGGAGCTTAACAGGCGTCCAAATTTCACTTGTCGGACACTGCCGAGGCGGTTTCTTCACTTCCTTCGATAACCCTTTGTTAAACTTAACAGCTTATAAATAAATCCTGCTTGGGAGTGGCTAGCGGGGCTTCTCCCATTGACGCCCATATGGTCCCATGGTATCCCAAAATCGCACTGCACAAGGGCGAATGAGCGCCCGTCAATCCTTAAGTTTCGGTCGTCCTACGGCCGGGCGGTTATCCGCCCATCCGGGCGGCGAAGCTGTGTTTGGTGTTGTGTCAACGGGTGGGCGGGCTTCCGTCCTGAACCATAACGGAGCGGATGTTTGGCGTGATGAGCCGCTTCCTGTCGAATGCGACGAACAGGATCGATGCGAAGGGACGGGTCTCCGTTCCGGCGAGTTTTCGTTCGGTTCTTTCGGAGCGCGGGATCCAGGAGCTTTATTGCCTCCAGGATTTCACCTATCCGGCGATCAGCGTCGGCGGGCCGGATCTGCTCGATCGTTACGAGCGGCAGATCGCTTCCGTCGATCCTTTTTCGCCGGAAGCGAACCGGATGTCGCTGCTCGTACACGGTGGCGGCGTCTTCATGAGGCTCGATGCGGAAGGCCGGCTGATGGTCACGGATTTCATCCGCGACTTCACAGGAATCAGCTCGGACGTTACCTTCGTTGGGCGCTCGGATCATTTTCAACTTTGGCAGCCGCAGGCGTTCCACGAGGCGCAGGCGGCGGCGAGAGAGGGGCGCTTCGGTTCGCGCCCCGCGTAAGACAGGGGAACGGAATGGCGGCGAATCCAGGCGACGGAACCACCGAGCCCGAAGGCGGACCGGTTCGTCACATTCCGGTTCTTCTGAAGGAAGTCCTCGAGGCGCTCGATCCTCGGGCCGGCAAGGTCATTCTCGACGGCACGTTCGGGGCGGGCGGTTATACATCCGCCATTCTTGCCGCCGATGCCGAAGTGATCGCGCTCGATCGCGACCCGAATGCGATTGCCGCCGGCAAGGCGCTGGCCGATGCCCATAAGGGCCGTCTCCACCTCATTCAATCGCAGTTCTCCAGCCTTGCCGACCACGCGCCGGAAGGCGGGCTCGATGGCATCGTGCTCGATATCGGCGTGTCTTCCATGCAGATCGACGAGGCCGATCGCGGCTTTTCCTTCCAGCGCAACGGACCGCTCGACATGCGCATGTCGGCGAGCGGCGTCTCGGCCGCGGATGTCGTCAATCGCGCCAAGGTCGGCGATCTGACGCGCATCTTCGGTTTCCTCGGCGAGGAAAAGCACTCGGGCCGTATCGCCCGCGCCATCGAGAAGCGCCGCCTGACCGAACCTTTCACCACGACGCGCGAACTCGCCAACCTCATCGAGACAGTCAATCCGCGCAAGGCCAAGGACAAGATCCATCCGGCGACCCGCGTCTTCCAGGCGCTGCGTGTCTTCGTCAATGACGAGCTCGGCGAGCTTGCGCAGGCGCTGTTTGCGGCCGAGCGGGCGCTGAAGCCCGGCGGCCGGCTGGTCGTCGTCACCTTCCATTCGCTGGAAGACCGGATCGTCAAGCAGTTCTTCGCCGATCGTTCCGGCAAGGCCTCCGGCTCGCGCCACCTGCCGATGGTCGAGGCCAAGCCTGCGATCTTCGAGCCGCTCGGCAAGTCGATGATCTCGGCGAGCGACGAGGAGGCGGAACTCAATCCGCGCGCCCGTTCTGCAAAACTTCGCGCTGGGGTTCGGACGGAAGCTCCGCCACGATCGGCCGACATCTCCATTTTCGATCTGCCCGATCTCGCCAGCCTTGCAAAGATGGGAGCCTGATACATGCTGCGTAGCTTCGATCTTGTCCTAATCGGCGTGATGACGGCAGCGGCCGTCGTCACCTATTCGATCAAGCACCGCGCCGACGAGAAGCTCAGTGAGGTTCGCCGGCTGGAGTCGGAAATCAAGCTGGAGAAAGACACGATCGATCTCCTGAAGGCGGACTGGGCTCTGCTGACCCAGCCGAACCGCCTGCACCGGCTGATCAACGTCTACAGTTCCGAACTGGCGCTGGCTCCCACGGAGACGACGCAGCTCGCGATGCCGAAGGAACTGCCGATGCCCAAGGCCCGGCTTCCGCAGCCCGAGACCACAATCGAGGACATCATTGCCGGCAAGAACAGCGAGGTTGCCGCCGCGCTGAAGGGGGTCGCTGCCGCCAAGGCCAAGCCCGCCGCGAAAATCCCCGTGCCGCTGCCGCGCGGCCCCATCGAAGTCATTTCCACAGGATCGGTGAAACGCTGATGTCCTTCCTGTCCCGCATCATGATCGTCAAGAGCCGCGCGCATTTCTCCTCCGGCAGCCGTGGCCGCGGCTCCGAGAAGGCCTCGTTCGAGGGGACCCGCAAGCGCAAGTCCACCCAGGCGAAAAACCGCGTCGGTCTGCTGATCGCCGGTTTCACGGTCTTCTACTGCGTCGTCGGCGGCCGGCTGATGCAGTATGGCGTCGCGCAGCCGCTGACGACGTCGAGCATCCTGCCGGCGGACCGCCTTCTGGCGTCGCGCCCCGACCTCGTCGACCGCAACGGCGCGGTTCTGGCGACCGACATCCGCACCGTTTCGCTGTTTGCCGAGCCCAACAAGATCGTCGATGCCGACGAGGTGATCGAGAAGCTCTCGACGGTTCTGAACGACCTCGACGTCAAGGGCACCTATTCGAAGCTGACCTCGAACTCGCGTTTCCAGTGGCTGCGCCGCCAGTTGACGCCGAAGCAGCAGAGCCAGATCCTGGCACTCGGCATTCCGGGTATCGGTTTCCGGCCCGAGAAGCGCCGTTTCTATCCGGGCGGCCCGACCGCCGCGCATGTCGTCGGTTATGTCAATATCGACAACCGCGGCGTTGCCGGCATGGAGCGTTACGTCGACAATCAGGGGCTTGCCGATCTCGCAGCGGTCGGCATGACTTCCAGCCAGCCGCTGGAGCCGGTCAAGCTGTCCATCGACCTGCGTGTCCAGTCAATCGTCCGCGACGTCGTGTCCGAGGCGATCAGCAAATACCGGTCCATCGGCGCCGGCGCGGTCGTTCTCGATGTCCATACCGGCGAAATCGTCGCCATGGCGTCCGCGCCCGATTTCGATCCCAACAATCCCGCCGAAGGCGGCGAGGAGGGATGGTTCAACCGCATGTCGAACGGCACGTTCGAAATGGGCTCGACCTTCAAGTCCTTCACCATCGCCATGGGTCTAGATTCCGGCAAGGTGAACCTTCAGAGCACGTTCGACGCCCGGTTCCCGATCCGCATCGGCGGCTTCACCATCAAGGATTTCCACGGCAAGGGGCGTGTGCTGAGCGTGCCGGAAATCTTCCAGTATTCGTCCAACATCGGCACCGCCAAGATTGCCGATACGGTCGGCATCGAAGGCCACAAGGATTTCCTGACCAAGCTCGGCCTGCTGACGAAAATGCACACGGAGCTTCCGGAAGTCGCCTCTCCGAGCCAGCCGCGCGAATGGAAGAAAATCAATTCGGTCACCATTTCCTTCGGCCACGGTGTCTCGACGACGCCGTTGCAGACGGCGGTTGCCGGTGCGGCGCTGGTCAATGGCGGAAAGTACATCCCGCCGACCTTCCTGCCGCGCAACCGAGCAGAAGCCGACAAGGTCGCGAGCCAGGTGCTCAAGCCCTCGACCAGCAAGGACATGCGCTTCCTGTTCGAATGGAACGGCATCAATGGATCGGGCCGGAATGCGCGCGTCGCGGGCTTCAACGTCGGCGGCAAGACGGGTACGGCGGACAAGGTGGTCAATGGACGTTACGCCCATGACAAGAACTTCAACGCCTTTCTCGCGGCCTTCCCGATGGACAACCCGCAATATGTCGTGCTGACGTTCTGCGATGAACCGAAGACCGACAAGGGCAACGGCGCAGCGCTTGCCGCAACTTCTGCCGCGCCGATGGTCAAGGAGATCATCACCCGCGCCGCGCCCATTCTCGGTGTAAAGCCGAAATTCGGCAATGACGGTTCTGCCCTGCTTGTGTCTTATTGAGCGATAACAACTTGAGCGGACGATTCGAGGGGATGACGCTCAGAATGGACGATCAATCGATGAAATTGCGAGAACTCGCTGGACAGAACTTCCCGGAAATAGCCGACCTGATGGCCGGGCCTGCAGGCGATCTCCAGGTGACCGGCCTTACTTCCGACAGCCGGAAGGTTCTGCCCGGCATGCTCTTTGCGGCACTCGCAGGCACCAAGGCGGACGGTTCGAGCTATATCGGCGATGCCGCCACCCGCGGCGCGGTCGCGGCGATTGCAGGGCATTCGGCGGAAGCGGGCATTCCGGTTCTGGCCGTCTCCAATCCGCGCCGGCTCCTGGCACTGGCGGCCGCCCGTTTCTACCATGCGCAACCGGAAACCATGGTCGCCGTGACCGGCACCGCCGGCAAGACCTCCGTTGCCTCGTTCACCCGCCAGATCTGGGCGCATGCCGGCCATGCCGCGGCACAGATCGGCACGACCGGCGTGGTGTCGCCGACCCGCAACGACTACGGCTCGCTGACCACGCCCGATCCGGTCGAGCTGCAGAAGCTGCTTTCCGAACTGGCCGCCGAAGGCGTCACCCATGCCGCCATGGAAGCCTCCAGCCACGGCCTCGACCAGAGCCGGCTCGATGGCGTTCGTCTTGCGGCTGCCGGTTTCACCAATCTCGGCCGCGACCACATGGACTACCATCCGACCGTCGAGAGCTACATGGCCGCCAAGATGCGGCTTTTCGATACGCTGATGCCGAAGGGCGCGCCGGTCGTCATCTTCGCCGACGATGCCTGGTCGGAGGAGGCGATACGGGTGGCGACGGTCGCAGACCTCGAAGTCCGCACCGTCGGTCGCCGGGGTGATTACCTCTGCCTGAAGCGGGTCGAGCATTTCCGTCACAAGCAGACGGCCGAAATTCATGTCGGCGAGCAGATTTTCGAAGTCGACATTCCGCTCGCGGGGGATTTCCAGGTGGCGAACGCGCTGGTCGCGGCGGGACTTGCCATGTCGACCGGCGTTCCGGCTGCCGTTGCGATGGCTGCCCTCGAAAAGCTGGTCGGTGCTGCGGGGCGTCTCGAACTGATCGGCCAGACAAAAGCCGGTGCGCTCGCCTATGTGGATTATGCCCACAAGCCCGACGCGCTGGAAAACGTGCTGACATCCGTCCGCCCCTTCACCACCGGCCGCGTCATCGTGGTGTTCGGCTGCGGCGGTGACCGCGACAAGGGCAAGCGGCCGATCATGGGCGACGTGGCGACGCGGCTTGCCGATATCGTCATCGTCACCGACGACAACCCGCGTTCCGAAGTTCCGGAGGTGATCCGCTCCGAAATCATGGCGGCGGCTCCGGGCGCGATCGAGATCGGCGACCGGGCGAAGGCGATCCGCGAGGCGGTCGACATGCTTCGGTCGGGCGATACGCTGATCGTCGCGGGCAAGGGCCATGAGGAGGGCCAGACGATCGGAACGACGGTCCTGCCGTTCTCCGATCACGTCGAAGTCCGCAAGGCACTGGAGGAGCTGAGACCTTGAACTGGCTATGGACATCCGAGGATTTGACGGCTGCCATGGGCGGCCGCCCGATCGGTTCGCTTCCGGCGGGCATCACCGGCATTTCGATCGACAGCCGTTCCATCGGCCTGGACGAGGCTTTTTTCGCCATCAAGGGTGATCGCGTCGACGGCCACGACTATGCGAGCCTCGCGGTCGCCAACGGTGCGACGCTGATCGTCGTCAACGAGGCGAAATTGCCCGCGCTCGGCAAATTGACGGTGCCGATGATCGTGGTGGAGGACGTTCTCGCCGCTCTTGGCAAATTGGCGCTTGCGGCGCGTGACCGCAGCAGGGCCCGTATCGTCGCGGTGACCGGTTCGGTCGGCAAGACCACCACCAAGGAGATGCTGCGCCATGCGCTTGCGCCTTCCGGAAAGGTGCATGCCGCCGTCGCGTCCTTCAACAATCACTGGGGCGTACCGCTGACACTCGCCCGCATGCCGGCCGATACCGATTTCGGGGTCTTCGAGATCGGCATGAACCATCCCGACGAGATCCGCCCCCTGGTCAAGATGGTGCGCCCGCATGTGGCGATCATCACCACGATCGCCGCCGCCCATCTCGGCCATTTCAAGAACCTCGAGGAGATTGCAGCCGCCAAGGCCGAGATCTTCGAGGGCCTGGAGCCGGGCGGTTCGGCGATCCTCAACCGCGACATCAAGCAATTCGGCTTCCTGCAGAAAAAGGCGCAGGAAGCGGGCGTCTCGCATGTCCACACCTTCGGCCAGCACGCCAAGGCGGATTTCCGGCTGGCGGATTTCGAAGGCAACGGGGAAAACTCGGTCGTCTGGGCGGTGCTGAACGGCGAGACCTCGGAAGTCCATATCGGTGCTCCCGGCCGCCATATCGCCGAGAACGCCATGGCGGTCCTCGGCGCCTGCCTGCTGGTCGGCGCGGACATGGCTGGTGCCATGTCGGCGCTTGCGGGGCTGAAGCCGGTCAAGGGCAGGGGCGAGCGCCACCGCCTCGGCATTGGCGAGGGCCATCTGACCCTGATCGACGAGAGCTACAACGCCAACCCTGCCTCGATGCGGGCGGGGATCGCGCTTCTGGCGGCGGCGACGCCGGAGCTGACCGGCCGGCGGATTGCGGTCCTCGGCGACATGCTGGAAATGGGCGAGTTTTCCGCCAAGGTTCACGAGGAGCTGGCAGGTCCGCTGCTCGCCGCCGGTATCGAACATGTCTGGCTGGGGGGTGCGGAAATGACAGCGCTGCGCGACGCGCTGCCCGACAGCGTCGACGTGCAATATTACGAAAAAACCGCGAATCTCGCCGATTTTGTGGTGCGTTCGGTGATCCCCGGCGACGTGGTGATGGTGAAATCCTCGCTTGGCATCGGTTTCGGCAAGATCGTGGCCGCGCTTATTGACAACTACCCGGCATTCTCCGACACGGAACGCCACTAATTGAGACGCGGCTTCTAGAAAGGGCGCTGAATGCTGATCTGGCTTGTGGAACTGGCGGACAAAGTCCAATTTTTCAACCTGTTCCGGTACATCACCTTCAGGACGGGCGCTGCGCTCTTTACGTCTGCGCTGATCGTCTTCCTGTTCGGGCCGATGATCATCGCATCGCTTCGCCTGCGGCAGGGCAAGGGACAGCCGATCCGTGCCGACGGGCCGCAGACCCATTTCAAGAAGGCCGGCACGCCGACCATGGGCGGCTTGATGATTCTCGCCGGCATCGTCGGCGGCTCGCTGCTCTGGGCCGACCTTTCCAACGTCTATGTGGTTGCGACCCTGCTCGTCACGCTGGGTTTCGGCGCGATCGGCTTCTATGACGACTATCTCAAGGTCACCAAGCAGACCGACAAGGGCTTTTCCGGCAAGGCCCGCCTCGGCATCGAGTTCGTGATCGCCGGCATTGCGGTCTTCTTCATGATGCGGGTGGCGCTCGCCACCGGCCAGTCGAGCAATCCGACGCTCGGTACCTCGGTCGCCTTCCCCTTCTTCAAGGACCTGTTCATCAATCTCGGCGTCTTTTTCGTGCTGTTCGGCGGTTTCGTCATCGTGGCTGCCGGCAATGCGGTGAACCTGACGGACGGGCTCGACGGGCTCGCCATCGTGCCGGTCATGATCGCCGCGGCTTCCTTCGGCGTCATCGCCTATCTCGCCGGCAACGCGGTGTTTGCGGGATACCTGCAGATCAATTTTGTCCCCGGCACCGGGGAACTCGCCGTCATTCTCGGAGCGGTGATCGGAGCGGGCCTCGGCTTCCTCTGGTTCAACGCGCCGCCGGCCGCCATCTTCATGGGCGATACGGGATCGCTGGCGCTCGGCGGCCTGATCGGCTCGGTCGCCGTTGCCACCAAGCACGAGATCGTCATGGCGATCGTCGGCGGCCTGTTCGTGATGGAGACGCTGTCGGTGATCATCCAGGTCGGCTTCTTCAAGATGACCGGCCGGCGCGTCTTCCTGATGGCGCCGATCCATCACCATTTCGAGAAGCTTGGCTGGACGGAAAGCCAGGTGGTGATCCGTTTCTGGATCATCGCCGTCGGCCTTGCCATGCTCGGCCTTTCGACGCTCAAGCTGCGGTGACACGGCGATGATCGCGGTCACCACATTCAAGGACAAGCCGGTCGCGCTGTTCGGCCTCGGCGGCTCGGGACTGGCCACGGCCAGGGCCCTGGTAGCCGGCGGTGCGAAGGTGGTCGCCTGGGACGACAATCCCGACAGCGTTGCCAAGGCGGCGGCCGATGGCATCGCGACCGCCGATCTGCGCGGTATCGACTGGTCTGTCCAGGCCGCCTTCGTGCTGTCGCCGGGCGTGCCGCTCACCCATCCGAAGCCCCATTGGAGCGTTGACCTTGCCCGGTCCGCCGGCGTCGAGATCATCGGCGATGTCGAGCTTTTCGTTCGCGAGCGTCGGGCGCATGCGCCGGATTGCCCGTTCATCGCGATTACCGGCACCAACGGCAAATCGACGACCACAGCGCTGATCGCCCATATTCTCAAGTCGAGTGGCCGCGATACCCAGCTCGGCGGCAATATCGGCACCGCGATCCTGACGCTCGATCCGCCGAAGGCCGAGCGCTACTTCGTCGTCGAATGCTCATCCTACCAGATCGATCTGGCGCCGACGCTCAACCCGACCGCCGGCATCCTGCTCAACCTGACGCCTGATCATCTCGACCGCCACGGCACCATGCAGCATTATGCCGACGTCAAGGAACTGCTGGTTGCCGGTAGCGGCACGGCCGTGATCGGCGTCGACGATTCGTTCTGCGCCCTGATTGCCGACCGCGTCGAGCGGGCCGGTGTCGCGGTCAAGCGGATTTCCAAGCGGGTCGTCGTTGCCGACGGCCTCTATGCCGAGGGCAGCCGGATCATTGAGGCGCATGGCGGCGCGGCGTCGCTGCTTGCCGATCTCGACGGTATCGAGACCCTCAAGGGCAGCCACAACGCCCAGAACGCGGCGGCGGCGATCGCCGCCTGCCTGGCGGTCGGCGTGTCGCGGGACGAGATCCGGGCGGGACTGAAATCCTTTCCCGGTCTGAAGCATCGAATGCAGCCGGTCGGCCGCCGGGGCCAGGTCGTGTTCGTCAACGATTCGAAGGCGACCAACGCGGATGCGGCAGCGCCGGCGCTCTCCAGCTACGACCGCATCTACTGGATTGCCGGCGGCCTGCCGAAGGAGGGTGGCATAGTCAGCCTCGCTCCACTCTTCCCGCGTATCGTCAAGGGCTATCTGATCGGAGAAGCCGCACCGGCATTCGCGGCGACGCTTGGCGAGGCGGTGCCCTACGAGATTTCGGGCACGCTCGAAAAGGCGGTCGCGCACGCAGCGGCGGATGCAGGAGCCGACACGACACCGTCCGCGGTGATGTTGTCGCCGGCCTGCGCCAGCTTCGATCAGTTCAAGAATTTCGAGATTCGCGGCGATGCCTTTGTCGGCCATGTCGCGGGTCTCGACGGCGTCACGATGTTGGTCGATTTAGATTGATCGAGACGGAAAAGGGGAACGACAGATGGTAAGCCGCGCAGACCGTGGGCCGCTCGCAGACTGGTTCTGGACGATCGACCGTTTCTTCCTCGTCGCCTTCGTTTTGCTGATGGGCGTCGGTTTCATGCTCTCCTTCGCCGCCTCGCCCGCGGTCGCCGAGCGTATCGGCCTCAGCAGTTTCCACTTCGTCGAGCGCCACGCGCTGTTCCTGCTGCCGTCGCTGGTGGTAATGGTCGGCCTGTCCTTCCTGACGCCGCGGCAGGTGCGGCGAACCGCGATCGTCCTCTTGATCATCTCGCTGACGCTGATGGTGCTGGCGCTGTTCTTCGGCGTCGAAGTCAAGGGATCGCGGCGCTGGATCGGCGTCGGAATGTTCTCGATCCAGCCGTCGGAATTCATGAAGCCGGCCTTCGTCGTCGTCTGCGCCTGGCTGTTTGCAGAGCACGCGCGGCAGCCGGAAATCCCCGGCAATCTCTTCGCGATCATCCTGTTCGGCATCGTCGCGGCACTGCTCGTCGCCCAGCCCGACCTTGGCCAGACGATTTTGACCAGCGTCGTCTGGGGGGGGATGTTCTTCATGGCCGGCATGCCCTGGCTGTGGATCGTGCTGCTCGGCGGCGTCGGTGCGGGCGGCATCGTCACCGCCTATTACATGCTGCCGCACGTGACTGCCCGCTTCGACAAGTTCCTGACCGGCGAGGGCGACCGCTTCCAGATCGAGACCGCGCATGAAGCGATCCTGCAGGGCGGCTGGTTAGGGCAGGGGCCTGGCGAGGGCATCGTCAAGCGCATCCTGCCGGACAGCCACACGGACTTCGTGTTCTCCGTTGCAGCCGAAGAATTCGGCATTATCTTCTGTATGGCACTTGTGGCGATCTTCGCCTTCATCGTGCTGCGCGGCCTGAACCACGCCTTCAAGGAGCGCAACGACTTCAACCGGTTCGCGGTCGCTGGCCTCGTGCTGCAGATCGGCATGCAGTCGCTCATCAATATCGGCGTCAATCTCGAACTCATGCCGGCCAAGGGCATGACGCTCCCCTTGATCTCCTATGGCGGCTCCTCGATGATCGCGATCTGCATCACTGCAGGCTTCATCCTGGCGCTGACCCGCCATCGTCCGGAGAAGCGAGCGCAAGAGCGGAGCCTGTTCCGGGTCGCCCAGGGCGTACCCGCGGAGTAAAAGTCCAATGACCAAGGGCATCGTATTGCTTGCCGCCGGGGGAACCGGCGGTCATGTGTTTCCGGCGGAAGCGCTGGGACACGAACTGAAGGCGCGGGGTTATTCCGTGCATCTCGTCACCGACAGCCGGGCCGAGCGTTATGCCGGCACGTTTCCGGCCGACGAAATCCATGTCGTTCCATCCGCCACGTTCGGATCGAAGAACCCGATCGCGCTCGCCCGCACCGGCTGGAAGCTGTGGACGGGCCTGCGGGCCGCGCGCCGCCTGATAGGCCGCCTGAAGCCGCTCGCCGTCGTCGGTTTCGGCGGCTACCCAACCGTGCCGCCGCTGATGGCCTCGACCGCCATGGGCGTGCCGACGATGATCCATGAACAGAACGCCGTGATGGGCCGCGCCAACAAGGCACTGGCCGCCAAGGTCCAGGCGATCGCCGGCGGGTTCCTGCCGGAGGGCAGCGGTCCCTATGCGGACAAGATCGTCACGACGGGCAATCCGGTGCGTCTCGCCGTGCTTGCGGCCTCCAATATTCCCTATGTCGCCTCCCGCGGCGACGATCCGTTCCGGCTGGTCGTGTTCGGCGGCAGCCAGGGCGCGCAGTTCTTCTCGTCGGCCGTGCCGACGGCGCTCAGCCTGCTCGACCAGGCCGAGCGGGATCGTGTCGTCGTTACCCAGCAGGCGCGTCCGGAAGACAAGGATCGGGTCAGCTCCTGCTTTGCGAAGCTCAAGGCACCCGCCGATATCTCGTCGTTCTTCTCCGACATGGCCGACCGGCTGGCGACGGCACATCTGGTCATCTGCCGCTCCGGCGCCTCGACCGTGTCGGAAATTGCGGTGATCGGCCGGCCGGCCATTCTCGTGCCTTACCCGCATGCTCTGGATCACGACCAAACCGCCAATGCCGCGGCGCTGGTGGCGACCGGCGGTGCGAAAGTCGTGCCGCAGTCGGAGCTTTCTCCGGAAAAGCTCGCCTCGATCATTTCGGGTGCGATGAAGGATCCGGACAAGCTGGAAAGAATGGCGGCTGCGGCCAAGTCCGCCGGACGGCCGAATGCCACCGGCCAGCTTGCGGATCTGGTCGTGGCGATCGCGGAGCGGAAATCGATTTCGGAATTTAAGGGAGTGCGCGCATGAAGATGCCGAAGGCCATAGGGCTCGTCCATTTCATCGGCATCGGCGGTATCGGCATGAGCGGTATCGCCGAGGTGCTGCATAATCTCGGCCACAAGGTCCAGGGATCCGACCAGGCCGATGGCGCCAATGTCCAGCGACTGCGCGACAAGGGCATCCCGGTCTTCGTCGGCCACCAGGCCGAGAATATCGGCGATTCCGAGGTGGTCGTCGTCTCAACCGCGATCAAGAAGAACAATCCGGAGCTGATGGCGGCGCGGGAAAAATCGCTGCCGATCGTGCGCCGCGCCGAAATGCTCGCCGAGCTGATGCGCTTCCGCAACGCGATCGCCATCGGCGGCACACATGGCAAGACCACTACGACCTCGATGGTCGCCGCGCTGCTGGAGGCAGGCAGCCTCGACCCGACCGTCATCAACGGCGGCATCATCAACGCCTATGGCACCAATGCCCGCATGGGCGCGGGCGAGTGGATGGTGGTCGAGGCCGACGAATCGGACGGCACCTTCCTGAAGTTGCCCGCCGATGTCGCCGTCGTGACTAATATCGATCCCGAACATCTCGACCATTACGGCAATTTTGACGCGGTGCGCGCCGCCTTCCGGCAGTTCGTCGAGAACGTGCCGTTCTACGGGTTCGGCGTGCTCTGCCTGGATCATCCGGAAGTGCAGGCGCTGGTCGGCCGCATCGAAGACCGCAAGATCGTCACCTATGGCGAAAACCCCCAGGCGGATGCGCGTTTCTCGAATGTCCGCATGGAAGGCACCAAGTCGATCTTCGACGTGGAAATCCGCCGTCGCCGCACCGGCCGGGTGTTCCAGTTCAAGGATCTTGCACTGCCGATGCCCGGGCGCCACAACATTTCCAACGCCACTGCCGCGATCGCCGTCGCCAACCGGCTCGGCATTTCGGAAGAGGATATCCGCAAGGGGCTCGCCAATTTCAGCGGCGTCAAGCGGCGCTTTACCCTGACGGGCACCTGGAACGGCGTTTCGATCTTCGACGACTACGGTCACCATCCGGTGGAGATCAAGGCCGTGCTGCGGGCAGCCCGCGAATCGTGCCAGGGCCGCATCATCGCGGTGCACCAGCCGCATCGTTACACGCGTCTGTCGAGCCTCTTCGAGGATTTTGCCAATTGCTTCAACGATGCCGACAGCATCATCCTGGCGCCGGTCTACGCCGCCGGCGAGGAGCCGATCGAAGGTGCCAATTCTGAAACGCTGATTTCGCGCATCCGTTCGGGCGGCCATCGCGACGCAAGATACATGGCATCGCCGACGGAACTCGCTTCGATTGTATCGGGCATTGCGAAGCCGGGTGATTTCGTGGTTCTTCTGGGAGCGGGCAATATCACACAGTGGGCCGCGGCGTTGCCGAAGGAACTGGAAAGCATATCGGGACAGTAGGAAATGAAACAGGTGAACGGGGAAAAGCTTCTGGCGTCGTTGGGGGATGACGTCAACAAACTGCGCGGAAGGCTGACGCCGGACGCGCCGATGGATCGCGTCACCTGGTTCCAGGCCGGCGGGCTCGCCGAACTGATGTTCCAGCCCCATGACGTCGACGATCTCGTGACCTTCCTGCAGATCCTGCCGGAAGAGGTGCCGCTGACGGTGGTCGGCGTCGGTTCGAACCTGCTGGTCCGCGACGGAGGCATTCCCGGTGTCGTTCTGCGTCTCTCGGCCAAGGGTTTCGGCGGGGTCGATCTCGTCGGTGACAACCGCATCAAGGCCGGCGCGATCTGCCCCGACAAGCACATTGCCGCAATGGCGATGGACAACGGCATCGGCGGTTTCGCCTTCTATTACGGCATCCCCGGCTCGATCGGCGGCGCTCTGCGCATGAATGCCGGCGCCAATGGCGGCGAGACGGCCGGGCGCGTCGTCGAAGTGCATGCCGTCGACCGCAAGGGCGGCACGCATGTCTTCTCGACTGCCGAGATGGGCTACAGCTATCGCCATTCCTCGGTCCCGGCGGACATGATCTTTACCCACGCGGTCTTCGAAGGATATCCCGAGGAGCGGGCAAAGATCCGCGCCGAGATGGATGCCGTGCGTCAGCATCGCGAGACGGTGCAGCCGATCAAGGAAAAGACCGGCGGCTCGACCTTCAAGAACCCGGAAGGCCATTCCGCGTGGAAGCTGATCGACGAGGCAGGCTGCCGCGGGCTGGTCAGCGGCGGAGCACAGATGTCGTCGCTCCATTGCAATTTCATGATCAATATCGGTTATGCCAGCGGCTACGACCTCGAATATCTCGGCGAGACCATTCGCCAGCGGGTCTTCGAGCATTCCGACATCAAGCTCGAATGGGAAATCAAGCGCCTCGGCATCTTCATGCCCGGCCGCGAGGTGAGACCCTTCCAGGGCATGACAAGCGAATGACAGGTGACCGGCCGTAGGCTGAGACACGAGCGTCCTGCCGACATACACGATTTTATCGCCAAATTTATTTTTGAACAGTGGCTTACGGCGGTTCTCTCACGTGTCGGTTTCATAGACCGGGGCGGGAATCGCCGCCTTAATGTGAACGTGTTCTTCAGAACGTGCTTATTCATTGAGCATTCATGAGCGTGTATTGCATAATGCCCCTGTCTTGAAACGAGATTCGTGCCAGGAGCCGGCAGGGTGCCGGGGGGCACGAGCAGGGGGATATTCATGTTTAAAAAATTAGCGGCCGAGTTTTTCGGCACTTTCTGGCTTGTCTTCGGTGGATGCGGCAGCGCGGTTCTGGCTGCCGCATTTCCGGATCTCGGTATCGGCTTCGTCGGCGTCGCGCTCGCGTTCGGCCTGACGGTGCTGACCATGGCTTATGCCGTCGGCGGCATTTCCGGCGGGCACTTCAATCCGGCGGTCTCGGTGGGACTGACGGTGGCGGGCAGGTTCCCGGCATCGAGCCTGCTGCCTTATGTCGTCGCCCAGGTGGTAGGGGCGGTCGTTGCGGCGCTGGTTCTCTATCTCATCGCCTCCGGCAAGGCTGGTTTCCAGCTCGGCGGCTTTGCGTCCAACGGCTATGGCGAGCATTCGCCCGGCGGTTATTCGTTGACCTCCGCGCTGTTGATAGAACTGGTTCTCACCGGTTTCTTCATCTTCATTATCCTGGGCGCGACCGGACCGAAGGCACCGGCCGGGTTTGCTCCGATCGCGATCGGCCTTGGGCTGACGCTGATCCACCTGATCTCGATCCCGGTCACCAACACCTCCGTCAACCCGGCACGTTCGACCGGCGTCGCGCTGATCGTCGGGGACTGGGCTGTCGCACAGCTTTGGCTTTTCTGGGCGGCACCGATCGTCGGCGCCATCCTCGGCGCGCTGGCGTGGAAGCTGGTGGACGATTCGGAAGAGCGGGCCGCGGCCTGATTTTCAGAAGAACGGCGCGTTCCGCCGAAGTAAGAGAGCCCGCGAAGCCGCACGCTTCGCGGGCTTTTCCGTGCCTCGAACTCTCAAGAATCGCAGTCCGATTTGAAAGGCTCCACCGTCCTTTTATTGCCGTTCCGAATGTTGCCGCAAACTCGGCGTTAACATCCAGCGACTCGATTTTTCCTTTGTTTTCATGCTTTTGGCTATCCGGGTTAATCAAGGTAAACGGTTTGTTAACTATATTCTGGCACTAATGCAGGCATGCCTAACGTCCGGCGAGAATCGTCAGAGAACAGGTTGGCGCAAGCGCCGCACTAGAGAGTGTAGTCCTTTTTGGCGGGAGTGATTGATGAGCGACAAGCACGTGGCTGTTTTGATGGGAGGATTTTCCTCCGAGCGGCCTGTCAGCCTGTCCTCGGGGACTGCCTGTGCGGATGCTCTCGAAGGCGAAGGCTATCGCGTCACCCGCGTCGATGTCGGCCGGGATATCGCGGCCGTTCTCTCCGATCTCCGCCCGGACGTTGCCTTCAACGCCTTGCACGGGCCTTTCGGCGAGGACGGAACGATCCAGGGCATTCTCGAATACCTCGAGATACCCTACACGCATTCCGGCGTGCTCGCCTCGGCGCTCGCCATGGACAAACATCAGGCCAAGCACGTCGCCAAGGCATCCGGCATTCCCGTCGCCGAAGCCAAGGCCATGAGCCGCTTCGATATCGGTAACGCCCATCCGATAAAGCCGCCCTATGTGGTGAAGCCGATTCGCGAGGGGTCATCCTTCGGTGTCGTGATCGTTCAGGAAAATCAGTCGCATCCGCCGCAGATCATCGGATCGGCCGAATGGCGTTACGGCGATCGAGTCCTGGTCGAGCGCTATATCTATGGCCGCGAACTCACCTGCGGTGTGATGGGCGACGTGGCGCTTGGTGTCACCGAAGTGGTGCCTCTCAGCCACGCCTTTTACGATTACGATGCGAAATATGCGGAGGGTGGTTCGAAACACGTCATCCCGGCGCAAATTTCACCGAATATTTACCAAAAGATTCAAACACTAGCGCTCAAGGCGCATCAGGCGATGGGCTGCCGTGGCGTCAGTCGCTCCGACTTTCGCTACGACGACCGCTTCTCCGAGAACGGCGAGGTTATCTGGCTGGAAATCAATACGCAGCCGGGCATGACCCCGACATCACTGGTGCCCGAAATGGCCGGCCATGCCGGTCACTCATTTGGTGAACTCGTCCGTTGGATGGTGGAGGACGCTACGTGTTTGCGTTGATCGGCAGAAAAGCGGGTGGACCGCGAGGCCGTTCTCAGGCTCATTATCTCGGTGCCGAAGAGCGCCGAGTTCTTCCGCGCCCGCTTCGCCGGGTGTTCCGTTTCTGCGCCAGCCTCGCCACCGGCCGCATCCATATTCCGCCCCATACCGGAACCCTCTCCGCTCTCAGCTTTTTCGCCGCGGTCGGTCTCTACGGCATGTCGCTCGGCGGTCACGGCCAGACGGTCGCGCAGGCGACCACAGCGGCTGTCGGCTTTGCGATCGAGGACGTGCGCGTCTCGGGCAATGACCAGACTTCGGAAATCGACATCCTGCAGCTTCTCGGCCTCGACGGCACGACCTCGCTGGTCGCTCTCGACATCGATTCCGCCCGCCGCAAGCTCTCGGCTCTTCCCTGGGTCCAGTATGCGGAGGTCCGCAAGATCTATCCGAAGACGATCGAGGTGATGCTGAAGGAGCGTCAGGCCTTCGGCATCTGGCAGCACGGGGCCGAGCTGTCGCTGATCGAAAGGAACGGCAGCGTGATCGCGCCGTTGCGTGACAACAAGTTCGCCTCGCTGCCGCTCTTCGTCGGTCGCGATGCCGAGACGGCCGCATCCTCCTTCGAGGACGCCATGGCCGGCTGGCCGGAGCTGAAAAACCGCGTGAAGGCCTATGTCCGCATTGCCGGTCGCCGCTGGGACCTGCATCTCGACAACGGCGTCGTGCTGAAGCTGCCGGAAGCCAATGTCGCCAAGGCGTTGCGCGTGCTCGCACGGCTCGAAAAGGACCAGGGCTTGCTGGAGCGCGATGTCGCCGCCGTCGACCTGAGGCTTGAGGATCGCACCACCATCCAGCTCACTCCCGGTGCCATGGATCGCCGCAAAGAGGCGCTCGATGCGCGGACAAAGGCATTGAAGAAACTGGGAGAGCAGTCTTGAGCGTATTCGGTTCCTCCCATTTCGGCCTGCCGCGCATGAAGCCGCTGTCTTCCAAGCGCAGCCACGTCGTTTCGGTCCTCGATATCGGCTCCACCAAGGTGGTCTGCATGATCGCCCGGCTGACGCCGCGCCAGGAAAGCCAGGTTCTGCCGGGCCGCACCCACAGTATCGAGATCATCGGCATCGGCCACCAGCGCTCGCGCGGTGTGAAGTCCGGCGTGATCGGCGATCTCGATGCCGCGGAAAGCGTCGTTCGCCTCGCGGTCGATGCCGCCGAGCGCATGGCGGGACTTACCGTCGACAGCCTGATCGTCAACGTTTCCGCCGGTCGCATCACCAGCGACGTCTATACGGCGACGATCGATCTTGGCGGGCAGGAAGTGGAAGAGGCCGATCTCAAGAAGGTGCTGATCGCGGCAAGCCAGCAGTCGCTGCGCCAGGATCGCGCCATCCTGCACTCGCTTCCGACCGGCTTCTCGCTCGACGGCGAACGCGGCATCCGCGATCCGCTGGCGATGTTCGGCGATACGCTTGGTGTCGACATGCACGTCGTGGCCGCCGAGCGCGCCACGCTGAAGAACCTCGAACTCTGCGTCAACCGTGCACATCTGTCGGTCGAAGGCATGGTCGCAACGCCTTATGCCAGCGGCCTTGCGGCCCTCGTCGACGACGAAGTCGAA
This sequence comes from Neorhizobium sp. T6_25, assembly GCF_002968555.1. NCBI lineage: Bacteria > Pseudomonadati > Pseudomonadota > Alphaproteobacteria > Hyphomicrobiales > Rhizobiaceae > Neorhizobium > Neorhizobium sp. T6_25. Next base: position 80,796 of record NZ_PVBL01000011.1, read on the forward strand.
CTCGGCTGCGCTGCGATCGACATGGGCGGCGGCACGACGACGATCTCGGTCTTTGCCGAGGGCAAGCTCGTCCACACGGATGCGATCAGCCTGGGCGGTCATCACGTGACCACCGACCTTGCCCGCGGGCTTTCGACCCGCATCGAGGATGCCGAGCGCATGAAGGTCGTGCATGGTTCGGCGCTCGCCAACGGTGGCGACGAGCGGGATGTGATCTCCGTTCCGCCGATCGGCGAGGACGATCGCGATCAGCCGACCCAGGTGCCGCGTTCGCTGGTCACCCGCATCGTGCAGGCGCGCATCGAAGAGACGCTCGAGCTCATCCGCGACCGCATCCAGAAGTCGGGTTTCAGCCCGATCGTCGGCAAGCGCGTCGTGCTGACGGGTGGTGCCAGCCAGCTTACCGGCCTTTCGGAAACGGCGCGCCGCATCCTGGCGCGCAATGTCCGCATCGGCCGTCCGATGGGCGTCTCCGGCCTGCCGACGGCAGCCAAGGGACCGGCCTTTTCGACGGCAGTCGGGCTGATGATCTATCCGCAGGTCGCGGATCTCGAAACACACGCTTCGCAGAGCGGCCTGATGGCCACACTGGGAAGCGGCAATGGCAGACTGGCCCGCGTGGGCCAGTGGTTGAAGGAAAGTTTTTGATGCGAGGGGCTTCGGCCTGCGCATCGGAGAAGAGTTGCAATGAATTGGCCGGCGGCGATGCGGCCAGCAAAAGAAGGAACTGGTGCAATGACCATCAAGCTGCAAAAGCCTGATATCACCGAGTTGAAGCCTCGGATTACCGTGTTTGGCGTCGGTGGCGGCGGCGGTAACGCCGTAAACAACATGATCACAGCCGGCCTCGAAGGCGTCGATTTCGTCGTCGCCAATACCGACGCCCAGGCGCTGACCATGACCAAGGCCGAACGCATCATCCAGATGGGCGCTCGGGTCACCGAAGGTCTCGGCGCCGGTTCGCAGCCGGAAGTCGGCCGCGCCGCCGCGGAAGAATGCCTCGACGAGATCGTCGATCACCTGCATGGCACGCACATGTGCTTCGTCACCGCCGGCATGGGCGGCGGCACCGGCACCGGTGCAGCCCCGGTCGTCGCGCAGGCCGCCCGCTCCAAGGGCATCCTGACCGTCGGCGTCGTCACCAAGCCGTTCCATTTCGAAGGCCAGCGCCGCATGCGGCTTGCCGAATCCGGCATCCAGGAACTGCAGAAGTCTGTCGACACGCTGATCGTCATTCCGAACCAGAACCTCTTCCGCATCGCCAATGACAAGACGACCTTTGCTGACGCGTTCGCGATGGCCGACCAGGTTCTCTATTCTGGCGTCGCCTGCATCACCGACCTGATGGTCAAGGAAGGCCTGATCAATCTCGACTTCGCCGACGTCCGCTCGGTGATGCGCGAGATGGGTCGCGCGATGATGGGTACCGGCGAAGCATCCGGCCCGGGCCGCGCCATGCAGGCCGCAGAAGCCGCGATCGCCAATCCGCTGCTCGACGAGACCTCGATGAAGGGCGCTCAGGGGCTGTTGATCTCGATCACCGGCGGCCGTGACCTGACGCTGTTCGAAGTCGACGAAGCTGCGACCCGCATCCGCGAAGAAGTCGATCCGGACGCGAACATCATCCTCGGTGCGACCTTCGACGAAGCGCTCGAAGGCCTGATCCGCGTATCGGTTGTCGCGACCGGTATCGATCGCGCCGCCGGCGCCGTCGACATCCGTGCCGCAGAAATGCGCGCCGCCGCAAAGCCGATCATCCGTCCGTCGGCCGCCATTGCTCCGGCGCCAGTTGCTGCTCAGCCGGCTCCGGTCATGCAGGCAGCCCCGGCTCCGAAGCCGGTCGTCGATCCGATCGCCGAGACGATCCGCATGGCGGAAGCCGAAATGGAACGCGAACTCGCAATCGCTGAGCCGCAGCACCAGCATGCGGCACCTCAGCCGGTCGCTCCGCAGCCGGTCATGCATCAGCAGGAAGAGTTCCGTCCGCAGAGCCGCATCTTCGCAGCTGCTCCGGCCGAAGCACAGGCCCCGGCCATGAGCCGCCCGGCTCCGGCCCCGCAGCCGGCCCCGGTTCATCATCACGCGCAGCAGCCCGCTCCGGCGATGAGCCAGCCGGCTCCGCGCCCGGCGCAGCCGGTCTATCGCGAGCCGATGTCGCCATCGATGTCGCAGGTGGTCGAACCGGTTCGCATGCCGAAGGTCGAGGATTTCCCGCCGGTCGTGAAGGCCGAAATGGATCGTCGTGCCCAGCCGGTGAGCCATGTGCAGGAAGAACGCGGCCCGATGGGTCTCCTGAAGCGGATCACCAACTCGCTTGGCCGCCGCGAAGAGGAAGAGCCTGCTCACATCGAGCCGGCCGCACCGGCTCCGGCCCCGCAGCAGCGTCGTCCGCTGTCGGCCGAAGCTAGCCTCTATGCGCCGCGCCGCGGCAATCTCGACGATCATGGACGTGCGGTTCCGCAGGCCCATCACGAGGAAGATCAGCTCGAAATTCCGGCCTTCCTGCGCCGCCAGTCGAACTGAGTTAAAGACGGTCACGAAACGTGAAGAAGGCCCGGATCACGTATCCGGGCCTTCGCTCGTTTTATCAATCAAGACGCAGGGTTAACAACGTAACAATCCGAAATGAACAGTGATTTGGATTGTGCCGGATGGCTGCGTATGAAAGACGCTAGGACACGCCGACAGAGATCGACCGATTCAGGCGATCGGTCCGGCAGGCGTTAAGAATATCGGATCCTTTTGCTTTACGGATCCGGCGAAAAGAAGGCAGCAGGAATGACCATCGGACTGTTCGGTTTCCAGACCACCATCGCCTCCCCGGTAACCCTGAAGGGCATTGGCGTTCATTCCGGAGCCCCCGTCAGCCTTACTTTTCAGCCTGCCGAAGCCGGCACCGGCGTGATCTTCACGCGTCTTCTGGACGACGGCAGCTCGGTCGAATATCGGGCCGTTTCCTCCCAGGTCGGGAATACCGATCTCTGCACCGTTCTCGGTACGTCGCTTTCCCGCTCCGTCGCAACGATCGAACATGTGATGGCGGCGCTCTACGCGCTCGGCGTCGACAATATCATGGTCGAAGTCGACAGCGGCGAGATGCCGATCATGGACGGCAGCTCCTATCCGTTCATCGAAGCGATCGAGCAGGCCGGCATCGTCAATCTCGGCATCAAGCGCCGCTACATCCGTGTCTTGAAACCGGTCCGCATCGACTCCGGTGCTTCGTGGTCCGAGTTCCGCCCCTATGACGGCACGCGCTTTGAAGTCGAGATCGATTTCTCTTCGCCGCTGATCGGCCGCCAGAGCTGGAAGGGCGACCTGACCGCCGAGACCTTCAAGCAGGAACTCTCCCGTGCCCGCACCTTCGGCTTCATGCGCGACGTAGAGCGTCTCTGGGCCGCCGGTTATGCACTCGGTTCCTCGCTCGAAAATTCGGTCGTCATCTCCGACGACGACACGATCGTCAATGTCGAGGGCCTTCGTTACAAGGACGAATTCGTCCGTCACAAGACGCTCGATGCGGTCGGCGACCTGGCGCTTGCCGGCGCCCAGTTCATCGGCTGCTACCGTTCCTATCGCGGCGGCCACAAGATGAATGCCAATGCGCTGAAGGCGCTGATGAGCGACCCGACGGCTTATGAGGTCGTCGAGGCTCCGTCGTCGCGCGCGGCCCGCGTGCGGGCAGGGGAGTTCGTACCGGTCAACGTGCCGGAACTTGCGTCCTGGTTTGCCTGATAAAGTTGACCCAGTCGACTCGGCCGCTTCTCCGGAAGCGGCCTTTTTCTTTTTGGGGGACAAGGTTCCGATTTAACCTTGAAATGCCGTATTGCGGCGACGTGCCACAAAAATGCATTAATGCCACAGCATTGCGTTGCTCTCCCTTTGCTTTTATGGCTAGAACGGCCTGCTTGGGCAGCGGGCTTTTCAGGCGCGGGACGATCAGGAATTCTCGAATGAACCATGTAAGGTCTGTTGGAATGCGTAAGACGGCAAGAGTAGCGCTTATGTCGCTGGTGCTGGCCGGCGCCGGCTTTGGCATGACCGCCTGCCAGTCGGATCCCGATATCGACATCACCAAGCTCGGTCTCGAAACGGATGCGCCGGAGACGCTCTACAACCAGGGCCTCGCCAACATGAAGGCCGGCAACCTTGCCGAAGCGGGCCGCAAGTTCGATTCGATCGACCGCCAGAATCCCTTCACCGAATGGGGCCGCAAGGCGCTCGTCATGAGCACATTCACCAAGTATCGGCTCGGCCGCAACGACGAGGCTGTCGCCACCGGCAACCGCTATATGAGCCAGTATCCGCAATCGCAAGATTCGGCCTATGTCCAGTATCTCGTCGGCCTCGCTTACTCCAAGCAGATCGCCGACGTGACCCAGGACCAGCGCGCTGCGGTGCGCACCATCGATGCGATGAACAAGGTCGTAACCAATTACCCGACCTCGGAATATGTCGAGGATGCGCAGGCGAAGATCCGCTTTGCGCGCGACCAGCTCGCCGGCAAGGAAATGCAGATCGGCCGCTATTATCTGGAGCGCAAGGAATACCTTGCCGCGATCCAGCGCTTCCGCAACGTGGTCGAGCAGTATCCCAACACCAATCAGGTGGAAGAGGCGCTGGCACGCCTGACCGAGGCCTATTATGCCATGGGTATCACGGAAGAGGCGCAGACCGCTGCCGCTGTCCTCGGCCGCAATTATCCCGACAGCCAGTGGTATGCGGATTCCTTCAAGCTGCTGAAGGGCAATGGCGTCGAGCCGCGCGAGAATCGCGGTTCGTGGATTTCCCGCGCCGGGGCCAAGCTGATCGGCGCTTAAGGTCTGAGACATGCTGATCCAGTTGTCGATCCGCGATATCGTTCTGATCGAGCGGCTGGATCTTGCCTTCGAGACCGGCCTTTCGGTGCTGACCGGCGAAACCGGCGCCGGCAAATCGATCCTTCTCGACAGTCTTTCGCTGGCGCTCGGCGGTCGCGGTGACGGCGGCCTGGTGCGCCATGGCGAGGACAAGGGCCAGGTGACGGCCGTCTTCGACGTGTCCGGCAGCCACGGCGCCCGCAAGCTTCTGCGCGACAACGGCATCGATGACGACGGCGACCTGATCTTCCGCCGCATCCAGTCGGCCGACGGACGCACCCGCGCCTCGATCAACGACCAGCCGGTCAGCGTGCAGCTGATGCGCCAGGCCGGCCAGCTTCTGGTCGAGATCCACGGACAGCACGACGACCGGGCGCTGATCGGCACCGACGCGCACCGCACGCTGCTCGACGCCTTTACGGGCTTAAGCGACGAGGTGCTGCAGCTTTCCGGCCTCTATCGCTCGTGGAAGGACGCGGATCGGGCCTTCAAGACGCATCGCGCTAAGGTCGACGCCGCGGCCCGCGAAGCCGATTATATCCGTGCCTCGGTGGAAGAGCTCGAAGCGCTGTCGCCGCGCGACGGCGAAGAGGACGAGCTTGCCGAACAGCGTTCGCGAATGCAGAAGTCCGAACGCATCGCCGGCGACATTTCCGAAGCTTCCGAGTTCCTCAATGGCAACGCGTCGCCCGTGCCGCTGATCGCCTCGCTGGTGCGGCGCCTGGAGCGCAAGAGCCACGAGGCGCCGGGCCTGCTCGAAGAGACTGTCGAGCTTCTCGACCAGGCGCTCAACTACCTCTCCAATGCCCAGATGGAAGTTGAGGCGGCGCTGAGGCGCACCGAATTCGATCCGCGCGAACTGGAGCGGGTCGAGGAGCGGCTGTTTGCGCTCCGGGCCGCCGGCCGCAAATATTCGATTCCGGTCGCCGACCTGCCGGCGCTTGCCGAAAAAATGATATCGGACCTTGCCGATCTCGGTGCCGGCGAGGAGAAGCTCGCCGAGCTGGAAAAGCTGACCGCCGCTGCCAAGGCCGCCTACGATCAGGCCGCCGCCATCCTGTCCGAGAAGCGCCGGCATGGTGCCGAGGCGCTGGCCGAAGCCGTGATGGCCGAACTGCCGGCGCTGAAGCTCGAACGGGCCCGTTTCATGGTCGATGTGGCGAGCGATCCGGAAGCGGCGAGCGCCGAAGGCATCGATACCGTCGAGTTCCATGTCCAGACCAATCCCGGCACGCGTCCCGGCCCGATCATGAAGGTCGCTTCGGGCGGCGAGCTGTCGCGTTTCCTCCTAGCGCTCAAGGTGGCGCTCGCCGATCGCGGCTCGGCTCCGACGCTGGTCTTCGACGAAATCGATACCGGTGTCGGCGGTGCCGTCGCCGATGCGATCGGCCAGCGGCTGAAACGGCTGTCGGACAAGGTGCAGGTGCTTTCCGTCACCCATGCACCGCAGGTGGCCGCGCGCGCCGCGACCCATCTGCTGATCTCCAAGGGACCGGCCGGCGAGGGCACCGACAAGATCGCCACCCGCGTCGCCACCATGGAACCGGAACACCGCACCGAAGAGATCGCCCGCATGCTCGCCGGCGCATCGGTGACCGACGAGGCGAGGGCGGCGGCCAAGCGGCTGCTGGCGGGGAACGGCTAGGCTCATCCACCGAGACCTTCCATCCACCCTTCCCATCGGAAAAATTTGCGCTACAAAACGACTCCTCGCTACCCGAGGAGTAGACCCGCATGCCCGCCGAACAGACGCCCGTCGAAAACCTGACCGAAGAACAGGCCGCAGCCGAACTGGCCTACTTGGCGGCGCAGATTGCCCGCAATGACGAGCTCTATCACGGCCACGACGCGCCGCAGATTTCGGATGCGGATTACGACGCGCTGAAACGGCGCAACGACGCGATCGAGAAGCGGTTCCCGCAGCTTATCCGCGCCGACAGCCCGTCGATCCGGGTCGGTGCGGCACCCTTGCCGACGTTTGCGGCGATCACCCATTCGCGGCCGATGCTGTCGCTCGACAACACCTTCTCGGACGATGACGTTCGCGACTTCGTCTCTTCCGTCTACCGTTTCCTCGGCCAGCTGCCGGACGGCTCGATCGCGTTCACCGCCGAGCCGAAGATCGACGGGCTTTCCATGTCGATCCGCTACGAGAACGGCCGGCTGGTGAATGCTGCGACCCGCGGCGACGGTACGACCGGCGAGAACGTCACCGAGAACATCAAGACCATCAAGGAAATCCCCAATCGCCTGCCCGCAGGCGTGCCCGATGTCGTCGAGGTGCGCGGCGAGGTCTATATGACGAAAAGCGACTTCCTGGCGCTCAACGAGAAGATGGCGGCGGAAGGCAGGCAGACCTATGTCAACCCGCGCAACACGGCTGCCGGATCGCTGCGCCAGCTCGATGCCAAGGTGACCGCCAGCCGCAACCTGAAATTCTTCGCCTATGCCTGGGGCGAAATGTCGGAAATGCCGGCCGATACCCAGATGGGCATGGTCGAAAAGTTCAGGGAATGGGGTTTTCCGGTCAACCCGTTGATGAAACGACTGCACGCAGTCGAGGACATCATCGCCCATTACAAGGATATCGGCCTGAAGCGTCCGGATCTCGACTACGAGATCGACGGCGTCGTCTACAAGGTCGACAGGCTCGACCTGCAGGCCCGGCTCGGCTTTCGCTCTCGCTCGCCGCGCTGGGCGACGGCGCATAAATTCCCGGCGGAGCAGGCCTTCACCCATGTGGAGCGCATCGACATCCAGGTCGGCCGCACCGGCGCGCTGACGCCGGTCGCACGGCTGACGCCGGTCACCGTCGGCGGCGTGGTCGTCACCAATGCGACGCTGCACAACGAGGACTATATCAAGGGGCTCGGCAACTCGGGCGAAGCGATCCGCGAGCCGGACCACGATATCCGCGTCGGCGACACCGTCATCGTCCAGCGGGCAGGGGATGTCATCCCGCAGGTGCTTGACGTCGTGATGGAGAAGCGTCCTTCGGAAGCGGTCCCTTACGAATTCCCGAAGAAATGCCCGGTCTGCGACAGTCATGCGGTGCGCGAGCGCAACGAAAAGACCGGCAAGCTCGATTCGGTCACCCGCTGCACCGGCGGTTTCGTCTGCCGGGCGCAGGCGACGGAGCACCTCAAGCATTTCGTGTCGCGCAATGCCTTCGATATCGAAGGTCTCGGCTCGAAGCAGATCGATTTCTTCTTCGAGGCGGAAGACGATGCGCTGAAGATCCGCACCGCGCCGGATATTTTTACGCTGAAGCGGCGGCAGGAGGGATCGGCGCTGACCAAGCTCGAAAATATCGAGGGCTTCGGCAAGGTCAGCGTCAAGAAGCTGTTCGACGCGATCGAGGAGCGGCGCGAGATAGCGCTGCACCGCTTCATCTACGCGCTTGGTATCCGCCACGTGGGCGAGACCACCGCCAAGCTGCTCGCGCGCGCCTACGGCACCTACGAGGCGTTTGCGAAGGCCATGGACGACGCGGCCGACCTTTCCGGCGATGCCTGGGACGACCTCAACAATATCGAGGGCATCGGCGAGGTGATGGCGCGCGCCATCGTCGAGTTCTTCAAGGAGCCGCGCAATGTCGAGGTCATCACCCGGCTTCGCGAAGAGGTAACGCCGCAGGCCGCCGAACAGCCGGTCGCCTCGAACAGCCCGATCGCCGGCAAGACGGTGGTCTTCACAGGCTCGCTCGAGAAATTCACCCGCGACGAGGCCAAGGCGAGGGCGGAAAGCCTTGGCGCCAAGGTGGCCGGGTCGGTCTCCAAGAAGACCGACTATGTGGTCGCAGGCCCGGGCGCCGGCTCCAAGCTCGACAAGGCGAGGGAGCTCGGCGTCCAGGTGATGGACGAGGACGAATGGCTGGCCTTCATCGCGTGAGGGCCTTCCTCGGGTGATGAGGTTCACACCCTGAGCCGCGCCATCGAATAGGCATCGACATATTCGCCGTTGCGGAAGGCGAATTGTCTGAGACGGCCTTCCACCTCGAAGCCGAATTTCCGGTAGAGCGCGATGGCTGCCTCGTTGTCGGTGTAGACGGTCAGTTCGAGCCGGCGGATGTCCAGCCAGTCGTCCGCGACCTGTACCATCTCGCCGAGCAAGGCGCTGCCTACCCCGCGTCCGACAAAATCGTCGTGCACGCCCATGCCGAGGCTAGCCGCGTGGCTTCGACGGCCCTGAAATCGGTTGATGCCACCGTTGCCCACGATCTGGCCCTCGTAGGTAGCCACCAGCGCGATGTTTCCGGGCGTCGGGCTCTCCACCCATTTGCGGGTCTCTTCCAGGCGTGCGTGCGGCAGACGCAGGGTTCCGTAGCGATGACCCGGCATGTTGGCCAATGCGTTGACGGCCTCCGCGTCCGTCGCTCGCATGGCACGGATCCCAAGACCCTCCAGCCTCGACGGTCGGGGTGGTTTCTCCTGGATCTCTTCGGCTATCTTCATGCTTGCTCTCCTTGGTCTTCGCCGAGGCAGAGCGGAAACACCGAACCCTGCCATATTCGGCAGGGTTGGTGGACGGATGACCGGTTAACGCGCCAAGACCGCCACGCACCCTGCGGGGTGAATGGTCACGGTAAGATGCATGTGGGCGGCGAAACGGGTCACGGCGCTAAGGTCTCAAACAAGCGCCAAGGCGTCAAGAGGGAGGAAAGCGCTGGTCGTCTTTGCCGAATCGAGTTCCCGCCTGTAGAAGGTCTCCGACCTTCATCCGGAACTCGCCCTTGAAAACCATCGCCATCGATTTCGAAACCGCCAACGAGCAACGCGGCAGCGCCTGCTCGGTCGGGCTTGCCTGGCTGGAGGGCGACGAGGTGGTGCGGGTGGAGGAGCGGCTGATCCGCCCGAAGGACATGCGGTTTTCCTCGTTCAACGTCGCGATCCACGGCATTCGGCCGGAACATGTCGAGGATGCCGGCGAGTTTCCGGAGGTGATGGACGAGTTCGCCGACGATTTTCGCGGTGCGACGATGATTGCCCATAATGCCGCCTTCGATTTCAGCGTCTGGCGGGCCTGCCTCGATGTCTATCGGCAGAGCTATCCAGAACTTTCCTATCTCTGCAGCGTAAAGATGTCGCAGAAGGTCTGGCCGCAGCTCGGCTCGCACAAGCTCAACGTCCTTGCCCAGCATCTCGGCCTCAGGTTCGCCCACCACAATGCGGCCGAGGACGCCGCCGTCTGCGCGCGCGCGACGATCGCGATCGCCAAATCGCTTGCCGTGCCGCATGTCCGCGACATTCCGGCGATGATCGGCATGAAGGTCGGGCGGCTGTTTTCCGGCGGCTACGCGCCCTGCACCTGCCGGCTCAAATAAGAGTTCCCGAGCATCCGCTTGTTTCCGCCCCGGCAATCCTTATCTCAGATCACGGATCGTTTACCGGAGCCGAAGTCGCCATGACGCAACCAATGAGCCGCCTTGCCTGCCTTGCATCTGCCGCAGCCTTTTCGCTCGGCATGCTTGCCGCCCCCGCTTCCGCCCAGGTTGTCGGCGAAGTCGGCGTCGACTGGACCGGCAATGACATCATCGTCGAGGCGGTCGCCGATCCGCAGATAAAGGGCGTAACCTGCCACGTCACCTATTTCGAGCGCGGCATCATAGACCGGCTTAAGAACGGCAACTGGTTCGAGGACCCTTCCAACAATTCGATTGCCTGCCGCCAGACGGGTCCGATCGAGATCGGCGAGATCGACCTCGGCAAGGGCGGCGAGGAAGTGTTCCGGCAGGGCCGTTCCCTGATCTGGAAGGACCTGCTCGTCAAGCGTATCTACGACAAGGCGAACGACACGCTGATCTATCTCGCTCACTCGCGGCAGGTGGTGGACGGCTCGGCCAAGATGGCGATCTCGACCATTCCGCTCTATAACCAGAACGTCGCCTGGAAGAACGGCAAGCCAAAACCGTAATCCGGTCAGCCAAGGGCGGCTGCGGCCGCCCGGCCGGCATTGCGGCCGGAAAGCAGGCATCCGCCGAGAAAGGTGCCTTCGAGCGCCCGATAGCCGTGCATGCCGCCACCGCCGAAACCGGCGGCCTCGCCGACGGCATAGAGGCCCGGGATCGCTTCTCCGTTCTCGCCGAGCACGCGGGCCGAGAGGTCCGTCTCGATCCCTCCAAGCGTCTTGCGAGTCAGGATATTCAGTCTCACCGCGATCAGCGGCCCGTGCGCCGGATCGAGAATACGGTGCGGTTTTGCCGTGCGCACCAGCTTCTCGCCAAGCGAGCGGCGGGCGTTGTGGATGCCCATGATCTGCGCATCCTTGGCAAAGGGATTGGCCACCTGGGCGTCGCGGGCCAATATCTCGCGCTCCATTTGTGCAACGTCCAGAAGATTGCTCCCCGGTCCATGCCGGCCACCAGCTCGCCAAGGTTCTCGGCGATCACGAAATCCTCGCCATGTTCCTTGAAGGCCTCCACCGGCCCGGTCGCCTTCCTGCCGATCGCCCGTTTCGCCGTCAGCTTCCAGTCGCGACCGGTGAGGTCCGGGTTCTGCTCGGAGCCGGAGAGCGCGAATTCCTTGCGGATGATGCTCTGGTTCAGCACGAACCAGCTGTAGTCGTAGCCCGTCGCCATCAGGTGCTGCAGCGTGCCGAGCGTATCGTAGCCGGGATAAAAAGGGGCAGGCAGGCGCTTGCCTGTCGCGTCGAACCATAGCGAGGAAGGGCCGGGCAGAATCCGGATGCCGTGGTTTTGCCAGATCGGGTTCCAGTTCCGCAGGCCCTCGGTATAGTGCCACATACGGTCGCGGTTGATCACCTGCCCGCCGGCCGCGCGGGTAATGCCGATCATCCGCCCGTCCACGTGTTTGGGCACGCCCGAGACCATGAAAGCCGGCGGTCGCCCGAGCCTTGCCGGCCACATCTGCCGTACGAGGTCCTGGTCGCCGCCGATGCCGCCCGAAGCGATGATGACGATCGGCGCATTGAGCTCGAAGTCACCGGCCGGTGTCCTGGAGGTTTCCTCGCCCCGCAGCGCCGTGCTCGCCGCAAGGACCGTGCCTGCAACCCCTGTCACGGCACTGCCGGTCCTGACCAGATTGTCGACGCGGTGCCGCCAGAGAAAGCGGATCCTGCCGTTTTCTTCCGCCTCGCGCGCCCGCCGCTCGAACGGTTCGACGACACCGGGGCCTGTGCCCCAGGTGGTGTGGAACCGAGGCACGGAATTGCCGTGCGAGGTCGCCGAGCCGCCTCCGCGTTCCGCCCACCCGACGATCGGAAAGATGCGATGGCCCATCTGCCTGAGCCAGGAGCGTTTCTCGCCGGCGGCGAACGCCACATAGGCTTCCGCCCAGAGGCGCGGCCAGTGGTCTTCCTCGCGGTCGAAACCGGCGGTGCCCAGCCAGTCCTGCCAGGCGAGATCGAGCGAATCGCGGATGCCCATCCGCCGCTGTTCGGGAGAATCGACGAGAAACAGCCCGCCGAGCGACCAGAAGGCCTGGCCGCCGAGATTCTGTTCCGGTTCCTGGTCGAGGATGACGACGGAGCGGCCGACATCTGCAAGTTCGGTCGCGGCAACGAGGCCCGAAAGGCCCGCACCCACCACGATGGCGTCAACTCTGTCGCTCAAGCGCGCTCCTCCCAAAGCGTGAAGATGCAGAGCATGCTGCATCCTTTCGGCGAATACAGTCATGCGGTGTGGCCGAGGTCAACAGGAGGGCCGGCAAAACGACAAGACCGGGCTCGGCAAGCGAACCCGATTTTGAAATCCGTCGGTAATGGTGGGCGAATCAGCGGACGTAGACGGTCCGGCTGCCGTCGGCGGCGGTGTCGATTGCCACGACGTTGTTGAGCTCGACGTTCTGGCTCAGCAGATCGGCGCGCAGCGCGCGGTCGGTCTTCACTTCGTTCTGGGCTTTCTGGATGGTGGCCTGGTCCGGGTGGATGATGCTATCCGGAACGTCCAGCCGCTTCGCGCTGTCGTCGAGTTCAGGGTTGGTAAAGACGATGGCGACGTCACCCGCGGGTTTTGCCGTCATGCCCATATCGCGGGCATAGGCGGTTCCCACCGTGGCGGCGGACATCAGGACTGCGAGAGCAAAAGCCTTGTTCATGGTCGTTCTCCTATCTTGGGTAAACCAGCCGAGGGGCGTTTGAAGCGTCGGTTGGGCGTTTAGCGACGGGAGAACGTGGCCCCGGTTCCCCGGTTCCGTTTAAAATTGTTACAAATAGGCAATGATTACAATTAGTTAATCTCCCGTCACATCTGCGTGTAACGGGAGATCCGAACATGGTTTCGGACGTTTTTGCGCCGCAGATCACGCGGCTTCGCGCGCGAGCTCGTCGGCGATGACGGTGTCGAGGTTCAGGAAGCAGACCATGGTCTTTTCGAGCGCTACGATGCCGCGGCAGAAGGCGCGCTGGGCTTCCGGAATGATTTCCGGGGCCGGTTGCAGGTCTTCCCCACGGATGGTCATCATGTCGGATACCTGTTCGACCAGCAGGCCGACCAGCTTGCCGGCAATGTCCGTGACGATGATCGCGGAGCGTTCCGACGGTTCGGTCATCTTCATGCCGAGGCGGCAGGCCATGTCGATGACCGGGATCACCGCGCCGCGCAGGTTGATGAGGCCGAGCACGTAAGGCGGGGTGTGCGGCATCGGGGTCACCGGCGCCCAGCCGCGGATTTCGCGGATCGCCATGATGTCGATGCAGAATTCCTGGTCTCCGAGATGAAAGGAGACGATTTCAAGGTAGGCGCCGGACTGCTTGATGGCGTTCGTCATGTCAGAACTCTTCCCATTTGTCTGAGGATCCCACGGCCTTCGGCTTGGCGGAGGTGGGGCTGTTGCTGAAGGCTCCCGCGAGCTTGTTCATCAAGTTCAGTGCGGGCGATGGTTTGGGTGGCGTGGAAGCGCTCGCAGCCTCGACGGCGCGAGGGCCATTGCCTCCACGGATCTGGAAATGGCCGATCAGCTTGTTCAGGTTTTCGGCATCGCTGGCCAGCGAATGGCTGGCAGCAGTGCTCTGCTCCACCATTGCGGCATTCTGTTGCGTTGCTTGGTCCATCTGGCCGATCGCCATGTTGATCTCGGTTAGTCCGGTCGATTGTTCGCGCGCAGAAGTGAAAATCGCGTGAACGTGATCGTTGATTTTCAGCACGTCGTCGCCGATCCGAGTCAGGGCGTCGCCTGTCGCCTTCACCAGGTCCACGCCGGTCTTGACCTCCTGGTTCGAACGGGTGACCAGTGCCTTGATGTCCTTGGCCGCACCAGCGGCGCGTCCGGCGAGTTCGCGCACTTCCTGGGCGACGACGGCAAAACCCTTGCCGGCCTCGCCCGCGCGGGCCGCCTCGACCCCGGCGTTGAGGGCCAGCAGGTTGGTCTGGAAGGCGATTTCGTCGATGACGTTGATGATCTTGCCGATTTCGGCGGTCGCGTCCTCGATCCGCCCCATGGCGGCCGTGGCATCGCGAACCACGCCGGAAGACTTTTCTGTATAGTCCTTGGCATCGCTCACCATCTGCGTTGCCTCCTCGGCGCGGCCGGTGGCGTTGCGGACGGTCGCCGTGATTTCTTCGAGGGCTGCCGATGTTTCCTCCAGGGAGGCCGCCTGCTTTTCGGTCCGCTTCGCCAGGTCGTCGGCAGCGGAGCGCATCTGGTTGGCGTTGGCGCCGATGGAACTGGAGCTGTTGGCAACCTCGGTCATGATGTGGCGCAGGCGCTCGACGACCCGGTTGAAGTCGGTGCGCAGGCGCTCGAGATCTCCGCGGAAGGGACGCTCGAGGGCGGCTGCGAGGTCGCCTTCGGAGAGACGGTTGAGTGCGCTCGCAAGCGAATCGACGGCAAACTGGAGCGCTTGGGCTTCGGCCTTCTGTTCCGATTCGCTCGCCTGCCGTTGGGTTTCGTTCCGGCGGCGTTCGTCCTCCAGGCTGTTCTCCAGGGTCTGGCGCTCGACGGCTGAAAGCCGGAAGATGTCGGTGGCGCGCGCCATCTCGCCGATTTCGTCGCCGCGGTCGATGCCGGGCACGGCGGTCTTGTAGTCGCCACCGATGATCCGCTGCATGCTGGCGCGAACCCCGTCGATGCCGCGCCTTATGGCGCCGCCATGAACGCTCTGGAGGATCGCCATGACGACCAGTGCGATCAGGCCGCAGCCGAGCTGCACATAAAGAGCGCTCGAGGAAAGCGTATTCGCCTCCTGGACGCGGCTGCTGACAAGTTTTTCGCCTGCGACGGCTGCTGCCTCGAGAGCTGTGCCAAGCCGTTCGCCAGCGCTGTCGATGACGTCATCGATCTTGTCGTAGGCGTCGTCAGGCGCGCCGGTTTCGACCATTTTCCTGAGATCGATCTGGATTGCGCTGGAAACCGCTGCGAGATCCGTTTCAAAACCTGCGACGAGGCCGGGATTGCCGATGTCGGTCGCGAGTTTTCTCAGGTCGCCCGAAGAGCTTTTCAACTTGTCGATGGAGTCCGCCATCGCCTTCAGCCGGGCGGGATCGACGCGTTTGTCGTCGCGGTCGACGATCGTGTCCATCGCGGCCAGGACGAGCTCCAGGTTGGCGATGCGCATGCCGTTGACGGTATCCACATGCTCCCGAATCTCGGTGGCGCGCTGCAGCGCTTCGTTGACCTGGCGGCCCTCGTACCAGCCGACAAGCAGCATTGCGCCGATACCGGCAAAGGCGGATCCTGCCAGCGTCCATAGCCGGTGATTGACCGATAACGTCTTGCGAATGGGTTGTGCCGTCATGCTGTTGAAATTCCTCCCGGCGCCGGACAGGTCCGGCAGGCTTTCGGATAGAGATGGAAACAGGGAGCGAGCCGATATCGGCGACGTCATGTCTTTGGGGGTCCTCACGATATCGCGGCCCTTAGTGCGATGCGTGTCGCATCTCACTCCCATTTGCCGCAACGATTCGTGAACCACCTTCGCCTTTATAAGATCTCAGACAGGTATTAATCTTACGCTAAGCTTGTTTGGAGGTTGTGCCGCCTTCCAAGGAGCCGGAAAAGGTTGTAGATTGAACAGCATGGATAGCACTGTCGACAGTTACCGCCTGCCGCTGATTACTGCCCTGAGCCTGTTCTTGCTCGGGCTCGGCGGCATCGCCTTTTACGGCTGGCTCCGGTTCGGCTCATCCATCCTGCTGACGCTCGATGAAACCGGTCTTTCCTGGTGTTTCTGACCACTGCCTTGTCGTTGAGACAAATCAGCGCGATTTCTTTCGAAAACGACTTCTTGAATTGCGCGCCCGCCGGCCCGGGTCTATCGCTCCGTCAACTGGGCCTGAGCTGAAGAGATACCGATGAAGAGCTTTCGAATTGTTCTGTGGGTCGCCGTCGTTGCGTTGGCGGGCGTGCTGGTGGCGCTGACGCTGACATTGACGCGTTCGAAACAGCAGCTTGCCGAGGGTCCGTTCGGCGTGCCTTTCCAGCTCGTCGCCCAGAACGGCCAGCCGATCACCGAGAAGGCCTTCCAAGACAAGCCGACGGCGCTTTTTTTCGGCTTCACCCATTGCCCGGAAGTCTGCCCCACGACTCTTTTCGAGCTCAACGGTTGGCTGCGCAAGGTCGATCCGGACGGCACCAAGCTCAACGGATATTTCGTCAGCATCGATCCGGAGCGCGACAGTCCTGAACTGCTCGGCCAGTACGTTTCCAATGTCACCGACCGGGTGAAGGGCATTTCCGGCCCGCCGGCCAAGGTCCAGGAGATGGCCAAGGGGTTCAAGGTCTATTTCAAGAAGGTGCCGGTCGACGAAAAGGATCCGAACGGCGACTACACCATGGATCACACGGCGTCGGTATTCCTGCTCGACGATGGCGGACGCTTCGCCGGCACCATTGCCTACGGCGAAAACCCGGACGTCGCGATCAAGAAGCTCGAAAATCTGATCAAGGGCTGATACGTTTGGCGTTGAAGCGGACACAGCTTCTGTGGCAATCCTCTCCGCCACCGATCAATAGCTGAGAGACCGTTTCCTTGAGCGAAATCCGCCTTTACGTCACGTCCACCGAAAAAGGTGCGGCCGAGATCCTCGATATCCTGTCGGAGGTTTTCGGCGAAGAGGATTTCGCCATCGCCACCACCGAGGTCGATGAGAAGAAGGATATCTGGGAAGCCTCCGTCTACATGATGGCGGATGACGAGGAGATGGTGCGCGAGCGTGTCGCCGAGGGTCTCGCCCAGGCCTTTCCCGCTCTGGAAATCCAGAGGGAGGTCATTCCGGACATCGACTGGATCGCCAAGTCGCTGGAGGGGCTGAAGCCGGTGAGGGCCGGGCGGTTCATTGTTCACGGCTCGCATGACCGCGACAAGGTCAAGGTCAACGACATCGCCATCGAGATCGATGCGGGCCAGGCCTTCGGCACCGGCCATCACGGCACCACCGCCGGCTGCCTCGAAGTCATCGAGGACGTGATGCGCGCAAGACCTGTCCGCAACGCGCTCGATCTCGGAACCGGAAGCGGCGTGCTGGCGCTCGCCGTGCGCAAGCTGCGCAACATTCCGGTTCTGGCGACCGATATCGACCCGGTCGCCGTGCGGGTGGCCCGTGAAAACGTCCGCCGCAACGGCATCGCCGCCGGCATCCGCCTGGAGACGGCGCCGGGATTTCATTCGCCGGCGTTCGATCGGGAGGGACCGTTTGACCTGATCATCGCCAACATTCTCGCGCGGCCACTGATGAAGATGGCGCCGCAGCTGGCGGCACATCTGGCGCCCGGCGGTTCGGTGATCCTGTCCGGCATCCTGGCCGGACAGCGCTGGAAGGTGCTGGCCGCCTATAGCGGCGTCCACCTGGCCCATGTCCGCACCATATGGCGCAATGGCTGGGTGACGATCCATCTGCGCAACCGGTGATTCATTTCGCAATGCAGCATTGATTTCTTTGCATGGCTTCTGGTGCAGACAGCAAAAAGGCGACACCAGTGGTGCCGCCTTGCGATCAGTTCTGAGACTGATCTACCCGCGAGCGTGAGGGAGGATCTGCTCGAGCGGGCCTCGTATCCTGAAAGCCGGGGCGGGTGAGGGAGGAGAGCCACGCCGGCCGTATGATCGGGATACGTAGCTTAAAATACGTAGCTTTGGGCGCCCTTGCGGCGCAGTTCTTCGCGGCTGGTGCCGAGGCCCTTCAGCGTCTCATCGTCGAGGTTCAGCAGGGCGCCGTTGACGTAGCGGGCAACCTGACGCTCGCGAGCTTCGACCACGCGGTTGAAGGCATTGCGGAAGAAAGAGTTGGCCATGGAAGCGATCCTTTTGACACGGGCCTTGTTCGGCGCCCGTTCGATGAAGTGAATATAGCGATTGCTGCACTGCACAGTGAGAGGGCTTCTCTCATTGGTGGTATGCGTTTGTTGCATAGGATGGCCAGATCCGCGCCAGACCTGTTGAGCAGATGCACGATCACCGCTCATCCGGCCTGTCTGGCAATGTCCGTCGAAGATCGGTTAACATGGTCCGACCTCTCGGAATCAGGCAGCCCGGAAAAACAACCTCATGTTCCAGTCCTTCGAAGTGAAGTCCGCCCCGCAGTTCGGCCGCGATCGCGTCAGCGCGCTCAGGGCGAAATTCGCCGATCTCGGCATTGACGGTTTTCTTGTCCCCCGTGCCGACGAATATCAGGGTGAATACGTGCCGGCCTCGGCCGAACGCCTGTCCTGGCTCACCGGCTTCACCGGATCGGCCGGCATGGCGCTCGTGACTCAACGGGAGGCTATCGTTTTCGTCGACGGACGTTACGTCACCCAGCTTGCCGAACAGGTGGATGGCTCGGTCTTTACCGCCGGCGATCTCGTCAACGAGCCGCCGCATGTCTGGCTGCCGCGCCACGGTGCAAAAGGTTTCCGGCTCGGCATCGATCCGTGGCTGCATGCAGGGGCGGAAGTGCGCCGGCTCGAAAAGGCGCTTGCCGAGATCGGCGGTTCGCTGGTGCTGCTCGATGCCAATCCGCTCGACGCGATCTGGATCGATCGGCCGGCCGAGCCGCTCGGCGCCGTCTCGATCCAGAAACAGGAGCATGCCGGCACGCTGGCGAGCGAGAAGATTTCCTCGATTGCGAGCCAGGTAAAGGAGAAGGGGGCTGCGGCGGTCGTCATCGCCGATCCGACTTCGGTTGCCTGGATATTCAACATCCGCGGCGACGACGTGCCGCACACGCCCTATCCGTTGTCGCGCGCCATCATCCCGGCCGAGGGCAAGGCCGAGATTTTTCTCGACCAGATGAAGACCGGTATCGAACAGGCAGCCTACTTGGCCCAGATCGCCGTCCAGCGTCCGCCTTCGGAATTCCTAGCGCGGCTTGCGGCCTTCTCGGCGGATGGCGCGAAGATCCTCATCGACCCAGAGCTGACGCCGCTGGCGCTCACCAGGGCGATCACCGCCGCCGGCGGCGAGGTGGTCGAGGCTTCCGATCCGGCGAAACTGCCGCGGGCGTGCAAGAACCGCGAGGAGCTCGACGGCTCGGCCAAGGCGCATCTGCAGGATGGCGCCGCAATGGTCGAATATCTCTGCTGGCTCGACGCCCAGGCGCCCGGCACGATCACCGAGATCGACGCGGTCAAGGCGCTGGAGGCGACCCGTGCCCGCGTCGGACAAAACATGCAGAACCCGCTGAAGGACATTTCCTTCGAGACGATCTCCGGCGCCGGCGAACACGGTGCGGTCATCCACTATAGGGTAACGACCGAGACGAACCGCAAGCTCGAAGCGGGCGAGCTGTTCCTGGTCGATTCGGGGGCGCAATATGTCAACGGCACGACCGATATCACCCGCACGGTTGCGGTCGGTTCTGTTCCGGAAGAGCACAAGCGTTTCTTCACCCTGGTTCTGAAGGGCATGATCGGCATCAGCACGGCGCGTTTCCCCAAGGGCACGCGCGGCTGCGATCTCGATCCGCTCGCCCGCATCGCGCTCTGGAAGGCCGGCGGCGATTATGCGCATGGCACGGGCCACGGCGTCGGCTCATACCTCTCCGTCCATGAGGGACCGCAGCGGATCTCGCGGCTGGCGACCCAGGAACTGCTGCCCGGCATGATCCTTTCGAACGAGCCCGGTTACTACCGTCCCGGCTCCTTCGGCATCCGCATCGAAAACCTGATTTATGTGACCGGAGCGGAAGAGATCGACGGCGGCGACCAGCCGATGCTCGCCTTCGAGACGCTGACCTGGTGCCCGATCGACCGCCGCCTCGTGCTGCCTGACCTGATGACCGCCGAGGAACTCGACTGGCTGAACGGCTACCATGCCGCCGTGCGCGAAAAGCTGCTGCCGCTGATCGAGGACGACGCGATCAAGACCTGGCTGGTGAAGGCGACGGAGCCGCTTTCCTGAAGCGGGGCGCCTTAGTCAGAAGCCCAAGAGGTGGCGGCAGATCATCGCTGCCGCCCAGCCGGCGCCGAGCAGCAAGAGGCCCGGATACCGGACCCCAACCACGAGTGCCGCCAGCATGGCGATCTTGACGTCCCAGCCGCCGTTGAAGAAGGCGGGCGCGACGAGCGTAGTCAGAACCGCCGCCGGCACGGCGTTGAGGGCCTGTTCCATGCGCGGCGGGATCGTCTTCATCCGGGTGATCAGCACATAACCGCCGATGCGGGTGAGGAAGGTCGCGGCCGCTGCGGCGAGAATCAGGACCACCATGTCCATGGAGAGCTGGTCTGCCATGTCAGCTCTCCGTCTCGGCGGCGGCCGTTACCGGCGCGGGTTCTGTGGACAATGGCAGGAAGGCGGCGACGACCACGCCGACCGCGGCACCGATGCTGACATGCCAGGGCGAGCCGACGAAATGATAGCCGAGCACGGAGCCGAGCGCGCTCGCCACCACCACCGGATAAAAGCCCGGCTTGCTGCGAAAGCCGATGACCAGCCCGAGGAAATAGACCGGCAGCAGCACGTCGATCGCAAGCGCACGCGGATCGCCCATCATACGCCCGAAAAACGCGCCTAAGATGCTGAAAAACAGCCAGGGGAAATAGATCGCGGCGCCGAAGCCGATATACCAGGGGAAACTGACGCCCCGGCCGCTTTCGCCGCGTTTCACGGCTTCGGCGAATTGCGGGTCGGTCAGCACGAAGAAGGTGAAGAATTTCTGGATCGGCGTGAAATGGGTAATGTATCGGGTCAGCGCCGCCGAATAGAGGATATGGCGGAAATTCACGGCGAAGACGGAGAGCACGATCAGCCACGGTGCCACCTGGTGGCCGAAAAGTTCGATGCCGACGAGCTGGCTGGCGCCGGCATAGACGGTCGCGCTCATCAGGCCCGCTTCCATGACCGAGAGGCCGTTGTCGCTTGCAACGGCGCCGAACAGCATCGCGAAGGGCGCCGCGGACAGGGCGATGATGAGGCCACCCTTCAGACCCTGGTTGAATTCGCTGCGATTCATCGAAGAAATCCTTTTCGCATCGGCTTTAGAGCCCTGCGGGATCTCGCGCAATTCAATTGGGCTGATGGAACGATCGATTCCGCTGAACTATCAGGCCGACCGGCCCTGGTGCCGGCGATCAGTCGGCGAGAATGTCCTTGCTCGAAACGATGCCGACGCCTTTTGCTCTCATCTCGGCGATGGCGCTCTTGACGCCTTCCGAATCGATGCCGCGGCTTGCATCCTCGATGAAGCGCACTTTTACGCCCGGCAGCATTTCCACGGCGTCCAGAGCGGAAAATTTCACGCAATAATCGGTGGCGAGCCCGCAGAGATCGAGTTGGGTCACCTGCTGGGCTCTGAGATAGCCGGCAAGGCCCGTTATTGCGGCCTGGTCGTTATCGCGGAAGGCGGAGTAGCTGTCGACCGCCGGGTTCTCGCCCTTCTGCTGGATATAGTCGATGGTCTCGACGTTGAGGTCCGGGTGAAACTCCGCATCCGGCGTGCCCTGCACGCAATGGTCGGGCCACATGACCTGCGGCTGGCCGGACAGTTCGCCCATCTCGAACGGCTTCCTGCCCGGATGCCGAGAGGCAAAGCTTCCGTGGTTTTCGGGGTGCCAGTCCTGCGAGGCGACGATGACGTCGTAGCCGCCGCTTTCGATCAACTGGTTTGCGATCGGCACGATCTCGTCGCCGTGAGCCACGGGCAGGTTGCCGCCCGGGCAAAACCCGTTCTGGATGTCGATCAGGAGCAGCGCTTTCATCGGTCGTCCTCCGAATCCTGGATCGCCGGAGGATGCCAAGGGCGGGCGGCGGGATCAAGGCCGATATGTTTTGCAGCGCAGCAGTCAGCTCTGTTCTGTCGATCTCCATCCTTCCAGGATTAAGGGCCATCCGGCTGTTTTGGGGTGCGGAAAAACTCTCCCGTGAGGGGCATCGTGGTGCGGCGGAACTCAGCCTCTACAACGCTGTCGAGCATTCACAGCGAGCTCAGGATTGGACTGTTCTCGAGTTCGTGGCGACCGGCCACAAGGACTTGATCTACTGTTTTTACCCTAAATTTCGCCTGCTGCAGAGACCTGTCCGACCACCCTGAAAGGCTCCGGTATACACCTCGGGTGCGGGCGGTCATGGACGTCGTCAAGGCGCTGCTGTCGGAATATGTGTCGGGGGGCCGGCGGCGCGCGGCGAGGGAAATGGTATAAAAATTCTGACAAGCCTTGAAAGACTTGGATTTTGTGGCTAAACAGCAACGGTCGTTGGCTTGACTGGCCTCAATTGTGCACCGGGCGGACACCCTGTTGCCGCAATTCGGTTAAACTTCCGACGGCATGCGCTTTTATGTGCACCACCGAAACCAAATCGGGGCGACGTAAAGACATTGGTTACCATAATCGTTCATCCTCACATGCAGTCGATAGGCGGCAGTGAGCAAAATCTTCGTTTGCTCAGCGCTCGCCAAGGTTGTGTTGGCGGTCTCGCGGAAGCGATCCTCGCCGGTGTGAGTAACGGTTCGGGTAACGAGTGATGGCGCGTTCGGTCCAGACGTCGGTAAATGGCAGGCAGGCAGGCAAGGCTCCGCAGCGCCGCAAAAAATCCCGCTCTCTCCTGGTCAATGTCACGGTCGGTTTCGGCCTGACGGTCGCCGCCTTGATGGGTGCGTCGATGGTTACCATGGCGACCGCGGTGAAGTCGGCTTCCGATGTGAAGTTCGAGACGGCGTTGGCAAAACCGATCGCTCTTGCCGTTCCCGCTGCCACAACGCGTGAACGCGAAATCGACGTTTCAAAATTCTCCCGCCTTCCGGGCAGCGCGCCTGCCGAGCCCAAGGGCAATCGCCTGGCTGGCGCCGATGTGGCCGCCCTTGAGGCTCGCAAGCCGGATCTTTCGAACGTCAGTCGGGTGCTGACCGTGGCGATGGCCAAGGCCGCCCGGCATCAGGAACACGATCAGCGGTTCGCCGCGCTCGAAAAAGCCCGTCCGGACGCCAATGCCATTCGCGCGGTGCTCGGCCCCGCGATGGAAAGCCTCGTGGTCGTGGCGCCCCGCTCGGCGAGCGGCAGCTTGCCTGATATGATCCAGGATGCCGAGACGGTCACCACCGTTGCGGGGCTCAAGGACATGAAGCCGGTCGAGATGGCCGCGCTTGAAGAAACCGCCCTGGAAGAAGACGATACCGAGGAGAGCGAGGTCGCGGTGGTCGAGGAGGCCGTTCCCGCAGCACCTTCCTATGATCTGCCGAAGGCCGGTCCGCTGCCGGTGATCCGTCCTGGGTCCGCCGCCGACAAGCCCGCCAAGCCGGCAGCCCTTGCGGCCATCGCCGCTGTCGCGCCGCAAAAGCCCGCCAAGTCGGATGACGGCGACGACAAGCCGACCGCGCTCGCCTTTGCCAAGCCCGACAATCCGATGCGCGAGGAGCCGACGCGCCCGTCGCAATCCGCGCCGGCCTGGCCCGGCATCGGCACGAAAGTGGCCGTCTACGATATTTCCGGCGGCATGGTCTATATGCCGAACGGCTCCAAGCTCGAGGCGCATTCCGGCATCGGCAAAATGCGTGACAACCCGAAATACACCCATGTGACGATGCGTGGCCCGACGCCGCCCGGCACCTACAAGCTGTCGATGCGCGAAAAGCTGTTCCACGGCGTCGCCGCGATCCGCCTGACGCCGGTCGATGGCAAGGCACCGCAGGGCCGCACCGGCCTGCTTGCCCACAGCTTCCTGCTCCGGGTGCGCGGCGACTCGCACGGCTGCGTCGCCTTCGCCGATTACGACAAGTTCCTGAAGGCTTTCCAGCGCGGCGACATCACCCATATGGTGATCGTGCCCAAATGGGACGGCAAGCGCCCCGGACGGGGCACCGATGGCGGATTCATGGCCAAGCTGTTCGGCAACAGCGACGCGTGATCGCGACTGGATGACGGTGACGCCGCATGAAGGCGTCACCCGTTCAAGACCTCAGCCGAGAATATCCCGCGCCACGCGCACAAAAATCTTCGTGCCGATCGGGATCAGGTCGTCGGGAAAATCATAGTTCGGATTGTGCAGGTTCGGCATGTCTTCGCCGGCGCCGAGGAAGAACATTGCCGACTTCGAAACCGTCGCGAATCGTCCGAAGTCCTCCGAGCCGCGCATCGCTTCACCGACATCATGGGGAACGCCTTCGACATCCATCGCCGCCCGCAGCATTCCGGCGGCTTCCGCATGGTTCTCGCAATGGCCGAAGATGTCGTGATAATCCATCTCGCATCGGAGATTGCCGGCTGCTGCGATCTCGTGGACCAGGTCCTCGGCCCTGGTCGTCAGCGCTTCCATCTGGCTGTCGGTCATCGTGCGCAGCGTCACCCATACTTCGGCATGGCCGGGGGCTATGCCGAACGCTGGTTCGCCGATCGCGGCATGCGTTACCGTTGCCAGCACCATGTCGCCGGTTGCGATCGAGCCCTGGCTGAGGGCGGTCAGCGCCGGCATCAGCGTTGCGACCGCCGGTACCGGCGAGATGCCCGTCTCTGGCATGGAGGCATGCGCGGTGCGCCCGGTCAGGGAGATCCTCAGGCCGCGCGAGGCGCAGTTGACGATCCCGTCCTTCAGCCAGGCATGACCGAGCGGCAGGCCCGGCATGTTGTGCAGCGAAAAACTGTAATCCGGCACCAGTTCCTGGAATTTTTCGTCGGCGACGACCGCCGCGGCGCCGGCGCCGGTCTCTTCCGCCGGCTGAAAAAGCAGGATGACGCGGCCGCGCTCCGGCCTTTCGCGGCCGAACTGCCGCCCAAGCGCCGCAAGCATGGCCATATGGCCGTCGTGCCCGCACATATGGCCCTTGCCGGGGATTTTCGAGCGATGCTCCGGCGAGCCGACTTCCTCGATCGGCAACGCATCCAGCTCGGCGCGGAACAGAACGGTCGGGCCCGGAAGCCCGCTGTCGTAGACGACCGCGACGCCGGTGCCCCCAAGGCCTGTCACCACCCGGTCGGGCACCGTATCGGCAAGAAACCCTTGCACCTCGGCAGCAGTCGCGATCTCCTCGCTGGAAATCTCCGGCATTGAATGCAGCTTGCGCCGCCAGGCGGTGAGTTCGATGACATCCTGATTGGTGAGAAACATGGGCTGCTTCCTAAGGGCCGGGTCTGGTTTTCGAGGTAACCGGGGCAGGGGTTCTCCGCAAGGAAAAACGCGTGCCGGCGTTGTCACCACTCGATGCCGATCTTGCCGAAATGGCTGCCGCTCATCTCATAGCGAAACGCGTCGGCGAGTTTTTCAAGCGGAAAGATCCTGTCGATCACCGGCCGGACCAGCCCCGTATCGAGCGCCCGGACGAAATCCTGCTGCTGCCGGCGGCTGCCGACCAGAATGCCCGACAGAACCGCCTGCTTGCCCATCAGCGCCGCGGTCGGCACTTCGCCCCGCGGGCCGGTCAGCACGCCGATCATGGCGATATGGCCGCCCATCTTCACCGCCTGGATGGACTGGCCGAGCGTTGCCGGACCGCCGACCTCCACCACGTGATCGACGCCGCGGCCGCCGGTCCAGTCGAAGACCTGTCTGCCCCAGTCTGCATGGTCCTTGTAGTTGACCGTAAATTCGGCGCCGAGCTTCCTGGCACGCTCCAGCTTGTCGTTGGAGGAGGAGGTGATCGCCACCCGCGCGCCCATGGCTCTCGCGATCTGCAGCGCGTAGATGGAAACGCCGCCCGTGCCGAGCGCCAGAACCGTCTCGCCGGCCTTCAGTCGCCCAAGCTCGGCCAGCGCCCGCCAGGCGGTCAGGCCCGCCGTGGTGATCGTTGCCGCTTCCACATGGCTGAACCCTGTTGGAGCGAGCGTGAAGGCCGCAGCCGGCCGTACCGCGTATTCCGTCGCGAACCCGTCGATCCCGTCGCCCGGCGTGCGCGAAAATCCGCCCGGCAGCGGCGGGCCGTCCTGCCAGTCCGGAAAGAAGCAGGAGACCACATGGTCGCCCGGCTTGAATTCGATCACCCCTTCGCCGACCTCCTCGACCACGCCGGCACCATCCGCCATCAACACCCGCCCATCGGTCGGCGTCCGGCCGCTTGCGACGCTCAGGTCATGGAAATTGATCGAGCTCGCATGCAACGCGACGCGGATCTCGCCACGTCCCGGTTTGCCGGGGTCGGGCAGATCGACGAGCTTCAGGGCATCGAGGCCGCCGGGGGCTGTGACGATGGCTTTCATGGTGTCCTCCCTTAAAATTCAAAAATCTCACGTGCTTCAGGTAGCGGGAGGCAGGGAGGCTGACAAGGTCACCTGTTCGATCCGTTAAGTGGTCTGAAATGACATCGTGATTTGGCTAAATCCACTAGCAGATTTTACTCAAGCCGCCTCTTCGAACAAGACCTCTTCGACATTTGTGGGTGCCTTTAGGAAAAGGCTTCCTATCTCTTCCTCGTTCAAAATAGGAGCAGATCGCATCCTCTCCTAAGAGCCCGTCCGAGAATTGGGTTGAGTGATCGGGCCGATGATGATTCCAAGAAGGTGTCTGAAGCCTGAATGGAAGCGCCATGTGGAACCCGACCACCCGGCGGCAGTATAGTCGCAAACAGCCACGATACGAAACCGACCTGACGGACGCGGAATGGGCGGTGATAGCGCCCCTTCTTCCGCAGCCTGCGCCAAGGGGGCGTAAGCCAGCCTGGCCGCTGCGGGAGATCATCAACGCCATTTTTTACGTTCTGCGGGGCGGCATTCCTTGGCGTCTCATCCCGAAAGACCTGCCGCCCAAGAGCACGGTTTTCGGGTATTTCTGCCGCTGGCGTGACACTGGTGTCTTCACGCGGATCAATCACTGCCTCGTCATGGTGGATCGCGAGCGGACCGGCCGCCAGGCCTCTCCAAGTGCTGCTGTGTTGGATAGCCAGAGCGTGAAGACCACCGAGAGCGGCGGTCCGCGTGGATATGATGCGGGTAAAAAGATCAAAGGCCGCAAGCGACAAGCAATGGTCGATATGGATGGACGTGCTCTCGTGCTTGATCCTCAACCGGCCGACGTTCAGGATCGCGATGGTGCCATCCCGGTTCTGCGACTGTCTCGGAAGTCCTTCCCGTTCGTTGCCAAGGCATTTGCCGACATGGGATACTCTGGCGACAGGCCGCAAAATGCGACGCTGGTCGACGTCGAGATCGTCCGCAAGCCGAAGGATCAGGTCGGCTTTGCCGTTCATCCAAAGCGTTGGGTTGTCGAGCGCTTCTTCGCTTGGATCAGCCGAAACCGCCGGCTATGGAAAGACCCGGAAGCAACCATCAAGTCCGCCAAGGCCTTCCTTTATGCCGCATCCATCATGACCCTCGTCAGACGGATCGCACGCCCATCATGAATTCTCGGACGGACTCTTATTTGCGCCCGTTTTACTTTCTCCGGAATTGTCGAGGCTAACGTTAGCATCAGACGGACCTAACGAAACTCCGATGGATCCGGTCCTCGTAAGTTCGCGTGAGAAAGATTCGCGTATACTCTCTTCCACCTTATCGGCAGACTCGTATAATTCACGAAGATGTTTTGCTATCTCTTTGATGGTGTCTTTTGTTCTTTTTCGTCTTCCAAACCATCCTGTTAAATTTCTATCGAATTCTGCAAATATTGATATAAGTATTTCAATTAATACATTTGGAAACGAATGATGCTTGAAGTCTTCACAGTTCAAATATACCGTGGATACATCTTTTTTGAGATTTTTTTGATGAGCTGTGCAGTAAAAGTGTCTTCCCGCATCCTCTCCTGGCAAATATCGTATGGTTTTGCTTTGCGCATGCGTCAGCAAGGGCTGTTCCCACATTAATATAATCGATAGCATCGGTGCCTCGCTGGACCCGTAGGCTTTCAGTGATGAGAGTTCTTAGTTCGGTTAAATTACTCACTATGAAATCTCCTGATCATCAATATTTTTAAGGTTGCATCATTTTATTTTTAAATCAACGTAAGATTTTAAAATTCACACCCGCTCCACAAACCCCTCCAGCACCCGCTTCTGACCGGCCCGATCAAACTCGATCGTCAGCTTGTTGCCCTCGATCGCCGAAATATTGCCGTTGCCGAACTTGACGTGGAACACCCGGTCGCCGACCGAAAATTGCGAGGGCTTGTCGGCGACCGATTTGGCCACCAGCTCTCCGTCGATCGTGCGGGTGCGCGGGCCGCTTTCGCCGTAGCCGATGCGTTCCACGGCGTGGCCGGAGCGGGTGCCCCAGTTGTCGCGGGTGGCATCGGTCTTGTTGGCCTGGGCGCGTTTCCAGCCGGGCGTGGAATAATTGTTCGCGAAGGGTTCGGCCTTGTCGAAACGCGACTGGCCGTAACCGCCGCGCCCGCCATAACCGCCGTAATTGCTGTCCGAGGCGGCGACGTCCACATGGGCTGCCGGCAGTTCGTCGAGGAAGCGCGACGGCATGGTCGATTGCCACAGGCCGTGAATGCGGCGGTTCGAGACGAACCAGATATGGCAGCGGTGCTTTGCGCGCGTCAGGCCGACATAGGCGAGGCGGCGTTCTTCTTCCAGCCCCGAGCGGCCGCCCTCGTCGAGCGCCCGCTGGTGCGGAAACAGGCCTTCCTCCCAACCGGGTAGGAACACGGTGTCGAATTCCAGGCCCTTGGCCGAATGCAGCGTCATGATCGAGACGGCATCGAGGTTTTCGTTGTTCTCGGCATCCATGACCAGCGAGACGTGTTCGAGGAAGCCGCGCATGCTCTCGAAGGCTTCCATGGAACGCACGAGTTCCTTGAGGTTTTCTAGCCGTCCCGGCGCTTCCGCCGATTTTTCGTTCTGCCACATGGCGGTATAGCCGCTCTCGTCGAGGATCTGCTCGGCAAGCGTGGTGTGCAGAGTGTTTTCGAGCAGGCCCTGCCAGCGGCGGAAGTCGGTCACCACGTCGAACAGCGCCTTGCGCGCCTTCGGCTTCATCTCGTCGGTCTCGATGAGGTCGGCGGCGGCCTGCAGCATGGGGATGTCGCGGGCGCGGGCATAGTCGTGCAGGTAGCGCACGGTCGTGTCGCCGAGGCCCCGTTTAGGCGTGTTGATGATCCGCTCGAAGGCGAGGTCGTCGGAGGGCTGGCAGACCATGCGGAAATAGGCCATGGCATCGCGGATCTCGAGCCGCTCGTAGAAGCGCGGGCCGCCGATGACCCGGTAGTTGAGGCCCAGTGTCACGAACCGGTCTTCGAACTCGCGCATCTGGAACGAGGCGCGCACCAGGATCGCCATGTCGTTGAGCTTGTGCTTGCCGCGCTGGAGGTTTTCGATCTCCTCGCCGACGGCGCGCGCTTCCTCTTCCGAATCCCAGGCGGCATGCACCACCACCTTCTCGTCGTCGGGGTCGGAGCGGTCGGTGAACAGCGTCTTGCCGAGCCGGCCCTCGTTATGGGCGATCAGATGGCCTGCGGCGCCGAGGATGTGCTCGGTGGAACGGTAGTTGCGCTCGAGCTTGATCACCTTGGCGCCCGGAAAATCCTTCTCGAAGCGCAGGATGTTGTCGACTTCGGCGCCGCGCCAGCCATAGATCGACTGGTCGTCGTCGCCGACGCAGCAGACGTTCTGGGGAATGTCCTTCGGCCGCTGTGCAAGCAGCCGCAGCCACATGTACTGGGCCGTGTTGGTGTCCTGGTACTCGTCGACGAGGATGTAGCGGAACTTGCCGTGATATTCCTTGAGCAAATCCGGGTTCTTGCGGAGGATCGCGATCGGGTGCAGCAGCAGATCGCCGAAATCGCAGGCGTTCAGCGTGCGAAGCCGCGCCTGGTAGGCTGCATAGAGTTCGCGGCCCTTGCCGTTGGCAAACGCGCGGGCGTCGCCCTCGGCAATATCAGGCGGGGTCAGGCCCTTGTTCTTCCAGGTGTCGATCATGCCGGCGAACTGTTTTGCCGGCCAGCGCTTGTCGTCCAGCCCCTCGGCCTGGATCAGCTGCTTGATCAGCCGCACCACGTCGTCGGTATCGAGAATGGTGAAGTCGGAGCGAAGGCCCGCAAGTTCCGCATGCCGGCGCAGCAGTTTTACGCCGATCGAGTGGAAGGTGCCCATCCACGGCATGCCCTCGACCGCGCCGCCGACCAGAACGCCGACGCGTTCCTTCATCTCGCGCGCTGCCTTGTTGGTGAAGGTGACGGCAAGGATCTGCGAAGGGAAGGCCCTGCCGGTTGCGAGGATGTGGGCGATGCGGGTGGTCAGCACCCGCGTCTTGCCCGTGCCCGCGCCTGCGAGCACGAGGACAGGGCCGTCGAGCGTCTCGACCGCTTCGCGCTGTTCCGGGTTGAGGCCTGCGAGATAATCGGGCGCCCGGTGCTGGTCGCGGGCCGCCATGGCGCGCGCGGCAATGCCGAGGCCACCGTTTCCGGCCGGCTGCGCCAAGGCGGGGGCCGTGCCCTTGCGCTGCGCCTGCTCAGGTTCTTCGTCGAAGAACGGAATGTCGTCGAAACTGTTCGTCATGCGGCCAATGTAGTGATTCGGACCTGAAAGACCAGAAAATGTTCTGCTTTCATTCTGACTGTTCACACAAGGCAAGGCCAAATTGCCGCCAGTTACCCACTGCGAAAGCGGCGATTTTAGGAGTATATGTATGCCTCCGATCTAACATATGCGTGAAATTTCGTGAGGTTACATTTTTGTAAGGTTGCCGAACACCCATTGCGTGAGCACCCGCAAAAAAGGATACTCCCGGGCAATATGGCCTCCTGGTGCCGCCATCGGAGAATTGAATGCGGATTTGGAAACAGCTTCTGCTCTGTATCGTAGTCCTGGCCGGAGCGCTCGGCCTGTGGGTCTACCTGGTGCCGAGCGCCGGCGGAACCCTGACAAAGATGGGCGTTCCCGGTGAAGTGATCGCCGCCGTCATTCCGAGAACCTCAGCCCGGCCCGCACCTGCTCCAGCGGGTGGTGCCAACGGCAATGCTGCGGCGCGTCCGCAAGGCGAGGGCGGAGCCCAGGGCGCTGCGCAGAACGGGCAGCGCGGGGCAGGCGGCCAGGGTGGTGCCCAAGGCGGGGGCCAGGGCGGCAACCGGGCGACGCTCGTCGTTGCCCAGCCGGTCGCCACCGGCACCGTCAACGACCGCCTCTCGGCGATCGGCAGCGGTCAGGCCATCCAGTCGGTCGTCGTCATGCCGCAGGCCTCCGGTACCATCAACGAGATCATGGTGACGTCGGGCCAGAAGGTCACCAAGGGCCAGGTTCTGGCCCGCCTCGACGACGAAGAGCAGACGATCGAGCGCGACAAGGCGCGGGTGGCGCTGGCCAGCGCCCAAGAAAAATCCGCTTCCTACAAGAACCTGCAGTCATTCTCGCGCCTCGACGTTTTCGATGCGCAGATCGCCGAACAGGCCGCAAAGCTGGCACTCTCCACCGCCGAACTCAATCTCAGGCGCCGCGATATCGCCGCCCCGATCGACGGCATTGCCGGCATCGTCGCGGTCAATATCGGCGACAACGTCACCACCCAGACCAATATCGTGACGATCGACGACCGCACGGCCATTCTGGTCGATTTCTGGGCGCCGGAGCGTTTCGCGGTTGCGATCGAGCCGGGCCAGCCGGTCGAGGCGAGTTCGATCGCCCGTCCGGGCCAGGTCTTTTCCGGCAAGGTCGAGGCGATCGACAACCGCATCGATCCGGCAAGCCGCACGATGCGCATCCGCGCCCGGGTCGAAAATCCCGGCGACGTGCTGCGCGCCGGCATGGCCTTCAACGTCGGCATGCGCTTTGCCGGCGAACGCTATCCGGCGGTCGATCCGCTTGCCATCCAGTGGGACGGCGAAGGTTCGTATGTCTGGCAGGTCAGGGACAACAAGTCCGTCAAGACCCGGGTGCGCGTCGTCCAGCGCAATCCCGATGCGGTCCTCGTGGGCGGCGAGCTCAAAGAGGGCGACAGGATCGTCACCGAAGGTCTGCAGCGTGTGAGGGAAGGGGCGCCGGTCCGGATCTTCGGCGCGCCGGAAACGGCTGAGGTGGCGCGCCAATGAAGATCGAACTCCCAGGCGTCGGCCATGACGAGGAGGGGAAGGCCGAGGCGGAGAAATCCGCGCAGAGCTTTACCGCCCTCTTCGTCCGCCGGCCGATCCTTGCCGCGGTTCTGAACACGCTGCTGGTCGTTGCGGGTCTTGCGGCTCTCGCGGGAGTCGAGGTGCGCGAACTTCCCGACGTCGACCAGCCGGTCATCACCGTGCGCACCAATTACGACGGCGCCTCGCCGCAGACGATGGACCAGGAAGTCACCCAGGTCATCGAGGGCGCCGTCGCGCGCGTCTCGGGCCTCAAGGCTCTGTCCTCGCAGTCGCAGTTCGGCTCCAGCCGGGTGACGATGGAATTTTCCGACAGCGTCGATCTGTCGGAAGCCGCAAACGACGTACGCGATGCGGTCGGCCGTGTCGTCAACCAGCTGCCGGACGATGCCGACGAACCGCGCATCGTCAAGGCGGATGCCGATTCCGACGCCATCATGCGCCTTGCGGTCACATCGTCGAACATGTCGATGGAAGACCTCACCCAGCTCGTCAACAACGAGGTGGTCGACCGGCTTGCCGCCGTCGAAGGTGTCGCGGACGTCGAACTTTACGGCGATCAGGACAAGGTGTTTCGCGTCGATGTCAACCAGTCCGCCCTGGCTGGCCGCGGCCTGACCGTCGCCGACGTCTCCAAGGCGCTGTCGAGCGCGGCGCTCGACGTTCCGGCCGGGTCGCTGAAGAGCACGACCCAGGATATCGTCGTTCGCGCCACCGCCAACCTCACCACGCCGCAGGATTTCGAAAACGTCCTGATCGGCCCGAATGTCCGCGTCCGCGACGTGGCGACCGTGGCACTCGGCCCGGATGACGGCACGACGGTGCTGCGCGCCAACGGCGTGCAGGGCGTCGGCCTCGGCATCATCCGCCAGGCGCAGTCGAACACGCTCAACATTTCCGAAGGTGTCAAGGCCGCCGTCGCTGAGATGCAGAAGGCGCTGCCGGAAGGCACCCGCATCGCCATCACCGGCGACGACGCGATCTTCATCCAAGGCGCGCTGCACGAGGTCGAGATCGCGTTGATGCTCTCGGCCGCGGTCGTCGTCGTGGTCATCTACCTCTTCCTGCGTGACTGGCGCGCCACGCTGATCCCGGCGATCACCATGCCGGTGGCGCTGATCGGCACGCTGGTGGCGATCTACCTCGTCGGTTTCTCGATCAACATCCTGACCCTGCTGGCGATCGTGCTCGCGACCGGTCTCGTGGTCGACGACGCGATCGTCGTGCTCGAAAACATCGTCCGGCGCCGAGCGGAAGGCATGGGTCCGCGCGCCGCCGCCGTGCTCGGCACCCAGGAAGTGTTCTTCGCCGTCATCGCGACCACGGCGACGCTTGCCGCGGTCTTCATTCCGCTGTCCTTCCTGCCCGGCCAGATCGGCGGCCTGTTCAAGGAATTCGGCTTCGTGCTCGCCTTCTCGGTGGCGCTGTCGTCGGTCACCGCCCTGACGCTCTGCCCGATGCTCGCGTCGCGCATGCTGACCAAGCCGATGAAGGAGGATCACGGTCTCCTCGGCGCCTTCGGCAACGGGTTCGCCAGGGTCTATGCGTCGTCGCTGCGGTTCTGCCTCAATGCGCCGCTGGTCGTCATCGTCGTGTCGGTGGTCTTCTCGATTGCCGCCTACAACGTCTTCGGGCTGGTCAAGAGCGAGCTGACGCCGCGCGAAGACCGCGCCACGATCATGCTGCGCCTGACGACGCCGCAGGGCGTCAGCCTCGATTATACCCGCGACCAGATGCAGCGCGTCGAAGAGAACCTGAAGTCGCTGCGCGATTCCGGCGAGATCACCAATGTCTTCTCGATCTCGGGTTTCGGCAGCAACACCAATAGCGGCTTCATGGTTCTGACGCTGGCGCCCTGGGGCGAGCGCAGCCGCACGCAGGACCAGATCGCCGCCGACGTCAACGCCGCGGCGCTGAGGGTTCCGGCCCTGCGCGGCTTCACCATGCAGGCGAACAGCCTGAAGATCCGCGGCGCCGGCAACGGCCTGCAGATGGCCCTGGTCGGCAACGACTACGACGTCCTGACTTCGACGGCACTGAAGCTCGTGTCGCATATGGAAAGCGAAGGCGCCCGGTTCTTCGATACGCCGCGTCTCACCAACGAGCCGACCCAGGCGCAGCTCTCGGTGGCGATCGACCGCGAGCGGGCCTCCGACCTCGGCATCGACATCACCGGCCTGTCGACCGCCATGCAGTCGCTGCTCGAGGGCCGCTCGGTCGTCGACGTCTTCGTCAACGGCGACGCGCTGCCCGTTAAGCTCACCTCGACCACGAGACCGATCGACGACCCGACCGATCTCGAGAACATCTTCCTCAAGACCGGCGACGGCAAGATCGTGCCGATGTCGACGATCGCGACCTTGAAGGAAGGCGCAGTGGCGCCGCAGCTCAACCGCGAGGAACAGCTCGCCTCGGTGTCCATCTCGTCGAACCTGCGCGACGGCGTGGCGCTCGGCGATGCGGTCAGGGAAGTCTCCGCGATCGCCCAGCCGTTCCTGCCGGCGGGCGTCCGCCTGGTTCCGATGGCGGAGGCGAAGACGCTCGGCGAAAACTCCAATGCCATGCTGATGACCTTCGGTTTTGCGATCGCGATCATCTTCCTGGTGCTGGCGGCGCAGTTCGAAAGCGTGCTGTCGTCGATCATCATCATGTCGACCGTGCCGCTCGGTCTTGCCTGCGCCGCCATCGCGCTGGTGCTGACCGGGTCGAGCCTCAACGTCTACAGCCAGATCGGCCTCGTGCTGCTGGTCGGCGTCATGGCGAAGAACGGCATCCTGATCGTCGAATTCGCCAACCAACTGCGGGACCGCGGTGCGAGCGTGCGTGAGGCGATCGAGAAGGCCTGCGCCATGCGTCTGCGCCCGGTGATGATGACGATGATCGCCACCGTCATCGGCGGCGTACCGCTGCTGCTGGCCCAGGGCGCCGGTGCGGAAGCCCGTATCGCGCTCGGCTGGGTCATCGTCGGCGGTCTCGGCTTTGCGGTCATCGTGACGCTGTTCATCACCCCGGTCGCCTATCTTCTGATCGCCGGCTTCGCCAAGCCGCATATGCACGAGGAAGCGCGGTTCCATGAGGAACTGGCGCATGCCTCGCGCGGCGGGCAGGAGAAGCAGGATAACGAGAAGGAAAAAGAGGAACAGCTGCTCGCCGCCGAGTGACGGGTGGGAGCAATCTGTCCCTTCCATAGCCGCTGTCCTCGGACCTGATCCGAGGACAGACGAGATAGCGTCGAGATTTTCGACGACCTATCGGCCGAGTAGGTCGTTGAGCTGGCCGGCAAGCGCGCCGCCGCCGGCCCGGTCGTCGGCCATCTTCTGAAACAATCCCGCCATTCCCTTGAAGATCAGCGAGGCCGGATCGTCCTCGCCGAGGAATGCTGCGATCTCCTCCATCTCCGCCACCCAGCGATAGGCTTTCGCATACATGTCCGGAATGGCGCCCGAGAGTTTCCGATCGAGGTCGGGGTTGCTTTCGGCCATCTCCCGCCTGAGGCTCTGGTCGGCGCCCGATCCGATGGCGGCGAGAAGCATGGCGGTGCCGAGGCCGGTGACGCCCTTGTTGATGCCCGCATAACACATCTTAAGCGCCGAGGCTGCGCCGACGGCGCCCTCGATCCGGCGGACGTGAAGCCCGTGCCCGGCGAGAACGGCGCTTCTGTCCGCCCCGTCACCGCTGATATAGAGTTTTGGTCCGGCTTTTCCCGGCTGCGGCGGCAGGCCGATGATCGAGCCGTCCAGCACGTTCGCCTGGCCGGGCCTGAAGACGGCTGCAACCTTGCGCATCGTGTCGGGCGAGATCGCGTTGCAATCGATGAATGTCACCGGGGCAGGGCGCTCTCCGATCGCCGCCGACAGACGTTCCGCGACGCCAATCGCCTCGCCGGGCGGGACGATCGATAGAACGATCTCCGCCCCGATGATATCTTCGAGCGGGGCGGGCTTCATTCCGGCGGCTTTGGCCCGGTCGTGGGTCTCGGGAGAGCGGCCATCCAGATAGGTCAATACCTTGGCGCCGCCGTCCGCCAACTGCTGGCCGATCCCGCTCCCCATCGCACCCGCGCCGATGATTGCAATTGTCGCCATCGCTGATCTCCTGAAACTTGATAAGGGCAGGACCTGATCTAGCGCATCGATCGGTGACTTGCAGGTGAACTATTTGGCGCCGGGACAAAAAGCCTGTCTGTGGCGCGAAGGCCTTGCCGGCGATTCGCGTCCGGCTCCCGGAAACTCACCCTGCCGGAGCGCAAGGACTTACCAGCACGGGAGGCTCATCGCCGACATCTCGCTGCGGTGGTCGGTTTCGAGACTTCTTTTGGTCATAACGATCACGAGCCGGGCCTGTTAAACTTGCGGCAACCTTGTGCATGGCATGGCAATGTTGCCACGCAGCAGAAGGAGAGACGTATGGCGTTGATCGGCTTCAAGAATACCCATAACCAGTCCGTATACATCAATCCCATGCAGGTGCTTTACGTCACGACCTTCGAAGAGGAAGTCACTATCGTCGCTCTCGCGCTTGCCAGCGCCGGCGGCAAGCCCACGGCCGTATACGTCCGCGGCAATGTCGATCAGGTACAGCAGAGGCTGAGCGTGGCCATAGCGGGCTAGGTTCCGCATCAGGTTTCGCGGCCGGCATTCTTATGCCGAGTTCGTCGGGCAGTGCCGTCGGGGGGATGTCCCAAGCTTTACCCGCCTGCCTGCTCAACGAGTCAATTCAACTTTTCACCCCTCTCATCCCCGGCCTGCCGATCCGTGCCTACAATCCCCACGTTCCGTCGCGGATACACCGGCAGGCGTACCGGGCTCGGGCACGGTCTCTCAGACCAAGGATGACGAAGGTACGCCGTCGGCCTGCTCAGATTCAACTCAAAGCAAAAACCAACGCAACAGATAAGGATGACGAAAGAAACTGAGGATCACCAAGGCCGGACTCCGCCCGATCGGTCCGCCGCTGTTCCGGCTGGACAAAACCCGACCCGTCGCCTAACCAATCCCTTGAAAATACAAGAGGAGAGTGATCATGGCGATCAAGGATGTGAAGGCAGGCCTTCGCAACGATGAGGGCATCTTGACGGTCCTCGGCATCCTCAAGCAATCCTTCGGTGAACGTTTTCAGACCGGCCAGTCGTTTCGCGGGCAGCATGCCCACACGACGACCTATCTGCCGGCGCAATTGCCGGATGGCGTCGTCTTCGTCGAAAGCGCCGATGACGTCAAAGTCGTGGTCAAGGCCTGCGCCGAGCATCGCGTGCCGGTGGTGCCTTTCGGCATCGGCTCCTCGCTCGAAGGCCAGGTGAATGCGCCCTCCGGCGGCATCTCGATCGATTTCAGCCGCATGAACAAGGTGCTTCGGGTCAGCCCGGCCGATCTCGACGTGACCGTGGAGCCCGGCATTACCCGCGAGGAGCTGAACCGTGAGCTTCGCGACACCGGCCTGTTCTTCCCGATCGATCCCGGCGCCAACGCCTCGGTCGGCGGCATGGCCGCCACCCGCGCGTCCGGCACCAATGCCGTGCGCTACGGCACGATGAAGGACAATGTCCTGTCGCTGACCGCCGTCACCGCCGACGGCGAGGAAATCCGCACCGCGCGGCGGGCTCGGAAATCCTCGGCCGGCTACGATCTGACCCGTCTCTTCGTCGGTTCGGAAGGCACGCTCGGCGTCATCACCTCTGTGACGTTGAGGCTGCAGAGCATTCCGGAAAAGATCGGCGGCGGGGTCTGCGCCTTCCCGAGCGTCAAGGCCGCCTGCGACGCCGTGATCATGACCATCCAGATGGGCATTCCGGTCGCCCGCATCGAACTGCTGGACGACGTGCAGATGCGCGCCTGCAATGCCTATTCAAAACTCTCCTATCCGGAAAAACCGACGCTCTTCCTGGAGTTCCACGGCACCGAGGAGACGGTGGCGCTGCAGTCGGCGCAGTTTGCCGAGATTGCCACGGAATGCGGCGGCGACGAATTTCTCTGGACCGCCAATGCCGAGGAGCGGGCAAAGCTGTGGACCGCGCGGCACAATGCCTACTGGGCAAGCAGGGCGCTGGCGCCGGAACTCGACGGCCTGTCGACCGACGTCTGCGTGCCGATCTCGCGGCTTGCCGAATGCGTCGCCGAGACCCAGGCCGATATTGCCGAACAGGGCCTACTGGCGCCGATCGTCGGCCATGCGGGCGACGGCAATTTCCATGTCCTGGTGCTTTTCGACGGCAAGGACCCGGCTTCGGTCGACAAGGTCGAGTCGTTCATCGCCCGCCTCAATCACCGGGCACTTTCGATGGACGGAACCTGCACCGGCGAGCATGGCGTCGGCCAGGGCAAGATGTCGTTCCTCGAGGAAGAACTGGGCGGTGCCGTCGAGCTGATGCGGACCATCAAGCGGGGCCTCGATCCGGATAATATCTTCAATCCGGGCAAGATCTTCAGGATTGCCGAATGAGATGCTCCCGCAAGCTTGACTTGCCTGTGAACCCAATGGAACTAGTCTCTTAAGCAAGATCAGGGAGACGGATACCGTGCTCGGACGCATCCTGTTGGCATTCGGCGGATTGGTGGTGGTGGCGCTGTTCACAGCGCTGCTCGCGCCGTTCTTCGTCGACTGGTCGAGCCTGCGCGTCGGCTTCGAGGAACAGGCAAGCCGCATCCTCGGCAAGAAGGTCACCGTCCACGGCGACGTCGATGCACGTATACTGCCGTTTCCGTCAGTCACCCTGCATGACGTACGGGTGGGGCCTGATACGGATGGTCAGCCGCTGGTGCAGGTGGCACGATTTTCGATGGATATGGAGCTGGCGCCGTTCCTCTCGGGCGAGGCGCGCATCTTCGACATGCGCATCGAGGAGCCGAAGGCGCGGATCCGGCTGTTGAAGGACGGCTCTCTCGACTGGATGCGCGGCAGCCGTGCCGCGATCCCGGCCCGTACGGTGGTCATCGAGGATGTGCATATCACCGGCGGCGAGATCAACCTGATCGACGAACAGTCCGGGCAGTCACGGCAGATCACCGGCCTCGCGGGCGATTTTTCCGCAGGTTCGTTGCGCGGCCCCTGGCGCGGCGAAGGCAATGCGGCGCTCGACGGTTATGAGACGCGGTTCAACTTGGCAAGCGGCACGGCGGATGCCGAGGGCAAGCGTATGGCGCTGCGCCTCAGGCTCTGGCCGGACGCGCAGCCCGTCGAGGTCAATCTCGACGGCGAGCTTACCGTCGCCGACAACAAGCCTGCCTATAACGGCAACTTCACCCTCGACTTCCTGCAGGAGGAAGACGAGACCGAGCCGGTGACGCCGCCGCCGCCCGGGCCACGCCTCAAGGGCGGGTTCGAGGTCACCAACGAACGCATTCGCGTTCCGCAATACCGGCTGGAAGTCGGGGCGACCGACAACCCTTACGTGGTCACTGGCGAAGCGACGCTCGATACCGGCGAGAAGCCTGAATTCCTGCTGACAGCCGACGGCCAGCAGATCGACGTCAATCGGCTGGGCGAGGGAGCGCGGGCCAAGACCGGCCGCGATGCCGCCGCCTCGGCGCAGCGCCGCATCAACAATTTCATCCGGCTGGCGGCCTCGATCCCCATTCCGCAGGTGCCC
Organism: Neorhizobium sp. T6_25; assembly: GCF_002968555.1. Classification (NCBI taxonomy): domain Bacteria; kingdom Pseudomonadati; phylum Pseudomonadota; class Alphaproteobacteria; order Hyphomicrobiales; family Rhizobiaceae; genus Neorhizobium; species Neorhizobium sp. T6_25. Next base: position 120,534 of record NZ_PVBL01000011.1, read on the forward strand.
GGCCGCGCCAGCCTGAGGTTGCCGGCGATCGTCGCCAACGACACGACCATACGCGATATCAGGCTCGACATCCGTCCCGCCGGGCGCGGCTGGACGGTGGACAACGTGGTCGCCACCCTGCCGGGTCGCACGCAGCTGGAGGCAAAGGGCAGCCTCGTGCTTCGCGACCGGACGTCCTTCGTCGGCGACATGCTGGTCGCCTCCAGCCAGCCATCCGGACTTTCCGACTGGCTTTCGGGCCGGGTGGCGCCCGAGCTGCGCCAACTCCGCTCCGCCGGGTTTTCGGCAAAGGTGAACCTGACGCCGGACCTGCAGCGGTTTGACAACCTCGAACTGGCGGTCGGCCCGGCGACGCTCAAGGGCCGTGTGGAGCGCCAGTCCGCCCAGGGGCAGACGCCCAATCTTTCGATGAGCCTAGCCGGCAATGAGATCGATATCGATGCGATGCGGGCGCTCGCCTCGCTGATGACCGGCGACGATGCGGGCCAGGACGTGCTCGACCATCGGGTTGCCGCGACGCTGAAGGCCGACCGGTTCACCGCCTTCGGGGTCGCCGCCAACAATGTCGACACCGCCTTCACCCTAGCCGGCGGCGCGCTGTCGCTGGAGCGCCTGACGATCGGCAATGTCGAAGGCGCGACGGTTTCGGCACGAGGTCGCGTAGAAGGCTCGCTGCTTGCCTATTCGGGCAATGGCAGCCTCACCTTCCGTTCCGTCGATCCGACGGCTTTCCTGGCCATGCTGCGCGACCGGCTGCCTGCGCATCCGGCTCTCGCCCGGCTTGCGGCAAACGGCACCTGGTTCGCCAACACGGATCTCGGTGCCAGCCTGACTGTCGGCGGCGACCTGAATGGCATGGAGGTCGTCCTCAAGGGCAAGACCAACGGCAGCGCCGTTAATGCCGCTCTGAAGCTCCCAGGCCTCTTCGACCTCACGAGCGGCACCGACATGACGCTCGTAGCGTCGCTCGACAATCCCGATCCGATGGTTCTCCTGGGGCAGGCGGGTCTCGATCCCCTGCCTTTCCAGGGGGATGGCGCGGGAGAACTGCTGCTCAACGTCCACCAGGGTCCGGATGCCGCGGCAAAGGCTGCTCTGACATTCACGACCGAAAAGACCTCACTGGACATCAACGGCGATATTCGGATCGGCAACGAGGGCTTTGGCGAGGGCAGAGGTCACGTCACGCTCAGAAGCGCGGATTTGGAGCCCTATCTGCTGATGAATGGCATCGGCCTGCCGCAGTTCGGCACCGGCATGCCGGTCACGCTCGACGCGGATTTCAGCATGACGCCGGAGGCGGTGAAGATCGCCGCCCTTAAAGGTGCCGCGGACGGCAATGCGATCAGCGGAGACATCGCGATCGACCGCAAGGCGCCGGGCTTGCCGGCAACCGGCTCGCTCAGCGTCGACAGCCTCGATCTTGCCTGGCTCGGGGAGGCGATCTACGGGCCGGTCAGCGATCCGCAAAGCGGGGCGTTTTCCTCAAAACCCTTCGCCCGGCCGATCTTTTCCGGCACGGATGTCGCGCTCGACGTCAAGGCGCGGAGGTTCGATGCCGGCGCCTTCGGCAATATTGATGATTTTGCAGCCAGGGTCACCCATCGCAGCGGCGGCATCACCATCGAGAACGGTGCGGGCAACTGGCAGGGCGGCCGGCTCGCTGGCCGGCTGCTGATGTCGAACGGTGACGGAACAGGACTTCTGCAGGCCCGGATTTCGGCTGAGAATGCCGATCTCGCGCCGCTCGTCTGGAAGGCTGGCGGCAAGCCGGTCGCCAGCGGCAAGCTGGATTTCAACATGTCCGCCGAATCGACCGGCAGGACCTTGGCCGAGCTCCTCGGTGCAACGAGCGGGTCGGCCGAGTTGCGGCTGAAGGGCCTGACCGTCGCCGGCATCAATCCCGATGCGATGAAGCCCTTGATGGCCGGGGTCGACAAGCTTGGCGGCGAGGTGACGGAGGCGAGGGTCCGGCCGATCGCGACCGGCTTGTTGCATCAGGGAAGTGCGGCGGTCGGCAACATGACCATCCCCGTGACGATCACGGCCGGCGAAGCGCGGGCGCAGAATGTCGCGGCCGGCGTCGGCGCGACGAAGCTGTCGGGCGAGGGGCGCTTCGATCTGCTGGATGACAGTTTGAGCGCAAATCTGGCGGTCACCTACGATGCCGGCGAGGAAGCGCTGGCCGGCGGCGATCCGACCATCCGGCTCGAATATTCGGGGGACCTTGCCGCACCCGCCAAACGGGTCGATATCGCGGCGATGACGAATTTCCTGTCGCAGCGGGCCTTCGAGCAGCAGCGGCGGCGTGTCGAGACGCTGCAGGCGAGCGTGCTCGAAAAGCAGCGTCTTCGTCGCGAGGTGGCGCTCTATAATTTCCAAGCGATCGAGCGGCAGGCGGCCCGCGACAAGGCGGCGGCCGAAGAGCGGGCCCGCCAGCAGCAGGCGGCCGAGGCGGAACGCCAGCGTCAGGGCGTGGAGGCGGCGGCGCGTGCGGCGGAAGAGGTGCGTCAGCGCCAGATCAGCCAGCCGCCGCAGTTGATCGTGCCGCCGACCGATGGCGCGATCCGCCAGAACTTTCCGAACCTTCCGTCCCCCGGCATTTCCAATATGCCAAGCCTGCCAGGGGTGCAGCAGTAGCTGCCCAACGGCGGTGCCATTTCGTTTTATGAAGACTTGAGCCACGTCAGGACATGGACGCGCAGCGCCGACGAGAGATTGCTGGCGGCGTCCCTTTGATCGTCGATCTCGGCGATCAGGGTCGCCAGGCTGATATCGCGTTTTGCTGCGATTGCCTTCAACTCGAGCCAGAACTCGTCCTCGAGGGAAAAACTGGTGCGATGACCGTGAAGGGTCGCGGAATGTTTGCGGATCACGAAACTCTCCGGACCTTCGGAACAAGCTCGCTTATTCAGACTGTGGTACTTCCGGCGTCAAGCCGATCGGCTGAAGCTTGGTTAGCGGATCCTTAATATACACCGGACGGAAAGTCAGTCGTCCTTGCCGGGCTTTTCCAGGCGGCCCTGGTCGAGTCCCTTCTCCGCCTTGTCGTTGCGTGCCTTGGTCAGGGACTTGTCGGCCTTGGTACGGCCGAAGGTGAGGCGGTTCTGCTCCGCCTCCTTTTCCTTTTCGAGCCGTTCCTTGGCTTTGCGGAACTGGCGAAGGTTGACGATTTCGGCGCTCATGGCTGACGCGCCTCCCGGCGCTTACTGCTTCTTGCGGAAGGAATCGAGCGAGATGACCGAGCCGGGCTTCTTCTCTTCGCCGGGCTTGGCTTCGGTGTCGGCAGACTTGGAAACGGCGTCTACGGGGATGGCAGTGATCTCGGCGGTGGTGTTCTCGTCCTCGTCGGCGAGCGGCACTTCGAATTCAAGCTCGAAATTCACAGAAGGGTCGTAGAAACCGCGAATGGCGTTGAAGGGAACGACCAGGCGTTCCGGGGTGTCGGAGAAGGAAAGGCCGATCTCGAACTGGGTATCGGAGACCTTGAGGTCCCAGAACTGGTGCTGGACGACGATGGTCATCTGTTCGGCATATTTTGCCTTGAGGTGCTGCGAGATGCGCACGCCCGGGGCGCCGGTCAGGAAGGTGATGAAGAAATGGTGGTCGCCCGGCAGACGGCCCGTGGCCGCAACCTCGGTCAAAACCTTACGGATGACGCCGCGCAACGCGTCCTGCGCCAGAATATCGTAACGGATGTGGTCCTGCCCCATACGGTCCTGTCTTTCCATTCTCTCGTCTTTTAGTCAGACGCGTTATGCCATGCCGGCCCGGCGCGGGGAAGCCCCGACGAGCATCCGAGTCAGTTCCATAGTATTCGACTGGGGAGCGAAGGTGAAGGCTTCTGTTGCCAGGTGCCTTCGGACCCCGCCTTAAAGTGCTACCTCCAAGGACTTAGTTCGGATTTCCCGCACCGCCATTAGGCAGCGAGAGCATAACCCTTAGCGTTGTTGTCGTTTGCAACTACACTTTTTGACCCGATAACGGTGGTATCATGCCGAGCAAAAGTTCGATCTTTAAGCCCTTGTCGATCCTATTTCGCCCCCATCAAAAGCCGGTCTGCAAGGTTTTCCATGCGACCGACCGGTTTTTGGTGGAGGCGCCGGGTACCGCCCCCGGGTCCAATAGGTTTATTACACCGGCCGTTTATTGCCATAGCCGGACCGAAGTCCGGCAACCGTCATATAGGCGCTTCCACCCCCGGTGAAAAGGGGTGGGAGCCGTGAAAGGCCCCGATAACCTCTCGCCGCGATGATTTTTGCCTCTGGCTCGGAAGAATGGGGCTCCGCTGGGCTGTTTGCGGTCATACAGGCAGGATCTAACCTTGCAATCGATCGCCCGCTGGCACCGTGATTTTCAGATGCTTCCGAGAGGTAAGGCCGCGCTCCCTGAGGAAGCGCGGCGTGATGGTCACTTTACCTGCGTGACCGTCAGCTTGCCGTCGACGCGTTCTGCGACGAACTGCACCTTTGCGCCCTCCTTCAGCTTGGCCAGCAGAGCGTCGTTGCCGACCTGAAAGACCATGGTCATGGCGGGCATTTCGAGACCCTTCAGCTCCTCGTGGATGAGCGTGACCTTCTTGGCCTTCGTATCGACCTTCTTGACGGTGGCCTTGGTGAATTCCTGAGCGAACGCGCCGCTGGCGGATGCGAGGCCGAGCGCTGCGACGACGGCAAGTTTGAGAACGGTTTTCATGCTCTACTCCTTCCTTTTTACCTACTTGTTGGCGACGGTGACGTCGCCGTGCATTCCGGCGTCGTAGTGGCCGGGAACGAGGCAGGCGATCTTGAAGACGCCGTCATTGGTGAATTTCCAGACGATATCGCCGGACTTGCCCGGCTTCAGGCGGATCGCGTTTGGATCGTCATGTTCCATGTCCGGAAACTTCTCCATGACCGCCTTATGCTCCATCACCTTGGCCTCCTGGTCGAGGACGAATTCGTGGTCGAGCTCGCCTTCGTTCTTGATCGTGAAGCGGATGGTCTGGCCCTTGCGAACCTTGAAGTCGTTCGGGGTGAAGATCATCTTGCCGTCGGGCGTCTCCTTCATGCTGACGCGGATGGTCTGGCTGACCTTCGACTTGTCGCCGGGTTCGCCAACGGCCATTGCTTCGCCGTGGCCGCCCGCGTGGCTGCCCGATGCCAGAACCGGCGTTGCGAGGGTGGCGAGGAAGAGGCCAAGAATTGCAGTTTTCATGATCATGTCCTTTGATTGTTGGGAGTTACCGATCAGCCGTGGTTCGAATGTTTCGACGGCGGCTGTGTCTTTGCGTCTTTGGCCTTGGGCGCGTCGGGGAGGCTTCCCGTCCACTCCCAGGCCTGGGTGCCGGGCGGGTTTTCGTACCAGCCCGGATCGGCGTAATCGCCCGCCGAGATACCCCCGCGGACCTTCACCACGGAAAACATGCCGCCCATCTCGATGGGGCCGTGGGGTCCCCATCCAGTCATCATGGGAACAGTGTTTTCCGGTATTTCCATGGACATCTCGCCCATATCCGCCATGCCGGCCGTACCCATCGGCATGTATTCGGGACGGATCTGCCTGATCTTTTTGGTGACTTCCTTCTTGTCGACGCCGATGAACGTCGGAATGTCGTGGCCCATCGCGTTCATCGTGTGATGCGACTTGTGGCAATGGATCGCCCAGTCGCCGACATGCTTTGCGTCGAACTCGTAGGCCCGCATCGCGCCGACCGGAATGTCTATGCTGACCTCCGGCCAGCGTGCCTCGGGGCGAACCCAGCCACCGTCGGTGCAGGTCACTTCGAAATCGTAGCCGTGCATGTGGATCGGGTGGTTGGTCATCGTCAGGTTACCGACGCGGACACGGACCTTGTCGTTCTTCGCGACCACCAGCGGATCGATGCCGGGGAAGACGCGGCTGTTCCAGGTCCAGAGATTGAAGTCGGTCATCTCCATGACGCGCGGCACATAGGTGCCGGGATCGATGTCATAGGCGCTGAGCAGGAAAACGAAGTCGCGGTCCACCGGCATGAACTTCGGGTCCTTGGGATGGACCACTAAGAAGCCCATCATGCCCATCGCCATCTGGACCATCTCGTCCGAATGCGGGTGGTACATGAAGGTGCCGGACTTAACGAGGTCGAACTCGTAGACGAAGGTCTTGCCGACGGGAATATGGGGTTGCGAAAGGCCGCCCACACCGTCCATTCCCGATGGCAGGATCATGCCGTGCCAGTGGACCGTGGTGTGCTCCGGCAGCTTGTTGGTCACGAAGATGCGGACCCGGTCGCCCTCGACCGCCTCGATGGTCGGACCTGGCGACTGGCCGTTATAGCCCCAGAGATAGGCCGTCATGCCTTCGGCCATCTCGCGTTCCACCGGTTCCGCAACAAGGTGGAATTCCTTGACGCCGTTGTTCATCCGGAAGGGCAGGGTCCATCCGTTCAGGGTCACGACCGGGTTATAATCCGGACCGACGGATGGGCGAACCGGAGCCTGGGTTGCGGCGGAATCCATGGCGGCTGCCTCCGGCAGACCCATGTTCGAAGTCTGGCCCCAGGCCTGGGAGGAGACGAGGGCGGCACCGGCGGCACCTGCTCCGAGCAATTGTCTTCTATTGAACATTCTCGTTTCCTTTCTCAGTCTTCGGCTTCAGCCGAAGCGACCTCGGTTTCCGCCGAGGCCGAACCGGTGCTGCCGCCATAGATGACGGGGGCAAGGTTCGCTTCGGCGAGCCAGAAGTCGCGTTTGGCGTTGACGGCGAGGATGGTGGAGTCGATCTTCTCGCGGGTATCGGCGATCAGTTCGAAGGTGCTGGTGATCATGCCGTTGTAGGTGAGGAGGGACTGTTCCTCGATCGCATTGCGCAACGGCAGGACGCTGTTTCGGTAGTGGCGTGCGATATCGTAGTTCGACTTGTAGGACAGATAGGCGGAGCGGGCTTGCGAACGGGTGTTGACCGCAAGTTCCGCCAGCTGGTTGGCGGCCCGCATATAGGCGAGCTCACCCTTTCGCAGACGCGCCTGGCCGGAATCGAAGATCGGGATCCTGAATTCCAGTCCTGCCGTCTTCGACACGTCCGAGAGGATCTTACCGTCCTCGCGCTCGCGTTCCTTTTCGTAAGTGCCGACCAGTTCGATGTCGGTGACGATGCGGGTGACATCCTCGAGCTTGTAGGACTGGGCGGTCGCCTGAAGCTCCAGGCGGGCGACCTGCAGATCCATGCGCTTGTGGATCGACTCGGCCTCTATGTCGTCGCGCTTGATCAATGCTTTCGGCAGTGGGGGAAGACGGTTCGGAATCTGGAAGTCGATGTCGGAACCGGAGAGGCCCATCAGCCTGACCAGCTCCTCCTTGGCAAGCTTTGCTTCGAGCCTTGCCTTGGCAGTCTCGCCGGTCAGCTCCGCGTAGAAGACGTGTTCACGCGCCTGGTCGGCCTTCGGCATCGATCCGGCTTCGCCGATCTTCTTGGCGAGCTCGGACGCAGCGTCGGCGGCTACCTTGGCCTGGTTGAGGTAGGCGACATTTTCCCATGCCGCCACGGCGTTGATCCAGGCTCGTCGCGTTTCGGCGGCGAGAGAGATCGTGACGATGGCCGCGTTGAGTTGGGCCTGACGGAACCGCGTGTCGGCCAGCTTGATGTTCTTGTCGTATGTCGCCAGAGCCAGAATATTGGCCGCGATGGCACCTTCGAGAACACGATAGACCTCAAGTCCGGGAGTGGCGATCCCGGTCAGGCCAACGGAGAAGGTCGGAAAAACCGAAAGCTGCGTCTGCCATGCGTCTGCAGCACTATCTCCGAGATCGGCATAAGAAGCCTGAAGCCCCTTGTTGTTCAGGAGAGCGACCTGGACGGCGGTCTCGACGTCGATGGTCTTCCTGGCCATCAGCGCCTTCACGTGGTCGCGGACTGCCTGAGACTGCTGTCGGTTTTGGACCCACACGGTTTGTTTGCCGGTTGCCTCGCTGCTTTTCGACGAGGCATTCATGAAACCGGCATCCTTGGCCGCGTAGTCCGTCGCAACGCAGCCGGCGGCGACGAGGGGAAACACGATGGCGGACAAGACTCTGACGTGACGTGTTATCATCGCGCTCATCCTTTTTTCGGAGCCTGGGCGTCGTTGAGGCCACGCCAGGGCTTCGGATCGACGGGCATGCGATGGGTGTAGCCGTCAATCGGGCTCCGGTACCGGAGGGCCCCAACGTCGGACACGGTGTCGGGGTGGTCGGTGGAAGCAACGACTTCAGGCAATGTGGACGCGCATCCGCTGGCAAAAAGCGGAAGAGCAACCACCAGGAACAAATGTTTCATGTTGAAAATCCGAGAATATGATCGCAATCGTGCCGGCGCGATCGCTCGCGCACGGTCACAGCAAGACCCGCCCCGCGGGTGCTAGTTCTCAGATATTAGGTGGACGATGCAGGCTCGGCTTCTGACCGGCAGTATCCGTGTCGTCGATGAACTCGCGAATGGAAACCACACGCGGATGGCTCAACGAGGAGCCGGAGCAGGTGATGGCCGCAACGCCGCAATAATCCGTGCAGCAGGAGTTCTTGGACTTTTCCGGACTGCCGTGGTCGTGCTGGTCGCCGTGATGATCGGCATCGGCCGTCGCAACGCCGTCGTCGCCATGGTGAGCGGCGTGGCCATCTTCGACCTGCGAGAGCTGGACGGCGTTTTCGGGATGCATCGCAGCGCTGACGGCAGAAAAGCTGTAGCCCGCCAGTGACAAGATCATCACCAGTCTGAACATCAGTGCCATCGCTTTAGATGTGATTCGATACATCCCACTCATGCCTATCAGGATTGCCAGAGCCTTCGAGCTTGTCAATCGACGCCTTTTTCAACACCGTTTCATGTCGTTCGTATGGCATTGCGACAACGCCACGAAGACCGGAAGGGCCACCCGCCGCAATCGGAGCATTGCGGTGAGCGCACACTTGCGGCTTCCCCCACTGGGAAGGTCAAGCGATTTTTCTGGGGCCGAGACGAGCGGAACGTCTCAACCGCCCATTCGTCATCGTAGTGCCAGTTCACGGCTGGACATCGATCACCAGCATCAGACCACCACCGCCCTCGGTTTCGACATTGTTGTTCGTCGTGTGGTGGGAGATATGGCAGTGGACGAGCCATTTTCCCGGTCGCTGGGCGGTCCACAGGACATCGTAGCGTTGTCCGGGAGCAACGTTGACCGTGTCGGCCAGGTACCGGGCCGTTGGCGCCAGTGTCTCCCCGTCGCGCGCGGCGACCTCGAACGGGCCCCCATGGACGTGCATCGGATGGATGGCTGTCGTGTGGGAACCGACGAAGCGTATTTTCAGTTTCTGCCCGACCTTCATCTTGATCGTATCCGTTGCGGGATAGGATTTCCCGTTGATCGTGAAGAAGTTGGGGAGGGCACCTTCCATCGGCATGGCGGGATATGTGAGCCACTCCCGCTTCACCCATTCCTGAAGCTGCATCGTATATTCGAGATCGGCGGCAATTTCGTCGGCCGGATTCTTGGGATCTATGATCAGTGCCCCGTACAGGCCAAGCGACTGCTGCCGATCCACGTGGTCGTGGGTGTGGTAGAAATAGGTGCCCGACTGCCCGACGGTATATTCGTAGGTGAAGGTCTGCCCCGGCTCTATCGGCTTCTGGGTAATGTGGGCCGGCCCGTCCATCTCGTTTGGCAGGATCAGGCCATGCCAATGAACGGTCGTGCTTTCGGGCAGCCGGTTGGTGACGTTGATCCGGACCTTGTCGCCTTGCACGACCCGCAAGGTCGGGCCTGGAACCTGATTGTTGTAGGCGTAGGCCTCCACCGTTTCGCCGGGCAATATCGACCATCGGATCACCGAGGCGGTCAGGTCGAAGACCTTGACGTCGCCATCGATGCGCGGCGGAAGGACTTCGCCGCCCGTCGCCATCTCGCGCGCCTGAAAACTCGTGAGGCGCGGGTCGACCGCTGCCATGTCGCGCATGGCGTCGCCGGGCGTATCGAACGCCATGATCATCCCGGGGGCCATGATCGCACCGCCGACGTCGTGGGCGCCCAGATGCATGTTGACCTTGGTGAACGGGTAGGCGAAGCCGGCAATCAGCATGATCGAGGTGAAGGCGGCCATGGTGGCGATCTGGAGACGGGTAGGGGCGAATGCGCGGCTTCGGCGATCTTGCCCCGACCCGTGATGCTGATGGTTACCGGCTTGCTGTCGTCGGTTCTCGTCTGCGTGGGCATGTGCGCCCTCCTGCTGGTGCGGCCCATGCTTGTCGCCGGCCATTTGGTCTCGCTGCGTCATCAGCCCGTGCTTCAGCCCCTTGGCGACCAGCCAGACATTGAACGGGTAGGCGACCAGAAAACCGACCCCGATGCCGAGGGCCATCACGCCCCAGAAGAGCATCTCTCCCGGCCACATGGCCCTCATGTCGCGGCCCATCATCAGGATTGCCATGACCGGAGCCATGCCGGCCATCATCGCATTCATGCTGATGAATTCCGGCATGAAGGAGTGTCGGACATTCTGCCAGTAAGTGCCGCCCATCATGTTCTTCATGAACAGGGCCTGGAAGATGAACAGGCCGAGCGTGAAGCCGGCGATGTATTCGATGATGATATCGATCCACATCGGCAGGCCGAGAAGAGCGGTGATCGTGGCAGCGATGATGATGCCCGTGGCATCGCCGGCAACGCAGTGGATGGTGGAGCCGATCCCCTGCTTCCACAGCGGCTTGATGAACTCTTCATGCGTTCCGGGCACAGGTTCCTTGTCGGCCAGGATGTAGAGGAGCAGACCGATCGGCCCGAGATAGAGCGTGACGAGGATGAAGCCCCATTTCATCACGGCCGGCTCGGGATTGTTCCTGAACTGATCCCAGGCGACATACAGCGTGCTCAGGCCGGCCAGGATGAACCAGACGAAGAGAAGATAGTCGATTGGCTGGATGAACATGGCTTCCTCCAAGTCGCGAAGTCACGAGATGGAGCGGACGCTACAAGTTTCCAGCGTTGGAAGGTCAAGCGCCTCTAGCGGCGTTTCAGGCGCCGGCACGAAGGCCGGACGCCAACCGGACTGTGAGGTGGAAAAGCATCCGGGCTCTCAGCAGCGGTTGAGAAAGCCGATATAATTTTTGCCGTTCCTCTCGAAATACTTGATGGTGTAGCCGATCTGGCTCTTGCCCCACCGGACTTCGCAACGAGGCCCCCACCGGGTATCGCGGCAGCCATGGACGGTGAAACACTCTCCGGCTTCGGTTTGGGTCACGACCGGGCTGCTCATGTCTTCCTGGCTGCGAACGTTGAGCGGGCCGATCGAGCGGACCAGCCGGCGTTCCCGCGGCGGCGGAATGTCTGAAGGATCGGCGCATCGGCCCGTGTCTTCGCGCAGATAGCAGTCCGCGCGATCGTTTCCGCCCCGGTCTGGACGCCGGCGATCATCGTCGCGCCTGCCGCCGAAACGCTGGCCGCTCGTCGGTCTCATGGTAACCATGCTGCCGTCGCTCAGACGTCCGACGAGATTGCCGCGGGACGGTCCGAAGCTGCCGATCTCCCTGCCGCTGAGATCAAGCAGCGTGACGCCGTCGCGGCTGGGCGTCCATCCGTTCAGGAAGCCCAAGGGGCCGAGGCACATCATGCTGCTGGCAGAAAGCTTTCCTGCGAAAGCCGTGCCCTTGAGTTCGACGTTGCATTTGCCGATCGCGCTGCCGGTTTCAACCTCCCACGAACCGACGAAGGCCGAAGGGTGGTCCTGCGCAAAAGCAGGCGCCGCGATCACCAAAGAGGCGAGGACGGCAAGGGCGTGGCGGATACGCATGGTCGAGGCTCCAGGCTGCGCAATGGTTGAGGGGTCGCCTTTTTTCTGCCCGATTCGCGGTTCGTCGAACAGGGGGGCGGAGGGAGCGAATCCGCCGAGAACCAGGGGATGGGAGCGCCGGTTTCCAGTTCATCGATTTGTGAAACTCGATAGGCAGGTCTTGCCGTTGTGCGGCGCCCAGGGCGCGCGTGACTGCACTCCTTTGTGAAGCGGAGGCGGTGGCCAGTGGGGGTGATCGGCGTTGACGGGCAGGCGGTGCCATGCTTCATCGTCGACCGGGAACGTCATTGTCGGCCATGCCGGGTTCGCAACGGGTGGGCGGGCGATATAGTCAGTCGCGGCAAAGGTCGGATTGGATCTGAGGAGACGGCGTCATGGGCAAGCGGATCGTATTCACCGGCGGCAGCGGCAAGGCTGGACGGCATGTCGTGCCGTATCTCGTAGGGGAAAGGCATGAGGTCCTCAACCTCGACCTGGCGCCGCTCGATTGCCCCGGCGTCAACACGCTGATCACCGATCTCAGGGACGGCGGCGAGACCTTCAACGCGCTCTCCATGCATTTCGGCTTCCAGGGACTGGAGAGCGGCAAGGGGCCGGCGCCCGTCGATGCGGTGGTGCATTTTGCCGCCGTGCCGCGCATCCTGATGCGCCCGGACAACGCGACGTTTTCGGCCAACACGATCTCCACCTACAACGTCATCGAGGCGGCGATGAAGCTCGGCATCCCCAAGGTGATCATCGCATCCAGCGAGACGACCTATGGGGTCTGCTTTGCCGAGGGCGACAAGGATTACCGTTCGTTTCCGCTCACCGAAGATTACGATGTCGACCCGATGGACAGCTACGGTCTCTCCAAGGTCGTCAACGAGAAGACGGCGCGGGCCTTTGCCATGCGTTTCGGCGCGGACATCTATGCGCTTCGGATCGGCAACGTGATCTCGCCGGAGGACTACAGCCGCTTCCCCGCCTTCCTCGCCGACCCGCCGTCGCGCAAACGCAATGCCTGGAGCTATATCGATGCCCGCGACCTCGGCCAGATCGTGCATCTCTGCATCGAAAAGGACGGCTTGGGCTTCCAGGTCTTCAACGCGGTCAACGACACGATTACGGCGCTTGAGCCGACCCGGCCGTTCCTCGAACGCTGGGCGCCCGGCACGCCCATTGTCGGCGATATCGGCGAATTCGAGGCTCCGATCAGCAACCGCAAGATCAGGGAGGTCCTAGGTTTCGCCGAGAGCCACGATTGGCGCCAATACGTCACCAGGTGATTGGCGCCGCTAAAACGGGGGAAAGCCATCAAACGAGATTGGTCGGGCCGAGCTATGCTACTATATGATTCCATGACGATGGAATCGGCGGCCTGACCCATGAAACAATATCTCGATCTTCTCCGGCATGTGATGGAAACGGGTACCGACCGGGGCGACCGGACCGGCAAGGGCACCCGCTCGGTATTCGGCTATCAGATGCGCTTCGACCTCGCAGAAGGTTTTCCGGTCCTGACGACCAAGAAATTGCATCTGAGATCGATCATCCACGAGCTCCTGTGGTTCCTGAAGGGCGATACGAACGTCGCCTATCTGAAGGAGAACGGCGTCTCGATCTGGGATGAATGGGCTGACGAGAAGGGCGAACTTGGCCCCGTCTACGGCTATCAGTGGCGCTCCTGGCCCGCCCCCGACGGCCGCCATATCGACCAGATTTCGCAATTGATCGAAGGCCTCAAGGTCAACCCCAATTCGCGCCGGCATATCGTGTCGGCCTGGAACGTCGGCCAGCTCGACGAGATGGCGCTGCCGGCCTGCCATTGCCTGTTCCAGTTCTACGTCGCCGACGGCAAGCTCTCCTGCCAGCTCTACCAGCGCTCCGCCGACGTTTTCCTCGGCGTGCCGTTCAACATCGCGTCCTACGCGCTGCTGACGATGATGGTTGCCCAGGTGACGGGGCTGAAGCCCGGCGACTTCGTCCACACGCTCGGCGATACGCATATCTACTCGGATCACTTCGAGCAGGCGAAGCTGCAGCTGACCCGTACCCCGAAAACGCTGCCCACCATGCGCATCAATCCTGCGGTAAAGGACATCTTCTCCTTCCGCTTCGAGGATTTCGCGCTGGAAGGATATGAGGCCGATCCGCATATCAAGGCGGCGGTGGCGGTGTGAGCAAGCCCCGTCTCGTCGTCATCGCCGCCGTCTCGCGGAACGGCGTCATCGGCCGTGATGGCGACATGCCCTGGAGACTTTCGACCGATCTGAAGCGGTTCAAGGCGCTGACCTTGGGCAAGCCGGTCATCGTCGGGCGCAAGACCTTCGACAGTTTCGGCGGCAGGCCTCTCCCTGGCCGGCCGCATGTGGTCGTCACGCGCAATCCGGACTTCCACTACGAGGGCGTCGATGTGGCAGCCTCCCTCGATGAGGCACTGAAGATTGCCGGCCGCAGGGCCGAGGAGGCCGGAGCCGACGAGATCTACGTGCTTGGCGGCGGCGAGATTTATGCGCAGGCGATCGAGATCGCAGACGTGCTGCACGTTACCCATGTCGAAACCGATATTTCCGACGGCGATACGATCTTTCCTGCCATCGATCCGGCGGTGTTCGAGAAAATCGATGAGGTTGCCGTTCCGGTGGGCGAGAAGGACAGTTATCCGACCCGTTTCGCCACTTATGCCCGCCGAACCGCGACAAACTGAAACATTTCGTTACCGTTGAACGGGAAGTTATTGAACCTGCGTTGAAAGCAGGTCTGCGCATCCCTATAACGGGCAATAGCCAGACGGCTGCCGCACGGCAGGGTCGCGGTTTGGGAGCGAATACGAACAAAGAGGTTTTGATGCCCTGGAGCAATCAGAATGGTGGCGGCGGCGGTCCTTGGGGCGGCGGTGGCGGTAATAATCAAGGGCCGTGGGGACAGGGACCGAACCGCCCACGCGGCGGCGGGGGCAGCGGCGGTCCGCCCGACCTCGAAGACATCATAAGGCGCAGTCAGGACCGGCTGCGCAGCGTAATGCCCGGCGGCTTCAACGGCGGCGCCTTCGCGATCGTTCTCATCGTGATCATTGCCTTCCTCGCCTTCCAGTCCGTCTACACGGTCCAGCCGGACGAGCGCGGGGTCGAACTGCGCTTCGGCCGCCCGAAGGACGAAATTTCGATGCCTGGCCTCCATTTCCATTTCTGGCCGTTCGAATCCGTCGAGATCGTCAAGGTCACCGAACAGCAGCAGAATATCGGCGCGGCGCGGGGCTCGAGCTCCAATGCCGGCTGGATGCTGACCGGCGATCAGAACATCGTCAACGTTCAGTTCTCGGTTCTGTTCACCGTGACCGATCCGAAGGCCTATCTCTTCAATCTGGAAGGCCCGGCTTCGACGCTGCAGCAGGTTTCCGAAAGCGCCATGCGCGAAGTCGTCGGCCGCCGCCCGGCGCAGGACATTTTCCGCGACAACCGCGAAGGCATCTCGACCGAGGTGCGCAGCATCATCCAGGGCACGATGGATACCTACGGCTCCGGCCTTTCCATCAATGCCGTACCGATCGAGGATGCGGCGCCGCCGCGTGAAGTGGCCGACGCCTTCGAAGAAGTGCAGCGTGCCGAACAGGACGAGGACCGTTTCGTCGAAGAGGCGAACCAGTACGCCAACCAGAAGCTCGGCCAGGCCCGAGGTCAGTCAGCCCAGGTCCGCGAAGAGGCATCCGCCTACAAGGACAAGGTCGTCAACGAGGCGCAGGGCGAGGCGCAGCGCTTCGTCTCGATCTACAACGAGTATGCCAATGCGCCTGAAGTCACGCGCCGGCGTATATTCCTCGAAACCATGGAAGCAGTCCTGAAGAACTCCAACAAGATCATTCTGGACAGCAAGGACGGCGTCGTTCCCTATCTGCCGCTCAACGAGATGATGAAGCAGCCGACGCAGGGAGGCACCCGATGAACTCCAATCGACTCCCCGCATTCCTGATCGGCCTCGCCGTTCTTCTCATCCTCATCTATTCGTCGGTTTTCGTGGTCAACGAACGCGAACAGGCGATCGTCGTCCGCTTCGGCGAAATTCAGGACGTCAAGCGCGAGCCGGGCATCTATTTCAAGCTGCCCTTCGCATTCATGGACGCCGACCGCGTCCAGTATGTCGAGGACCGGGCATTGCGCTTCGATCTCGACAATATCCGCGTCCAGGTGCGCGGCGGTGCCTTCTATGAAGTCGACGCTTTTGTCGTCTACTCGATCACCGGCCCGCGCCTCTTCCGAGAAACGGTGTCGGGCGACCGCGAATCGGCCGAATCGCGCCTTCGCACCCGCCTCGATGCGGCTTTGCGCCGGGTCTACGGTCTGCGCAATTTCGACGCGGCGCTTTCCAACGAGCGCTCTTCGATGATGCAGGAGGTTCGCGCCGACCTGAGTGCTGCGGCGGAAACCCTCGGGCTCGCGATCCGCGACGTTCGTATCCGCCGCACCGACCTCACCCAGGAAGTGTCGCAGCAGACCTTCCAGCGCATGAAGGCGGAACGTCTTGCCGAAGCTGAACTGATCCGGGCTCGTGGTAATGAGCAGGGCCAGCGCCGGCGGGCGATCGCCGACCGCCAGGTCGTCGAATTCGTCTCCGAAGCACAGAGGGATTCGGAAATCATGCGCGGTCAGGGCGATGCCGAACGCAACAAGATCTTCGGCGAGGCCTTCCAGCGCGATCCGGGCTTCTTCGAGTTCTACCGCACCATGCGGGCTTATGTGGCGGCACTTGCCGACAACGGCACGACCCTGGTGCTGTCGCCGGATTCGGAATTCTTCCGGTTCTTCAAATCGTCCGCAGGTGAGGCACTTGCGCCGGTTCAGACCCCGGCCCCGCGGACGCCGCCTGCTGCACCCGCAGCGCCGGCGAACTGATCCAACAAGCTTGGGGCGGCGCAAAGCCGCCCCTTTCATGACAAGACCATCCACAGGCGCGATGGTCAGAGGGCGCAATCCTCACGAAAAGGTAATTTCCACCGTCGTCATTCCGCCTTATGCTCTGCCGAAACTCCGCCCGATTCAAAGGTTCCTATAGCCTGCCCGGGTGGAGACCGCTCTTCCGGGGTGATGCGGACAATCCAACAGCGAGGACGCCAGATGGCCCATTCGGTTCGATCGACCTTCAAGCGCACCGTTACGCTTGCGGCAACTTTTGCCCTGCTGGCGGCACCCTTGCAGGCGATTGCCCAGACCCCGGTCCCTGCCGCTCCGGGACAGAACGCCAATCCGCCGGCCGCCGGTTCGCCGGGCGTCATGCTGCCGGCTCCGCCGACACCGTCTCCGACCATCAATCCGCCCCCGGCTCCGGGGCCGATGGCAGGCGGCGGCCCAGGTTCGATCGCCGATCTCGCCGAGGGCCTGCTGGATGCCGTCGTCAACATCTCCACCTCCCAAAGCGTCAAGGACCAGGGAGCCGGCCCGCAGCCTCAGATCCAGGAAGGCTCGCCATTCCAGGAGTTTTTCGAAGACTTCTTCGATGGCCAGGGCAGCCAGAACGGCAATCAGAAGGTTTCTTCGCTCGGCTCCGGCTTCGTGATCGATCCCTCCGGCTACGTCGTCACCAACAACCACGTCATCGAAGGCGCCGACGACATCGAGGTGATTTTCCCGAATGGCTCGAAGCTCAAGGCCAAGCTGGTCGGCACCGACACCAAGACCGACCTGTCGGTCCTGAAGGTCGAGCCCAAGGCGCCGCTCAAGGCCGTGCGCTTCGGCGATTCCCGCCGCATGCGGATCGGCGACTGGGTGATGGCGATCGGCAATCCCTTCGGCCTCGGCGGATCCGTGACATTGGGCATCATCTCTGCCCGCGGCCGCAACATCAACGCCGGCCCCTATGACAACTTCATCCAGACGGATGCGGCGATCAACAAGGGCAATTCCGGCGGCCCGCTGTTCAACATGCGCGGCGAGGTGATCGGCATCAATACCGCGATCATTTCACCGTCCGGCGGTTCGATCGGCATCGGTTTCGCCGTCCCGACGGAGCTCGCCGAAAATGTCGTGCACCAGCTGACCGAATTCGGTGAGACGCGCCGCGGCTGGCTCGGCGTGCGCATCCAGCCGGTCACCGACGACGTGGCGGCAAGCCTCGGCCTCGACAGGGCGCGCGGCGCGCTGGTATCCGGCGTCGTCAATGGCGGGCCGATCAAGAACGGCGAGATCAAGGCGGGCGACGTGGTCCTCACCTTCGATGGCCAGTCCGTCAACGAGATGCGCGACCTGCCGCGCATCGTTGCGGAAAGCCCGGTCAGCAAGGAAGTCGATGTGGTGATCCTGCGCGACGGCAAGCAGCAGACCGTCAAGGTGACGCTCGGCCGCCTGGAGGATAGCGCCGATCCGGAGGAGGAAGACGACCAGCCGGCCCTGCCGGAAGGCCAGGGCGAGAACAAGACGCCGGATAACAAACCGCCCGGAGACCAGAAGGGCGAGCTCAGCCAGGACCCGGCCGCAGCCTTCGGCATGACGCTCGCCGTGCTCGACGAGGAGCGCCGCAAGAGTTTCAGCATCGTTGAAAGCGTCGAGGGGGTATTGATCACCGCCGTCGCGCCGAATTCGCCGGCAGCCCAGAAGGGGTTGAAGGTCGGCGAGGTCGTGGTCGAGGTGGCGCAGGATTTCGTCGAAAGCCCGGCCGACGTCGTCAAGCGGATCTCGGTCCTGAAGTCCGAGGGCCGGCGCAACGCGCATGTGATGGTCTCGGATCCTTCCGGAAACCTGCGCTTCGTGGCGCTGCCGCTGGAGTAAGCCCAGGGCGGGGCTGTCAGTGGGCACACCCCGCGGCCGCTCTCTGGCGCTGCCACTCATCGCGGGTGATCGCGTAGACCTCATGCGGTTTCAGATGCGGATGCGTATCCGGCACCCGCGGGTGGTCGAAATCCATGCCGGTGATGCGATGCAGGCCGAGCCGCTTCATGACGGCGGTCGATCGCCTGTTTTCGCCGACTGCGAAGGAGACGATCGCATCGAGGTGCTTTTCGCCGAAGGCGAAGTCGAGCAGCGCGCGGGCTGCCTCCGTGACATAACCGTTGCCCCAGAACCGAGTCGCCAGCCGCCAGCCGATCTCCACCGTCTCGACCGGAAAGATATCCGGCATGTTGGCGAGCGACAGGCCGCAGAAACCTATGGGCTCCTGCGTTTCCTTCAGTTCCAGCGCGTAAAAGCCGAGCCCGGTTTCGGTGATCGCATCGTTGAGTTTTGCGAGGAAGGTGTCGGCCTCCTCGTGGGTGCGGCGGAACGGGAAAAATTCCATCACCTTCGGATCGGAATTGATCTCGCGAAAGAGGTCGCGGTCGCTGTCGATCCAGCTTCTGAGGCGCAGGCGTTCGGTTTCGAGGATGATCCGTGGGGGCATGTCTTGGGCTTTGTCCTACGAAACCTTCGCAGAGGATTTCGGCTTTTCGAACCTGATGCGCAGTTTGGTACCGGTGGCATCGGCGAAACGCTGCAGGGTGCGGGTCGAGGGCATGGAACGACCACTCTCCAGCCGGGCGATGGCGGCCTGAGTCGTGCCCATGGCCTTGGCGACGTCTTCCTGAGTCATGGAGGCTTGAGCGCGTGCCTTGATCAGGGCCTCCGCGAGGGCAAACTCCTCTTCGAGGGCATCATAGGCCGCGACGAATTCGGGGTCCTTGAACCATTCCTTCGCTGCCTCGCTTACCAGAAGGCTCTTCTTGTTCATCTCACATCCTTTGCCCGTCTCAGCGCAATCTCGATTTCGCGCCTGGGCGTTTTCTGCGTCTTCTTCTGGAAGACGTGCAAGACCACGATCCGCTGGCCTGAAGCCGTCACATAAGCTGCCCGGGCTATTCCGTCGCGGCCGCGCATCCGCATTTCCCAGATCGGTCCCTCAAGGTGCTTCACATAGGGCTCGTGCACCTTGGCGGGTCCTTCCAGCTCGATCAGCTTTACGATGCGGAGGAAACTGGCAACAATATCGGTGGGAAACGCCTCCAGCTCGATCCTGACGCGATCGTTCAGAAATTCCATTTTCCACTGCATTGAATATACCATTTTTGCAATGATTTTCAATGCGTATGATGCGATGCGAGTTGCACGTCGTCAATCGCGGAGGTTGTGTTCAGGTGAGGATAAAATCCGCCTTGCGATAACCCTGGATATAGAGGAGGGCGGTCAGATCGCCGTGGTCGATGCGCATCCTGGCCTGGGCGGCAACGGTGGGTTTGGCGTGCAACGCGACGCCGGAGCCGGCGATGTCGAGCATGCCGAGATCGTTGGCGCCGTCGCCGACGGCGATGGTGTCTTCCGGGGAGATGCCGAGCTTTTCCGCGATGGCAATCAGCGCGTCCACCTTGGCCTGTTTGCCGAGGATGGGTTCGGCGACCTCGCCGGTGAGGATGCCATCGTTTTCGAGGAGGATGTTGGCGCGGTTCTCGTCGAAGCCGAGGGTCGCGGCGATGCGGCTGGTGAAGACGGTAAAGCCGCCCGACACGAGCGCGGCGTAATGGCCTTTGGCCTTCATGGTGGCGATCAGTTCCGGCCCACCTGAGGTCAGCGTAATGCGCTTGGCGATGACGTCGTCGACGACCGTGATCGGCAGGCCTTTCAGAAGCGCGACGCGCTCGCGGAGCGCGGGTTCGAAGGCGATCTCGCCGTTCATGGCGCGGGCCGTGATCGTCGCTACCTTGTCCTTCAGCCCCACGACATCGGCAAGCTCGTCAATGCACTCCTGGCCGATCATGGTCGAATCCATGTCGGCGATCAGGAATTTCTTGCGCCGCGTATCCGCGTCCTGGATGACGAGATCGATGGGGACGCTGCTGATGACAACCCTCAGATCGGCCTCGGCTGCCTCGATATCGCAGCCGTCGCGCAAGGCGATATCGCAGGCGATCCCATCCGCCAGCCAGTAGAGGCCGGAGGCTTTTACCGCCTCCGCCGCTTGTTCTCCGAGCTGTTGCGTGAGAACGGGGTTTGACGGATGGGCAATGAGCGTGGCAACGAAAGCCATATGAGCGACCTTATCGACAATTTTGATGCGATCCTGATAACCGGGCCGACGGCCAGCGGCAAGTCGGCGCTTGCATTGCGCCTGGCGCGCGAGAAAAACGGCGTTGTCATCAACGCCGACAGCATGCAGGTCTACGACACGCTGCGGGTCCTGACGGCGCGACCGGCCGAGGACGAGATGGAGGGCGTGCTGCACCTGCTCTACGGGCATGTGCCGGCGACGAGGGCCTATTCCACCGGCGAGTGGCTGCGCGACGTGACGGCGCTTCTGCCGGAACTGGCGCGCGAGGGCCGGCTGCCGGTCTTCGTCGGCGGCACCGGGCTTTATTTCAAGGCGCTGACCGGCGGCCTGTCCGAGATGCCGGAGATCTCGCAGGATATTCGTTGCGAGGTGCGCCTGCGTCTCAAGGAGGAAGGCCCGGAAGCGCTGCATGCGGAGCTTTCGGCACGCGATGCGACGGTAGCGGCGAGCCTGGAGCCGAAGGACGGGCAGCGGATCGTCAGAGCGCTGGAGGTTCTGGCGGAGACCGGCCGCTCCATCGCCGAGTTTCAGGGCAGGCAGGGGCCGATGGTGATCGATCCCTCGAGGGCGAAGAAGCTTGTCGTCCTGCCGGACAGAAAACTCCTGCACGAACGGATCGACCGCCGTTTCGAGACGATGCTGGAGACCGGGGCCGTGGATGAGGTGAGGGCACTGCTGGCGCTCGATCCTGCACCCGACCTGCCTGTCATGAAGGCGATCGGCGTTGTGCAGGTCGCCGAGATGCTGGAAGGCCGTATGAGCTGGGAAGAGGTTATCGAACGCGGCTCGGCATTGACCCGCCAATATGCCAAGCGGCAGATGACTTGGTTTCGCAACCAGATGGACGAGAGTTGGGAGCGCCTGGCCTGAGTCCGGCTCAATCCTTGTCGTAAAGGCTGGTCAGCGGTTTCTTCAGCAGGCTTTCGCGCAGCGATCCTTCGCGCCGGAGCCGCGGGTTCGGGCGTGGAGCGCCTTCGGGCGCCGGAGGCCGCTGGAATGTCGGAGGCGCGGGCTGGTAGGGCGGCGGCTCAGGCGGACGGTCGCGGCGCAAGTCTGCGAAACGGTCGGGGCGGGGCGCCGAGGGTTGTTCGGGCGCGGCCGCGCGCGGCAGCATTTCCGGCCGGTAGGGTTCAAGCTGCGGGTTGCCTGCCATCGGCGGCGTCGGATTGATCGTCACATGGCCGGTCGAGCGGATCTCCCGGTTCCAGCGATCGAGTTCGGCATCGCCTGCCGGCGGGAAATCATCATCCGTATCCTCCTCGGCCCCGGAAGCGCCTTCCGCGAAAGGCGCCGTCGCCGTGGAGTAGCTTTGCTGGAAGGCGGAAATATCCGGGCCGCTAACGGCGCGCATACGGGCGATCACGGTGCGCAGATCGACCGTATCCGGCGTATCCTCCGTGCCTTTGTCGGCGACGCCATTGGCCTTGGGCAGGTATTTTTCCTCGACGCGGGCAAACCGCATGCGCATCGGCACTGAAATCGCCTCACCGAAGGCGATCGCCTCACCATTGCCGATCGACGACAGAAAGCTGGTCGTCGAGATCGACGAATTCGGGATCGCCGACTTGATGATTTCCTGGTCGCGGTCGTTGGACAGCCGCATCGCGAACACGGTCGAACACTGCGACAGGATCGTCTGGTCGAGTTCGCCGGGGCGCTGGGTGATGACGCCGAGCGAGACGCCGTATTTGCGGCCCTCCTTGGCGATGCGCGAGATGGCCTGCCTTGTCGGAAAGAAACCGAGTTCCCGGTCGGCCGGCACGTAACGGTGCGCTTCTTCGCAAACAACGAGCATGTGGACGGCGCCATTGCTCCAGAGCGCCAGCTCGAACGCCATGCGGCAGAGGACCGAGGCGATGGAATTGACGACTTCGGAGGGAATGCCGGCGAGCTGGAAGGTCGAGATCGGCCGGTCGTCGCCGGGAATGCGGAAGATATAGGCGATCGTCTCCATGATCGTGTCGTTGATCGTGTTGTTGGAGAACATGAAGTGATAGCGCGGATCGTTGATCGCCGACAGGATGCGCATCTTGAGCGACCGCAGGAACGGTTTTTCGCCGCGGCCTTCCAGGCGGCCGATCCGTTCGTCGATCAGCGCCAGGAGGTCCGCCATGCGGTAGGGAACCGGCGTGTCGGCGGTGACCGAGCTTTTTTCGGTCGAGCGGCGCATCAGCGACGTTTCATTGCCGCGGAAAGCGCGTTTCGCCTCTGGGATAAGGTCGCGCAGGATGTCCAGTTCTTCCGCCACGGCCGGACGACCGCGAAAAACCACTTCGGAAAACTCTTCGAGCCGCATCAACCAGAAGGGCAGGTCGAGCGTCTCGGTATCGATCACGACCGCGTGCTCGGGAAAGGCAGCGGCAAACTCATTGTGCGGATCCAGAATGAGGACGCGCAGTTTCGGGTCGGTTTCGATCGCCTTGTGGAGGAGCAGCGAGACGGCGGTGGACTTGCCGACGCCGGTCGAGCCGACGATGGCGAAATGTTTCGACAGCATCGATGGAATATGGATCGTCGCGTCGATCGTGTCGTCCTGCGTCAGCTTGCCGACCACGCAGGTTTCGTTCTTGCCGGTATCATAGATGCGGGAAAGGTCGGCGGCACGAATGCGGTGCGCGACCGCGCCGAGATAGGGATAACAGGAGATGCCGCCGGTGAACTCGTCACGACCATTAACCCCCTTGCGCACCTCGCCGAGCAATTCGGCCTCGATGTGAAAGCCGGTGTTGCCGTTTTCGCTCCATTCCTTGCCACCGGTCTGCATTGCATAGGCAAGCGCCACGACACGGTTCTCGCCGACGCTGATGGAGATCAGCCTGCCGACAGACCACAGTTCGGTAAGATCGGTCTCGCCGTGTTCGGCAACGGCGGAAATGGTGGCGTGCGAGCCGGTGCAGGCGACGACGCGGCCAAGCATGCGGTTGCCCGGCTTCTGGATGTCGCGACGATCCTGCTCCCCTGCAGATGCGGAACGTTGCAGATCGTTGTTCAACAAACTCTGGCCCCTGTCATTGGGGTGGCGGATATGGTCATGGCTCATCTGTCGGGTCGTTACCCTCCAAACAGGAGGACTATATTGTGCCGGCCTTAACAACTCGTGTAGGAAAGCGCGCGGCCGAATGCGTGGAAACGGAGCAGCAAAATCAGGCCGATGAGGATTTTTGGTGCAGGCCCACGTTGACGAACGACATTTATCTGGCTAACACTTCGCGCCATGAAGATCTCGATCGCTCTTATTGTGGTGGGAACGCGCATGGGCAGGACGGTGTAACCGTCCGGCGACAGCCACCCATGCGCGGAAAGACAGGCTCCTCCAAGGGGCCTTTTTTTATGCCTTCAATCCGGCTCGGAGGAGCCGCCGGTAAAAATCCAGCAGCGAATGGACCAAGACAATGACGGATACGAACAACCAGATGCCAGATAATCAGATGACGGGTGCGGAGATCGTCCTGAAGGCTCTGAAGGACAATGGCGTCGAGCATATCTTCGGATATCCGGGCGGCGCCGTCCTACCGATCTATGACGAGATCTTCCAGCAGGACGACATTCAGCACATTCTGGTGCGCCACGAGCAAGGCGCCGGCCATGCGGCCGAAGGTTATGCCCGCTCCACCGGCAAGGTCGGGGTCATGCTGGTGACCTCCGGTCCAGGCGCCACCAATGCCGTCACCCCGCTCCAGGATGCGCTGATGGATTCGGTGCCGCTGGTCTGCCTGTCGGGCCAGGTCCCGACGACGTTGATCGGCTCGGACGCCTTCCAGGAATGCGACACCGTCGGCATCACCCGGCCGTGTACCAAGCACAACTGGCTGGTCAAGGACGTCAACGAACTGGCCGGCATCATCCACGAGGCCTTCCGCATCGCCCAGACCGGGCGGCCGGGTCCGGTTGTCGTCGACATCCCGAAGGACATCCAGTTCGCGACCGGCACCTATACGCCGAAGCCTGAGATCGCCCAGAACACCAGCTATCAGCCGCGCACCCAGGGCGACATCAACGCCATTCAGGCGGCCATCGAGCTGATGGCCTCGGCGCGCCGGCCGATCCTCTACACCGGCGGCGGTGTCGTCAATTCCGGCCCGCACGCCTCTCGGCTGCTGCGCGAGCTGGTCGAGCTCAGCGATTTCCCGATCACCTCGACGCTGATGGGGCTCGGCACCTATCCGGCGTCGGGCAAGAACTGGCTCGGCATGCTCGGCATGCACGGTTCCTATGAGGCGAACATGGCGATGCACGACTGCGACGTCATGGTCTGCATCGGCGCCCGTTTCGACGACCGCATTACCGGCCGCCTCAACGCGTTCTCACCGAATTCGCGCAAGGTCCATATCGATATCGACCCATCCTCGATCAACAAGAACGTGCATGTCGACATCCCGATCCTCGGTGACGTCGGCAGCGTTCTCGAAGACATGGTCCGCCTGTGGCGTGCGCTGCCGAAAAAACCGGCCAAGGCGCAGACCGAGGAATGGTGGAGCCAGATCAACCGCTGGCGGGCTCGCAAGAGTTTCTCCTACAAGCATTCCAACGACGTCATCATGCCGCAATATGCGCTGCAGCGCCTTTTCGAGGCGACCAGGGGGCATGACACCTACATCACCACGGAAGTCGGCCAGCATCAGATGTGGGCGGCACAGTTCCTCGAGTTCGAGGAGCCGAACCGCTGGATGACCTCGGGCGGCCTCGGCACCATGGGCTACGGCCTGCCGGCAGCGATCGGCGTTCAGGTCGCCCATCCGGACGCCCTCGTCATCGACGTTGCCGGCGATGCGTCGATCCAGATGTGCATCCAGGAAATGTCCTGCGCCATCCAGCATAACCTGCCGGTCAAGATCTTCATCCTGAACAACCAGTATATGGGCATGGTCCGCCAGTGGCAGCAGCTGCTGCACGGCAACCGCCTGTCGAATTCCTATACGGAGGCGATGCCGGACTTCGTCAAGCTTGCGGAAGCCTATGGCGCCGTCGGCATCTACTGCGACGATCCGAAGGAACTCGACGACAAGCTCGAGGAAATGATCGCGGTCAAGAAGCCGGTGATCTTCGATTGCCGCGTCGCCAATCTCGCCAACTGCTTCCCGATGATCCCTTCGGGCAAGGCGCATAACGAGATGCTGCTGCCGGACGAAGCCACCGACGAAGCGGTTGCCAATGCCATCGATGCCAAGGGTCGCCAGCTCGTCTGAGACGGGCGGCACATCCTTCAACAAAATTCTGAGGAAATGGACCCAAGACCATGAATGCGCATCAGCAACCGACCGGATCCGCCTATTTCATCGCGCCTGAGACGGCAAAAGCCGAAAGCCACACGCTTTCGGTTCTCGTCGCCAACGAACCGGGCGTGCTCGCACGGGTGATCGGCCTGTTTTCCGGCCGCGGCTACAATATCGAGAGCCTGACGGTTTCGGAAACGGAACACGAAGCTCACCTATCCCGCATTACGATCGTGACGCGCGGCACGCCGACGGTGCTCGAACAGATCAAGGCGCAGCTCGAACGCATCGTGCCGGTGCACCGGGTCGTCGACCTGACGGTTCGCGCCCACGCACTCGGCCAGGAACGGCCGATCGAGCGCGAGGTGGCGCTGGTCAAGGTCGTCGGCCAGGGCGACCGCCGCGCCGAAACGCTGCGGCTTGCGGATGCCTTCCATGCCAAGGTCGTCGATGCGACGGTCGAGCATTTCATCCTGGAGATCACCGGGAAGTCCTCGAAGATCGACCAGTTCGTAGCGATCATGAAGCCGCTCGGTTTGGTGGAAGTCTGCCGCACCGGGATCGCGGCGATGAACCGCGGCCCGCAGGGGATGTAACGGGTCGGGCGGAGATCGATGTCTTGCCGGCGATCGACACGCTGATGGCGAAGCGCCGCACGCTCGATCTCCGCTAGATCATCTCCAATGGTGCCTTGCGCGACGGTGGCGGGAAGGCGGCGTCGAGGGCTGTCCAGTCCGCCTCGCTGAGATCCAGATCGACCGCCTCGGCGTTTTCCGCGACGCGGTCCGGATTGGCGGATTTCGGGATGGCGATGACGCCGTCGCGTTCCAAGAGGAAGGCGAGCGCCACCTGCGCCGGCGTCGCCTGATAGGCCTTGGCGATGCGGATCAGTTCCCCGCTTTTGGCAAGCCGGCCCTGTTCGATCGGCGAATAGGCCATGACGGGGATGCCGCGCTCCTGGCACCAGGGCAGAAGATCGTATTCGATGCCGCGGCGTGAGAGATTGTAGAGGACCTGGTTGGCGGCGCAGTTTGCGCCATCCGGCACCTCCATCAGTTCCAACATGTCGTCGAGATCAAAATTGGAGACGCCCCAGGCGCCGATCTTGCCGGCCCGGCGCAGCTCCTCGAAGCCGGCGACGGTCTCAGTCAGCGGATGTTCGCCCCGCCAGTGCAGGAGATAGAGGTCGAGCCGGTCGGTCTTCAGCCGGTCGAGGCTGCGTTCGCAGGCCTCGACGACACCCTTCCGGCTGGCATTCCAAGGATAGACCTTGCTGACCAGAAACACCTGTTCCCGGCGGCCGGCGATCGCTTCCGCGGTGATTTTTTCGGCCCCGCCCTCGCCATACATTTCCGCCGTGTCGATCAGCGTCATGCCGAGATCGAGGCCGCGCTTCAGGCTCTCGATCTCCACCGCGGCCTTGCGGCTGTCCTCGCCCATCTGCCAGGTGCCGAGGCCGAGAGCCGGAACCGAAATGCCGGAGGGCAGGGTGACTGTCGGGATATCGGGCATCTGGGACCTCGGTCTGTCACTTCTTGAGACGTATATCCTACTTAGATATGGCTTCGATTGAAGCTGCCAAGTTCCGCTTGAAGATCTTCTCCAACGATCCTATCACCGGAAGGCGGGCCATCCGCGAAACGAGATGGTCGAGACAGCCGGGGCGGATTGGCGTTAGGAGAAAATATGTCGCTGGAAACCTTTCTGGCCCTCGTCCTGTTCGCCTTTACGACTTCGATCACGCCGGGGCCGAACAACATGATGCTGTTCGCGTCGGGCGTGAACTTCGGCTTTACGCGGACAATTCCGCATATGCTCGGCATCGGTGCCGGTTTTCTGTCGCTGCTGATCGCGGTCGGTCTCGGCCTCGGCGCACTGCTGCATTCGGTGCCTGTCGTCTATATGGCACTCAAATTCGCCGGCGGCGCCTATCTGCTCTGGGTCGCCTGGAAGATCGGCACGTCGCGCAGCCTGTCGGACGGCAAGACCGGTGCGCAGCCGATGACATTTATTGGCGCGGCGGCCTTCCAATGGGTCAATCCGAAGGCCTGGGTCATGGCGGTCACCGCCATGGCGACCTATACGAACCCGGAATATTACCTGCCGACCGTGATGCTCGTAGGGCTGGCGTTCGCTGCGGTCAACGTGCCGAGCGTTTCGACCTGGGCCGGCTTCGGTTCGGCGCTGCGCGAATGGCTGTCGGTGCCGGCGCGGTTGAAATGGTTCAACATCACCATGGCGCTCTTGCTTGTCGCAAGCCTCTGGCCGATGTTGAAATGAGGGAGACAAGCATGTCTACACATCATCACCACGATCACCATCACGACCACGGGCATGACCACCAGCACGGCCATGATCACGACAATCGCTACAGCGACATGCAGGCGCGCGTAAAAGCGCTCGAAACCGTGCTGACCGAAAAGGGGCTGATCGATCCGAAGGCGATCGATGTGATCGTCGACACCTATGAGACGAAGATCGGCCCGCGCAACGGTGCCCGGGTGGTCGCCAAGGCCTGGAGCGATCCGGATTTCGCCGAATGGCTGAGAACCGATGCGACCGCGGCGATTGCCAGCCTCGGTTACACCGGCCGGCAGGGGGAGCATATGCGGGCGGTGTTCAACACGCCGGACACCCATAACCTCGTCGTCTGCACGCTCTGCTCCTGTTACCCCTGGGCGGTACTCGGGCTGCCGCCGGTCTGGTACAAGGCACCGGCCTATCGCTCGCGCGCTGTCATCGATCCGCGCGGCGTGCTTGCCGAGTTCGGCCTGGTCCTGCCGGAGACCAAGAAGATTCGCGTCTGGGATTCGACCGCCGAACTGCGTTATCTGGTGATCCCCGAAAGGCCGGAAGGTACAGAAGGTCTCGGCGAGGAGGCTCTCGCCGACCTCGTCAGCCGCGACGCGATGATCGGCACGGCGATTGCGGGGCCGCGGCCATGAACGGGCCCCATGATCTAGGCGGCCAGATGGGCTTCGGGCCGGTGGCGCCGGAAAAGGACGAGCCGTATTTTCATGCCGAGTGGGAGAAGCGGGCGCTGGGGCTGACGCTGTCCGGCGGCGCTCTCGGTGGCTGGACGATCGACGAAAGCCGGCATGCGCGCGAAAATATTCCGCCGGCGGCGTATCTGGGCGCGAGCTATTACGAGATCTGGATTCGGGCGCTGGAAGTGCTGCTCGAACGTCATGGTTTTGCGGCGCGGGCGGAAATCGATGCGGGCCGCAAGCAGATGGAGCCGGCGACGCCAAAACGCATCCTGAAGGCGGAGATGGTGGCGGGCGCGCTTGCCAAGGGCGGACCGTGCGACCGGCCCATCGAGACGGAACCACAATTCCAGCCGGGCGACCGGGTGCGGACCCGCAATTTCAATCCCGAGACCCATACGCGGCTGCCGCGTTATGCCCGCGCCAAGACCGGTGTCGTCGAGGCCGTGCAGGGCTCTTTTGTGTTTCCCGACGACAATGCGCATGGCAAGGGCGAGAACCCACAATGGGTCTATACGGTCGTGTTCGACGGGCCGGAAATCTGGGGCGAGGGCGCCGACCCGACGCTGACGGTCTCGATCGATGCCTGGGAGAGCTATCTTGAGCGCATGTGAGATCCCATCGGCTTTGGTGCAGTCGGCCGGATTGCCGAAGTCACCGGAGGGTGATCCGGTGTTTCCGGAGCCCTGGGCGGCGGAAGCCTTCGCCATGACCGTGCATCTGCACGAGCGCGGCCTGTTCAGCTGGAGCGAATGGGCCGAAGCGCTTTCAGGCGAGGTCCACAAGCCCGGCAGAGCGGATGACGGCAGCGATTATTTCGACTGCTGGGTGGCGGCGCTCTCCGGCCTGCTGATCGGCAAGGGCGTCGCGGACGGCGAAACGATCCTGGCGCTTCAAGAGAGCTGGCAGCGGGCAGCGGAGGCGACGCCGCATGGCCGGTCGATCGAGTTGGCCAACGATCCGCTGCGCTGAAGATCAGCTCGGAAACTGCCGGTAACATTCCTCGGCGACCCGGCGCAGCAAGTCGCGGGAGATTTCGCCGGTGACGGCATATCCGAGTTCGCCGTCGATCCAGTAGAAGGTCTCGACGGTGCTGGCGGAGGCGAACCGAAAACTGGTCGTGCGGTTTTCCTTGTTGCGGCCGACGAGCACGGTCAGGCGCTGGCCCGTCTGGTCCTCGTACATGAACAGCGCGCCCGGCTTGCCGCCGACCGGCAGGAGGCGGCCGCCGACCAGCTTGAAGCCCTGTCCCTGCAGGTTCGGAACCTTGAGATTGGCGATCGACAGCCGCTTGCCAAGCCAGTTGGCGAGATGCGTCTCTTCGTTTGCAAACACTTCGACCGGGTGGCGCACCTCGCTTGCATAAACGAGGAAGGCGTTGCGCGCCTCGCGCGGCAGGACTTCGGTAGCGGCAAGCTGGATATCCGGGCGTTCGAACAGCAGCGGGCCATAATGGCCTCCGAGCGCGCCGGCTGCGAAGATCAGACCTGCGGCGGCTGCCAGCGCGAAGCGGCGGGACGGCCGGGTGCTGGTGCGCGCCAGACCGCCCGTGAGAAGCTGGATATCGGTGGGTTTCGATCTTTCATGACCGGCGAAGGCGGCGCGCAACTCGTCGTTCTGCTCCTGCCAGTCGGCCACCATCTGTGCGGCGTCCGGGTTTTCGGCCAGAAAATCCTGCACGCGAGTGCGGTCGGCCTCGTCCAGGAAGCCGTCGGCATAGGCGTGCAGTTCCGCTTCGGATACGGATCTGGCTTCGGTCATCGTGGTCTCCGCAATGGTATGACGTTTTCCTCCCGCATTTTTTCCCGCAAGGCCTGGCGCGCCCGAGACAGGCGCGACATCACAGTGCCGACCGGAATCTCCAGCATTTCGGCGACTTCCTGATAGGCGTAACCTTCCACGACGACCAGCATCAGCACCGCGCGCGCCTCCTTCGGCAGCGTCTCCAGCGCCTGCACGAGACGGTTCTTTTCCAAGGGATCGTCGGCACCCGTGCTTGCAGCCATGCTCTCCGCCTCCTCTATGCCGACGGACGGGCGTCGCGCGATCGACCGCCGCGCGTTGAGGTGAAGATTGGTCATGATCCTGTAGGCCCAGGATTTGAAATTCGCGCCGCGCCACTGGCCGCGACTGACCAGCGCCTTCTCGACGCAATCCTGCAACAGGTCCTCGCTCTCCGTGTCCGAGCGCGTCAGGCTGCGCGAATAGCGCCTGAGCGAGGGCAGGAGGGCGAGGATCTGCGCCTCGAAGGAAAGCGGCGCGGGAGCCTGTGCCTCACGCGCCGTTCCGGAAGTGGATTGATCAGGGCTTTGCGACATCCCAAACGCCGTTCACGCCGTCACCGGTGGTGTCGCCTTCCTTGGTGTCCTTGACCCAATAATAGAGCGGCATGCCATCCTTCGCCCACTGCTTGGCCCCGTCCTTGCGGGTCACGATAGAGTATGCACCATCGGCCTTCGCATCGGAAGCGGCCATGACCGGCGGCCAGTTGGTGGCGCACTTGTCGTAGCAGTTGGAGGTGCCGGGCTTGTCGTTCTTGAAGGTGTAGAGCGTCATGCCCTTTTCGCCGACGAGGACTTCGCCTTTGGTCGAGGTCTTGACGGTCTTGAACGGGCCGGCGGCAAAGGCGACCGAGGTCAGCGCTGCGAGCGCGAAAGGCACGAGAATGAAGGTCTTCATGGATCGTCTCCCTGGTTGATGGCGGCCTCACGTCGGCCACCGAAGTCAAGACACCGGGAGCGGCGGATTTATTCCGCCGATGCCGAAGATTCTTTCGAGAAAATAACACTTAGCTATTGAGATAAGTGTTTCGATTTGGTACTTAGCCTTATGGAAAACTATTCAAGCGAACTCGACGGCTTGTTCCAGGCGCTTGCAGATCCGACCCGGCGGGCGGTTCTGGGGCGGCTCGGTCACGGATCGGCCAGCATCAGCGATCTCGCGGAACCGTTCGACATGGCGCTGCCCTCGTTCATGAAACATGTGCGTTTCCTGGAGGAGAGCGGCCTTATCCGCACGCAAAAGCAGGGCCGGGTGCGGACATGCACGCTGGAACGGACACGGTTCGCCATGCTGGAGAATTGGCTTTCCGGACAGCGGGCGATCTGGGAAGCCCGTACCGACAGGCTGGAGCAATTGGTTCTGGCGAAACAGGAGTTCCTTCGGCACGAACAGAAACGGGAGACAGACAGATGACGCAGACGTTCAATCCGGCTCTCGACCTTACCATTTCGCGGCTGATCAAGGCGCCGCGCTCGGTCGTCTGGAACGCCTGGACGGACAAGGCGAGTTTCGAGCAGTGGTGGATCCCGGCGCCGGCGCTCTGCAGGGTCGTGGCGATGGACATTCGCCCGGGCGGTGCTTTCGAGACGCAGATGAGCGAGGACGGCGGTGAATTCGGTCCGCATCTCAGCGCCTGTTTTCTGGCCGCCGACGACCAGGAGAGGATCGTCTTCACCAATGCGCTGACAGGCGGTTGGCGGCCGGCCGAACAGCCGTTTATGACAGCGATCATCACCTTCAAGGATCATTCGCAGGGCACAGAATATCTGGCGCATGTCATGCACAAGAGCCCGGAGGACCGCAAGATGCATGACGAGCTGGGCTTTTTCGACGGTTGGGGCACGGTGATCGAGCAGCTGGGGAAGCTGGTCGAGCGGCAGCACTGATGGTTCAGAACAGCGGGATATCCGGCTTGGTCAGCATCAGCCAGAAGATGGCGATGACCGCGAAGAAGGCCGGGAAGCCGCAGGCAAACCAGATCCGGTAGAGCCGGTACCACTCCGGCGGCAGCGGCGCGGAGTCTTCACAGGCGATGCGGGCGATATCGCGCAGCTTGATCTGGATCCAGACGACCGGCAGCCAGAACAATCCCGTCACCACGTAGAGAATGAGCGACAGGGCGACCCAGCCATCCGTCAGCGACCAGCCGATGCTCCTTGTCAGCAGGTAGCCGGTGACCGGCTGCAGGATAACGGCGGTGGCCGTAAAGACGGTATCGGCCAGCACGACCGTGCCGGCGGTGTGGGCGATCAGTTTCGGATCTTCCGTCCGCCGGGCGATGACCATGAAAAAGGCGATGCCGGCGCCGGTTCCGAGCAGCACCGTGGCGCCGATCACATGCAGGAGCCGCAACAGGCTTTCGGCGTCCATCAGCGTTCGTCCAGAATGGCGAGGGCGACGAGGGTGAGGGCGATCGACGGCAGGACTTTCACGAGGGGACCAAGCGGATCGAGCCATAACTGCGGCGCGAGGATCGAGCCGCCGGCCAGGTAGACGAGACTGGTGAGGATCATCCCGAGCATTGCCTTGCGGGCATAGGGACGGATGAGGACAGCAGACCCGAGCAGGATGTCGAGGAGACATGTCGCGACCGTCATTGCCATAGCGACGGAGCCCGGCACGACGGGCGGAAATTGGGCTGCCGCGGCGCTCAGGTCGAGGAGCGGGATCAGGCCGGACAACAGCCAGAACAGCGACAGCGTCAGAATGATTGCGGGTTTCAGGAGATAGAGCCGCGCGAACCAGAGGTCCTGAATGCCGCTCGGATGGGCGGCGAGGGTCTCTGCCGCGTCTGCAAGGACGAGGCCGGCCGGTTTTGGCCTCAGGCTCCTGACGCCTTCCGACATTACCGTCATCGCCGTCGAGCGAAGCGGAGAACGCCAGCCGAGTCGTCCGGCGATGTCGGCGGCCCAGGTGACGGGTTTCGCAAGCGCTGCCGGCAACGCAATGACGGCGGCCGCAGGCAGGCCGAGCCAAGTGCGGTGAAGCTTCACGAGGTCAGACAAGGTCAGGGTCCTGTCGGCGGCGAGATCGATATCGCTGCCGGCCGGGATAGTGCCGTCAACCGCAAGGGAAACGGCGGCGGCGACGTCGTCCAGCGAGACGGTTTCGACCGGGCTTTCGGCATGGATGAGCGGCAGCAGGCCGGGAAGGCTCGCGAGCGCCCGTAGAAGCGCTGTACCGCCATGGGCATTGCGGCCGATGACGAGCGCCGGCCGCAGGATGACGAAGGGCAGGCCGCTTGCCGCAAGCGCTTCGTCGGCGCGGCGTTTGGTGGCGAGGAAGGGCAGGCCGGCGGCTGCGCCGTCCGTGCGGGCGGAGATCTGCACGATACGTCTGCCGCCGAGCGCCCGTGCCGCTTCGTAGAGCGACAGCATCGCCTTTTCCTGGGTGGCGCCAAGATCATCCGAAAGACCGTCCTGGAGCGCGCCGGCACAATTGACGACGACATCCTGATCCTCGATCAGCGGACCCCAGGCAGACAGTTGCGCGAGATCGGCCTTTATCCACTCGGCCGCGGGCCATTTCAGGCGGGCTTTGTCCGGGTCTCGCCCGAGCCCGGTTATCCGATGGCCCTCGGCGACAAGCCTTTGCAGGATCGCCGAGCCGATAAAGCCGGTTGCGCCGAGAATCAGGATCTTCATGCCGCGATCATACGGGCCGATGATGAAAGCTGAACAGCGGCAATCCTGCCCGGGCGGATAAACGAGAGGAAGGCTATCGTTCGTCCGCCGGAACACCTGCAACGGCGCTCATCCCGGCCTTTGATTCATCTTTCGTTCTTTTTCGGTTGCGCTTGGCTGCAGAATCCTGCCAAGTCCCGTCATGCAATTTGCACCGCAACAGGACGAGGCCCTCAAGGCCGTTTCACAATGGCTGAAAGAGGGTCGCGGCCAGGTCTTCCGGCTGTTCGGTTATGCGGGCACCGGCAAGACCACGCTCGCCAAGCATTTCGCCGAAAATGTCGATGGCGAGGTGCTGTTTGCGGCCTTCACCGGCAAGGCGGCGCAGGTTCTTCGCTCCCGCGGGGCGCGCAACGCGAAAACCATCCACTCGCTGATCTACAGGCCGCGCGGCGAGGAAGCGGTCGAGGACGATGCCGGCAAGACTTCGATCGCGCCGATGTTCTCGATCAACCGCCAGAGCCCGGTCGCCAAGGCGGCGCTGATCATCATCGACGAATGCTCGATGGTGGACGAGGCGCTCGGCAAGGACCTGATGAGCTTCGGCACGCCCATCCTGGTGCTCGGCGATCCCGGCCAGCTGCCGCCGGTGACCGGCGGCGGGTTCTTTACCGAACAGGATCCGGATTACCTGCTGACGGATATCCATCGCCAGGCGCGCGACAACCCGATCATCCAGCTCGCGATGAACGTGCGCGAGGGCAAGGAGATCATGTATGGCGACTACGGCACAGCGAAAGTGATCTCCCGCAACGAGGTGACGCAGCCACTGGTGATGGAGGCGGACCAGGTTCTGGTCGGCACCAACAAGACCCGCAAGCGCTATAATCAGCGGCTCCGGGAACTGAAAGGTTTTACCGCCGACTATCCGCAATCCGGCGACAAGCTGGTCTGCCTGCGCAACGACCCGGCCAAGGGGCTGCTCAACGGTTCGCTCTGGCAGGTGATGAGCTCGTCACGCGAGACGGTGAAACCCGGCATCAACCTGATGATCCGGCCGGAAGACGACGACATGGATCGCGGTGCGGCCAAGATCAAGCTTCTGAAACAGGCCTTCGAAGAGCAGGAAGGCGAAATCCCCTGGACGACCCGCAAGCGTTACGACGAGTTCGATTACGGCTACGCGCTGACCGTCCACAAGGCGCAGGGGTCGCAGTGGAACAACGTCGTTCTGTTCGATGAAAGCTGGGCGTTTCGCGACAGCCGGGAGCGCTGGCTTTATACTGCCATCACCCGAGCGGCCGAGACTCTGACGATCGTCCGCTAAAGAGGCCGATCAGTTCGGCACGAAACCGAGCAGCATCGCCTTGGCGACGGCCTGAAAACGGTTGGTTGCCTGGAATTTCTGGATGATGTCATCCTCCATCCGGCGCAGGTCCTCGAATTCGAGGTTGAGCGCGCGGGCAAGCCGCGGCGCCGAATAACCCTCTGCCATCAGCCCCAGGCACCGTTTCTCGATGTCGCTCAGGACCAGGGACATGGGCTTGGGGGTAACAAGCGCCTGGTCTTCCTCCTCGGCCACCAGCAGGCTTTCGATTTGCTGCATCTGCCGGCGGATGTTCGAGATGTCGGCCGTGAGCTCCCGTTTGCGCCGCGCCAGCATGTCGTGGAACATCTCGTCCGCTTCCGCCTCCGAGGTCGCGCCAGCAAGCTCTTCCATCAGTTCCTGGATGACCGCAACCGGAATACCGATCTCGCGGCAGGCATTGATGACCGCCATGCGGTGGATCTGACCCCTGTCATAGACCCGCATGCTGCCGGAGCGGCGGGCGATGATCAGGCCCTTTTCCTCGTAGAAGTGAAGAGTGCGATGGGTGACGCCGAAGAGATCTGCCATTTCGGCGATCGCCACTGGCTGGGTGGGCATTTCAAAAGAGAGTGAAACCTGGGGGAGATAAGGGAAATTGCGGGCTGCTCCCGCAAGAGGCACACTGTCGGTCCTGGCTTGCATGATATCGCTCTGCATCGAGTTCCCTTGCGCCGGAGTTTGGCGTCGTGGTCAGATATGCACCTAGAGGTTGCGACTTCGCGTCGAACCTCCTGGATGGAACCTCGGTACTGAAAATGCGGACCCGATTAAGTGGGATGGCAGAATTCGCTGTTCAAACCGTATTCCGCCGCCGTTTGGCCTGCTCAGCGAACTCTGTTAAATATAGATTAGCTAAAACTTTAGGAAATGGTAGCCCCGGTTGCCTCGTGAATTCTCGTCCATCAAAACTCTTTATAGGTGCATTTTCCCAAACCTGGTGGCATTGCGAAGGCGCATGGCCTAAAAGCGGATTAACCTTTCAAAACCGGGTATTGCCATGCCGACCAAGCTTTCCGTAAACCTCAATGCCGTCGCCATGCTGCGCAACCGCCGCGATCTTCCCTGGCCGAGTGTCGAGGGGCTGGGGCGCATCGCGCTTCAGGCCGGTGCGGCCGGCCTGACGGTGCATCCGCGCCCCGACCAGCGCCACATCCGCTTCACCGACCTGCCGGTTCTTCGGGCGCTGATCGACGACGAGTTTCCAGCGGCCGAGTTCAATATCGAGGGATATCCGAGCGAGGATTTCCTGGCGCTTTGCGACGCGACCCAGCCGGAGCAGGTGACGCTGGTGCCGGACGATCCGACCCAGGCGACCTCCGACCATGGGTTCGATTTCCGTGCCACGCACGAGATGCTGAAGCCGATCGTGGCGAGGCTCAAGAAGGGCGGCATGCGGGTGTCGCTGTTTGCCGATGGCGACGGCGATGTCGAGGCGGTGAAGCTCGCAAGGGCGACAGGCGCCGACCGTATCGAACTCTATACCGGTCCTTACGGCGGCTGTTTCGACAATCCGGAGCGCGGCGCCGAAATCCTCGAAAAGCTGGGACGGACGGCGGATGCGGCACTTGCCGAGGGGCTCGGCGTCAATGGCGGCCACGACCTGACCGTCGCCAACCTGCCGGCATTGGTGAAGCGCATCCCCAAGCTCGCCGAGGTGTCGATCGGGCACGGCCTCACGGCGGATGCGCTCGAATACGGCATGGCGGAAACCGTGCGCCGCTTCCGCCGTGCCTGCGGCCAGGCGGTCTAGTTCGACGACGAAAGCTTCGCTTCGCAGAGCTCCAGCACCCAGGTCTGGCCGTTGCATTGCGGCCCGAACAGGTTGTGCCTTTCCTCCGCGACGAGCTTGAAGCCCGTCGTCTCGTAGATGCGGATCGCGGCCGTCAGGCAATCGTTGGTCCAGAGCGACAGCTTCTTATAACCGGCGAGCGTCGAGAACTTGATGCATTGCTCGACCAGCGTCCGGCCGAGACCGAGGCCGCGGGCGGCGGGGTCGAGATAGAGGAGGCGCAGCTTGGCTGTATCACCGCCGCCATCGGCCAGGACTACTGAACCGACACGTTTGCCGTCGCGTTCGGCGATCCAGCAGCGTTCGCGTTCGGGATTGAAGTTGGCAATGAACTTGCCGGCGACCTCGGCGACCAGCCCTTCGAACTTGTCGTTCCAGCCGTATTCCCGCGCATAGGCGACCGCCTGGGCTTCGATGAGCCAGCCCATGTCGCCGATCCGGTGCGGACGGATGACGACCGGTGGGGAGGGGGCGGCCGATTGCGGATCGAGAATGGTGCGGATCGCCTGCATCGAGCCGATCAGCTTTTCACGGCCCATCTCGTCCACCTCATTGAGATCCTTGGCGATCTGCTGGCGGGAGCGTTCGCCGAGCGTCTCGTATTCGGCTTGTCCCTTGTCGGTGACAACGAGGATCTGGCTGCGTTTGTCGTCGGGATCCGGCTCGCTGTCGAGGAAGCCCGCCTCGCGGAATTTCTTCAGCAGCCGGCTGAGATAGGCCGGATCGAGGCCGAGATCGCGGTTGAGTTCGGTCGCCGACACCCGCTTGCGGGCGCCCATCTCATAGAGGATCCGCGCCTCGGTCAGCGTGTAATCGGTATCGAGATAGCCCTTGGCGAGAATGCCGAGCTTGTTGGTGTAGAAACGGTTGAAGGCGCGAACGGCGTCGAGAACGGCAGGGTCGGTCATCGGCAGAATCTCCTCTCCGAAGATTCTGTCCAATATCTATTTGACTGAGTCAAGTAAACTTATGCTGCTG
Organism: Neorhizobium sp. T6_25; assembly: GCF_002968555.1. Lineage (NCBI taxonomy): Bacteria > Pseudomonadati > Pseudomonadota > Alphaproteobacteria > Hyphomicrobiales > Rhizobiaceae > Neorhizobium > Neorhizobium sp. T6_25. The sequence goes on from NZ_PVBL01000011.1 coordinate 159,019, forward strand.
CCTGTTTTGCCGACGACTGGCCAAGTGCGAAATCGACTGCAGCCGTGGCGTGGATGGCGGTGGAATCGACGCCGGGGAGCGGCAGGCTGGCGGGATCGAGCAGGAGGCAGATTTCCGTGCAGCCGAGGATGATGCTGTCGGCACCTTCTGTCTTCGCCTTTTCGATCATGGCGATGGCCCGGGTGCGGGAGGTGTCGAGAACCGTGCCGGCACAGAGTTCGTTGAAGATGATGTCATGGATATCGGTGCGATCGTCGGCGTCCGGCACCATGACATCGATACCGAGCATCTTCATGCGCTCGGTATAGAAACCGTGCTCCATCGTGTAGCGGGTCGCAAGCAGGAGCGGGCGGTTCAGCCCTTTCGACGTCAATGCCCTGGCGGTCTCGTCGATGACATGGATGAGGGGCACGTCGATCGCGGCCTGCACGTCCGGCGCGACGATGTGCATGGTGTTGGTGCAGATCAGCACGCATTCGGCGCCGGCCGCTTTTAGCCCGCGGGCGCTCCTGGCAAGGTGCTCGGCCGCCAGATCCCAGCGGCCGGCCTTCTGCAAGTCGACGATTTCGGCAAAATTGACGGAATGGAGCAGGAGATCGGCCGACGCGAAACCACCGAGGCGTTCGCGCACCGTCTCGTTGATCAGCCGATAATACACAGCCGTGCTTTCGAAACTCATCCCGCCAATCAAGCCGATCTTGCGCATTTTTCTCCAAACGAGATGGAATTTGGTAACTCCATCTCATTATCGCGAAATTCCGAGAGCCGCAATCCGGCGAGACGCTAAGCTGCGAGGGCGGCCTTCTGGGTCTCGAAATAGGCAGCGAGGGTCTGCGGCTTCTGGCCGGTCAGCGTCTCATAGTCGCTCGTCACCTGTTCGAAATTGCCGGCGCGGATATTGGCATCCGCCGAGACCAGCATATTCACGACGAAAGCAGGCAGGCCGGCGCCGGTAAGGCCCTGGGTCAGCTGCTCGTCGGTGACATCAACGACATCCAGCGGCTTGCCGGCCGCGGCGGATGCGCGGGCGGCGATTTCTGCGGCCGTCAGGGATTCCGAACCGGTGAGTGCGAGGGTGCGGCTGCCGGCCGGCGGATTGGCAAGGGCTACGGCTGCGGCACGGGCGCAGTCGTCGCGGCTGATCGTGGTGATCTTTCCCGCACCAACGGACGTGTACCATTTGCCGACCTGAAGATTGTGCGGCATGCTCATCAGATAATTGTCGTGGTACCAGGAGTTGCGCAGGATCGTGTAGGCGACGCCGCTCGCCTTGATGGCCTCTTCGGTGCCGAGATGATCCGGCGCGAACGTGACCAGCGACTTGTCCGGGTTGGGCATGGACGTGTAGACGATGTGCTTCACGCCGGCCTTCTTGGCGGCGGAAACGGCGTTCCTGTGCTGCGTGATGCGCTTGCCGGGCGTCGCCAGCTCGTCGGTGGAAATGATCAGCACGCGGTCGACGCCGGTGAATGCCTTCACGAGCCCGGCTTCGTCGTCGAAATCGGCCGTGCGGGTTTCCAGACCGCTGGCGGCAAGGTCGGCAAGCTTGTTCGGATCACGGCTGGCAGCGACGATGTCGGCGGCGGTGACCTTGGATGTCTCCATGAGGTGACGCAGGACTGCGCGGCCCAGATGGCCGGCGGCGCCGGTGACGAGAAGTTTGGTCATGCGGGTTTCTTTCCTGGCAATGGCCGGCCTGAAGGCGCGGCGAAGAATGTAGGTCTCAAAAAGAGACTAGCACTATAATAAGAATTGACTTCGATCTGTAAAGGAGGCAGTTTCGAGGGAGATCGTTACTTCAAGGGAACCACTCCATGGCCCTCAATGCAAACCGCAAGCCGGTCTTGGACGGCAAGGAATGCGATATGTCCGGGTGGGACATGGGTAACTGCCCGGTCAGGGACGTCCTCGACCGGATCGCCGGCAAATGGTCGACGCTGCTTCTCGGGGCCTTGGCGCGCCAGCCTTACCGCTTCGGCGAGCTTCGCCGCCTGGTGCCCGATATTTCGCAGCGGATGCTGACCCAAACGCTGCGCGACCTGCAGCGCGACGGTTACATCGAACGCGAAGTGTTTCCGACCAAGCCACCGAGCGTCGAATACCGGATGACCGATCTCGGCCGCTCGCTCTTCGAGCCGCTTTCCAAGGTGCTGCTATGGGCGGAGGCCAATCATCCGTCCGTTAAGGCAGCGCGCGTGAAATACGACGAGAGCGAACTGGCTTAATGTGAAAAGGGTTCCGGTATGGCAGCCCGACATTCCCCAATACGGCCCGGCAACAACCAAACCTGACCTCGGTCAAATTCCAGCGCAGGTGGTTGGGCCACCTTTTTGTTGCGGCCAGACATAAGGCGTTTATCGCACTTCAATCATCTTGCTGTTATGAAGCGGCAAAATGCCTGAGAAGGAGAAACCCCTATGAGCCGTTCCTGCCTTGCCGTCATCCTCGCCGCCGGCGACAGCACGCGCATGAAATCGTCGATGTCGAAAGTGCTGCATCCGATCGCCGGCCGGCCGATGATTGCTCATGTGATGGCGGCGGTGGCATCGAGCGGCGTGACTGAGGCGGCTCTGGTGGTCGGCCGTGATGCGGACGGGGTTGCCAAGGCCGGCGCGGTCGAGGGTGTTACGGTTGAGGCCTTCCTGCAGACCGAGCGTCGCGGCACAGGCCATGCGGTCCTGGCGGCGAAACAAGCCATCGCCCGCGGTTACGACGACATCCTGGTCGCCTATGGCGACGTCCCGCTGGTCACCTCGGCTCCCTTCGCCGAGGCGCGGGAAAAGTTGGCCGCCGGAGCCGATGTCGTGGTGATCGGTTTTCACACCGACAAGCCGACCGGCTATGGCCGGCTGCTGGTGGAAAACGGCGAGCTGATCGCCATCCGCGAGGAGAAGGATGCGACGGAGGACGAGCGCAAGGTCACCTGGTGCAATAGCGGGCTGATGGCGATCAATGGCCGCAAGGCGCTGTCGCTTCTGGAGGGCATCACCAATCAAAACGCGAAGGGCGAATATTACCTGACCGATGCCGTCGAGATCGCCCGTGCCGCCGGCGGCAAGGTCGTGGCGGTCGATGCGCCGGAAACGGAGGTTGCCGGCTGCAACAACCGGGCCGAACTGGCCATGCTCGAAAAGCTCTGGCAGGAACGCCGGCGCCATGAGTTGATGATCTCGGGCGTCAGCATGATTGCGCCGGAAACCGTCTTCCTTTCCTATGATACGCAGATCGGCCAGGACGCGCTGATCGAGCCGAACGTCGTTTTCGGCCCGGGCGTCAAGATCGACAGCGGGGCGGTGATCCACGCCTTTTCCCATATCGAGGGTGCGCATGTGAGCGGCGGCGCAACGGTCGGACCTTTCGCGCGGCTCCGCCCCGGTGCTGATCTCGCCACAGGCTCCAAGGTCGGCAATTTCTGCGAGGTCAAGAATGCCAGGATCGACGAAGGCGCCAAGGTCAACCATTTGACATATATCGGCGACGCATTCGTCGGGGCCCATTCCAATATCGGCGCCGGCACGATCACCTGCAACTACGACGGCGTCAACAAGCACGAGACGTGGATCGGCGCCAACGCCTTTATCGGTTCGAACTCGTCACTCGTCGCACCCATCTCGATCGGCGACGGCGCCTATGTCGCCTCGGGAAGTGTCATCACCGAAAATGTCCCGGCCGATGCGCTGGCCCTCGGCCGTGCCCGCCAGGAGGTGAAGCCGGAGCGCGCGAAAATCCTCCGCGAGCGGGCGCTCGCCCTCAAGGCCGCCCGCAAGGCACAAAAGTAGCGCCGCTATTAACGTTTGCGCGTTACTTTCCGACATCGAAAGTGACCGGCGGGCCGATTGCGCAAAACCAGCAATCGGCTAGGAGTTCGCGCGGGTTCCACGAAGCGGAAAGGGTCGTTCATGTGCGGAATTGTCGGGATCGTCGGAAATTCGCCGGTGGCGGCGCGTCTGGTCGATGCGTTGCGAAGGCTCGAATACCGCGGTTATGATTCCGCCGGCGTGGCGACCGTCCACGAGGGCCGCATGGATCGCCGCCGCGCCGAGGGCAAGCTCTTCAATCTCGAAAAGAGGCTCGACGCCGAGCCGCTGCCCGGCACGATCGGCATCGCCCACACCCGCTGGGCGACCCACGGCGTTCCGAACGAGACCAATGCCCATCCGCATTTCGTCGATGGGGTTGCCGTCGTCCACAACGGCATCATCGAGAACTTCTCCGAGCTGAAGGACGAACTGCTGGCCGAAGGGGCGGTCTTCGAAAGCCAGACCGACACGGAAGTCGTGGCACACCTGCTCGCCAAATACACCCGCCAGGGCCTCGACCATCGCGCCGCCATGCTGGCGACGCTGAACCGGGTGGCCGGCGCCTATGCGCTGGTGGTGATGTTCGAGGACGACCCAGGCACGATCATGGCCGCCCGTTTCGGACCGCCGCTCGCAATCGGCCACGGCCGCGGCGAAATGTTCCTGGGGTCGGACGCGATCGCGCTGTCGCCGTTCACCAATGAAATCACCTATCTGGTCGACGGCGACTGCGCCGTCATGACCCACAAGGGTGCAGAGATCATCGACTACGACGGCAGGCCGGTGACGCGGCAGAGCCAGATTTCCCAGGCATCGGCCTTCATGGTCGACAAGGGCAACCACCGCCATTTCATGGAGAAGGAGATCTACGAGCAGCCGGAGATCATCTCCCATGCGCTCAGCCACTATATCGATTTCGCGAGCCATACGGTGAAGGCGAACGATACGGCGATCGACTTCGGCAAGGTGACGGGGCTGGCGATCGCCGCCTGCGGCACGGCATACCTGTCCGGCCTGATCGGCAAATACTGGTTCGAGCGTTATGCGCGCCTGCCCGTCGAAATCGACGTCGCCTCCGAATTCCGATACCGCGAACTGCCGCTGTCGCCGTCCCAGGCGGCGCTGTTCATTTCCCAGTCGGGCGAAACCGCCGATACGCTCGCGTCGCTGCGCTACTGCAAGGACAACGGCCTCAAGATCGGCGCGGTGGTCAATGTCAGGGAATCGACCATCGCCCGCGAATCGGACGCGATCTTCCCGATCCTCGCCGGCCCGGAAATCGGCGTCGCCTCCACCAAGGCCTTTACCTGTCAGCTTGCGGTCCTCGCCGCACTCGCGATCGGTGCAGGTCGCGCCCGTGGCACGGTGACGGCGGACGAGGAGAAGGCGATGGTGAAGCACCTCGCCGAAATGCCGCGGATCATGAGCCGGGTGCTGAACGACATCCAGCCGCAGATCGAGTCGCTGTCGCGCGAGCTGTCGCGCTTCAAGGACGTGCTTTATCTCGGCCGCGGCACCAGTTTTCCGCTTGCCATGGAAGGCGCGCTGAAGCTCAAGGAGATTTCTTACATCCACGCCGAAGGTTATGCCGCAGGCGAACTGAAGCACGGGCCCATCGCGCTGATCGACGAGCACATGCCGGTGATCGTCATCGCGCCGCATGATCGCTTCTTCGAAAAGACCGTTTCCAACATGCAGGAAGTGGCGGCGCGCGGCGGCAAGATCATCTTCATCACCGACGAGAAGGGTGCTGCGGCCTCCAAGCTTCCCACCATGGCGACGATCGCGTTGCCGAATGTCGACGAGATCATCGCGCCGATGATCTTCTCGCTGCCGATCCAGCTGCTTGCCTATCATACGGCGGTGTTCATGGGGACCGATGTCGATCAGCCGCGCAATCTGGCAAAATCCGTCACGGTGGAGTGATATCCGCCGGCTTTTCCTTGCATCGCAACATCGCATCCGGCATTGTCGCATCAATGATTGCGGCAATGCTTAGGGTATGCAGGGAAACCGAATGAGCGACAGTCCAGAGCGAATATCGCTGGCCGGCCGTCTCAGGAACAACTTCCTAACCGGCCTGATCATCTGCGCGCCGCTTGCCATCACCATCTGGCTCACTTTCACCTTCATCGACTGGGCGGATAGCTGGGTCACGCCCTATATTCCGCAGCGCTACGACCCCCAATATTACTTCAACATCACCATTCCCGGCACCGGTCTGCTGATCGCGGTGGTGCTCATCACCATCATCGGCTTTCTCGGCAAGAACCTGATCGGCCGTTCGATCGTCAAGTTCGGCGAATCGATCCTGCACCGGATGCCGCTGATCCGCAGCATTTATAAGAGCATCAAACAGATCTTCGAGACGGTGCTGAAGGAGCAATCGACCTCCTTCAAGAGGTGCGGGCTGATCGAGTTTCCGAGCCCCGGCATGTGGGCGCTGGTCTTCATTTCCGGCGACGCGCAGGGAGAGATCGCGGCAAAGCTCAATGCGGACGGTGAGGAAATGGTCGGCGTCTTCCTGCCCCCGACCCCGGTTCCGACCGCCGGTTTCCTGATGTTCGTGCCCAAGAGCAAGATCATCATGCTCGACATGACGCCGGAGGAAGGCGCCAAGCTGCTGATATCGGGTGGTCTCATCGCACCGGACTACAAGCCCGTCCCCGGCGCGCCGACCGCCGTCCTGCCAGCCCCGAAAATGCAGGCTTAGCCGGCTCTCAGGAACCGGATCGCCTCGTCGCGGCGGTGCAGGTAAAGCAGCACGCGCATGTTCTGGCCGCGCTCGCTTGTGAGCTCCGGATCCCGTTCCAGCAGATAGGCAGCATCCTTCCGGGCGATCTCCAGCAGTTCCGCGTGCGCTTCCAGGCTGGCGATCCGGAAACCGGGCGTGCCGGACTGGCGGGTGCCGAGCAACTCGCCTTCGCCGCGCAGTTTCAGATCCTCCTCGGCGATCAGAAAACCGTCCTCGCTGTCGCGCAGGATCGAAAGCCGCGCCCGGCCGGTTTCAGTGAGCGGCCCCTTGTAGAGCAGGATACAGGTCGAAGCCTCGTCGCCGCGCCCGACACGGCCGCGCAACTGGTGCAACTGGGCAAGCCCGAACCGCTCGGCATGTTCGATGACCATGATCGTCGCATCCGGCACGTCGACGCCGACTTCGACCACGGTGGTCGCGACCAGCAACCGGATTTCGCCGGTCTTGAAGGCGCTCATGACTGCGTCCTTTTCCGGTCCGCTCATGCGGCCATGGATCAGGCCGACATCGCGGCCGAGTTCCTTGGCGAGCACCGCATAACGTTCCTCCGCGGACATCAGGTCGGAGACATCTGATTCCTCGACGAGCGGGCAGATCCAATAGGCTTTTTTTCCTTCGCCGATCGCGCCGCGCAGCCGGGCGACGATGTCGCCGATCCGTTCAGTGGGGATGGTGACGGTCTGGATCGGCTTGCGGCCAGCCGGTTTTTCGGTGAGCTTCGAGACGTCCATATCGCCGAACGCGGCGAGCACCAGAGTGCGGGGAATGGGCGTCGCGGTCATCACCAGCATATGCGGGGAAATTCCCTTGGCCGTCAGCCGAAGGCGCTGATGCACGCCGAACCGGTGCTGTTCGTCCACCACGGCGAGCATCAGATTGTGATAGTTGATCGCATCCTGGAAGAGCGCGTGGGTGCCGACGATGATCTGCGCTTCGCCAGACGCAATCCGCTCGATGATCTGGTCGCGCTCACGCCCCTTGGTGCGGCCGGTCAGCACCTCGACCGCGACGCCTGCAGCACCGGCGAGCTTCGAGATCGTCGCAAAATGCTGGCGGGCGAGGATTTCGGTCGGTGCCATCAGCACGGCCTGGCCGCCGGCCTCGACGGCGGCGGACATGGCGAGCAGCGCCACCAGCGTCTTGCCGGCCCCGACATCGCCCTGCAGCAGCCGCAACATGCGGTCTTCGCCGGCCATGTCCTTGATGACGTCCTCGACAGCCGCTTTTTGGCTGGGCGTCAGCGAGAAGGGAAGATTGGCGATGATCTTTGCGGCAAGATCGCCCTTGACGCGGATCGGCTGGCCCGGGACCTTGCGCACCCTCTGACGCACCAGCGACAGGGACACCTGGCCGGCGAGGAACTCGTCATAGGCGAGCCGCCGACGGGCAGGTGCCTGCGGATCGATATCCGCTGCATCGCGCGGATCGTGCAGCCCGCGAAAGGCCTCCGCGACCGAAGGAAAACCCTGGCGCACGGCCAGCGCCGCATCCGCCCATTCCGGCAGTTCCGGCATGCGGGCGACGGCACCGTCGATCGCCTTGCGCAGCACTTTCGGCGTCAGGCCCGCCGTCATCGGATAGACCGGCTCCACCAGGGCCAGGTTCTCCGCCTCGGAGGATTTGACGATGAAATCCGGGTGCACCATCGAGGGGCGACCGTTGAACCAGTCCACCTTGCCGCTCACCATCACCATCTCGTCGATCGGCAGCGACTTTTCCAGCCAATTGCCCTTGGCACGGAAGAAGGTGAGCGCCAGTTCGCCCGTATCATCGTGCAGGAAGACGCGGTACGGCATGTTGGACTTGCCGGGCGGTGGCGGCTGATGCCGGTCGACCCGGCCTTCGATTGTGACAATGGCGCCCTGTGGCGAAAGCGCGATGCCCGGCCGGTTGCGCCGGTCGATCAGTGAGGAGGGGGCATGGAAAAGCAGGTCCACGACACGACAATCGTCCGGGTCCTCGCGGCCGGTGACGCGGGCGATCAGTTCGGCAAGCTTCGGCCCGACACCGGCAAGCGAGGCGACGGGCGAGAACAGCGGATCGAGTATGGCGGGACGCATGGCGCGCAAAATGCGATGGATTTTGCCCATTTGGCAAGGTGACGAGGGCGGAAAAGCGTCCTATATGAACGGCAAAACAAGGACACGGCCATGACAGGACTATCCCGCACCAGCGCGGATCTCGACCCGCGCCGCCGGCGCATCCTCTATCGCTGCTGGCATCGCGGCATCCGGGAAATGGACCTGGTTCTCGGGAGTTTTGCGGAAGCCGAGATCGGCAAGCTCGGGGAAGCCGAACTCGACGAATTCGAGGCGATCATGGGCGAGGACGACCACGACCTGCATGCCTGGATAACCGGGGCTCAAACTTTGCCTGAGCACAGGAAGACGCCGCTTTTCGCGCGTGTCGCTGCCTATAACCCGGATTTCGATCCCGTCACCAAAGCTTCCCTGGAAGCAAGGCTCGGGCACAAGATATGAATTCTGGCCCGATGATTCCCGGATTCGACGCGAAGAAGATCGCCGCGGCGCAGACCCCGCTGACCATAGGCAACGTGCCGCCGGGCATGGAGCCGCTGATCCTTGCCGAGCTCGCTCGCGCCGGCCAGGCGGTCGCCTATGTCATGTCGGACGGCCAGCGCATGTTCGATCTGGAACAGATGCTGTCTTTCGTGGCGCCGGAAATCCCGGTCCTGACACTGCCTGCCTGGGACTGTCTTCCCTATGACCGCGTTTCCCCGAGCGCCGATGTCTCCGCCCGTAGGCTTGCGGCCCTGTCCGGCCTGATCTCACATGCCAAGAAGCCGCATGCGGCGATCGTGCTCGTCACCGTCAATGCAATGCTGCAGAAGATCGCTCCTGCCGAGATCATCGAAAGCCTCGCCTTTTCCGCCAAGCCCGGTAATCAGATCCGCATGGACGACATCGCGGCGCGGCTGGAGCGCAACGGGTTCGAGCGCGTCGCGACGGTGCGTGAAGTCGGCGAATTCGCCGTGCGCGGCGGCATTCTCGACGTCTTCGTGCCGGGCACTGAGGAGCCGGTGCGCCTCGATTTCTTCGGCGACACGCTGGAATCGATCCGCTCGTTCGATCCCGCCAGCCAGCGCACCACCGGCCAGGCGCGCGCCCTCGACCTCAATCCGATGAGCGAGGTGACGCTTACACCGGACACGATCAGCCGCTTCCGCAAGAACTATCTCTCCCTCTTCGGCGCCGCGACCCGCGACGACGCTCTCTATCAGGCAGTCTCGGAAGGCCGACGTTACCCCGGCATGGAACACTGGCTGCCGCTGTTCTACGACGGTCTCGAAACCGCCTTCGATTACTTCAAGGGTTTCCGGATCGTCACCGACCACACGGCTCGCGAGGCGGCCGGCGAGCGTTCGAAACTGGTGCTCGACTATTACGAGGCACGGCGCGACAGCGGCACCCAGGGCAAGGGTGCGGCCGCCCAGGCGGCGCCCTACAAGCCGGTTTCACCGGGTCAGCTCTACCTCGAAAGCAAAGCCTTTGCCGCCGCGCTCGACGCCGTCAACGCGGTGCGCCTGACGCCGTTCAACGAGATGGACGCGGAAGGTCGCCGGGTGGTGACCTTGGATGCGCATGCCGGTCCTCGCTGGGCGAAAAACCAGACGGAAGAGAAGGATCGCGACGAACGCGTCAACGTCTTCGACCTTGTCGTCAAGCATATCGCCGACAAGCGCGCCGAGGGCGCCAAGGTTCTTGTCACCGGCTGGTCCGCCGGCTCGCTCGATCGGCTGCTGCAGGTGCTCGACGAGCGCGGGCTGAAGCGCATCAACCAGATCGACAAGCTTGCCGATCTCGACAAGCTGGAAAAAGGCGAGGCGGCTTCCGCGGTCCTCAGCCTCGAAGCCGGTTTCGAGACGGGCAATATCGTCGTCATCGGCGAGCAGGACATTCTCGGCGACCGCATGGTCCGCCGCGGCAAGCGCCGCAAGCGCGGCGCCAATTTCCTGACCGAAGTCGCCGGCCTCGACGAAGGTTCTCTGGTCGTCCATGCGGAGCATGGCATCGGCAAATTCGTCGGCCTGGTGACGATCGAGGCCGCTGGCGCCCCGCGCGCCTGCCTCGAGCTCCACTACGCCGACCAGGCAAAACTCTTCCTGCCGGTCGAGAATATCGATCTCCTGTCGCGCTACGGCTCGGATGCGGCGGAAGCCCAGCTCGACAGGCTCGGCGGCGGCGCCTGGCAGGCCCGCAAGGCCAAGCTCAAGAAACGCCTGCTCGATATGGCGGACGCGCTGATCCGCATCGCCGCCACGCGCATCACCCGCCGGGCTCCGGTTCTGACCACGCCGGAAGGGCTCTACGACGAATTCGCCGCCCGCTTCCCCTATGACGAGACCGAGGACCAGGCGAACGCCATCGATTCCGTGCGCGACGATCTTGGCGCCGGCCGTCCGATGGACCGCCTCGTCTGCGGCGACGTCGGTTTCGGCAAGACGGAAGTCGCGTTGCGTGCCGCTTTCTTCGCTGCCATGAACGGCGCGCAGGTCGCGGTCGTCGTGCCGACCACGCTTCTCTCCCGCCAGCATTTCAAGACGTTTCGCGAGCGTTTTCGCGGTCTGCCGATCAAGGTCGAGCAGGCCTCGCGGTTGGTGCCCGCCAAGGAACTGGCCCAGACCAAGAAGGACATTGCCGACGGCAAGGTCGATATCGTCGTCGGCACCCATGCGCTGCTCGGCGCTGGCATCCAGTTCGCCAATCTGGGGCTGCTGATCATCGACGAGGAGCAGCACTTCGGCGTCAAGCACAAGGAACGGCTGAAGGAACTGAAGAGCGACGTGCATGTCCTGACGCTCTCGGCAACGCCTATCCCGCGCACGCTGCAGCTTGCCATGACGGGTGTACGCGAACTGTCGCTGATCACCACGCCGCCGGTCGACCGCATGGCGGTCCGCACCTTCATCTCGCCCTTCGATCCGCTGGTCATCCGCGAGACGCTGATGCGCGAACATTATCGCGGCGGCCAGAGTTTTTACGTCTGCCCGCGGCTTGCGGACCTGCCGGAAATCCAGGCTTTCCTCCAGTCCGACGTGCCGGAGCTGAAGGTCGCGGTTGCCCATGGCCAGATGGCGGCAGGCGAGCTCGAAGACATCATGAATGCCTTCTACGACGGCAAATACGATGTGCTTCTGTCGACCACCATCGTCGAATCCGGCCTCGACGTGCCGACCGCCAATACGCTGATCGTCCACCGCGCCGACATGTTCGGCCTGGCGCAGCTCTATCAGCTCCGCGGCCGTGTCGGCCGTTCCAAGGTGCGCGCCTTCGCGCTCTTCACACTGCCGGTCAACAAGCAGCTGACGACCACCGCCGAGCGCCGCCTGAAAGTGCTGCAATCGCTCGACACGCTTGGTGCCGGTTTCCAGCTCGCCAGCCACGACCTCGACATCCGCGGCGCCGGCAATCTCTTGGGCGAGGAACAGTCAGGCCATATCAAGGAAGTCGGCTTCGAGCTCTACCAGCAGATGTTGGAGGAAGCCGTGGCGGAGGTGAAGGGCGACGACGAGATCACCGATACCGGCTGGTCACCGCAGATTTCCGTCGGCATCACGGTGATGATCCCGGAAAGCTACGTGCCCGACTTGCATCTGCGCATGGGCCTCTACCGCCGTCTCGGCGAAGTCACGGACCTGTCCGAGATCGATGGTTTCGGCGCGGAAATGGTCGATCGTTTCGGCCCGATGCCGGTCGAGGTGCAGAACCTGTTGAAGGTGGTCTACATCAAGTCTCTCTGCCGCAAGGCCAATGTCGAGAAGCTCGATGCCGGCCCCAAGGGCATCGTCGTCACCTTCCGCGACAAACAGTTCCCGAACCCCGCCAATCTTGTCGGTTATATCGCCAAGCAGGGGACGCTCGCAAAGATCCGCCCAGACCACAGCGTGTTCCTGACCCGCGACCTGCCGACCCCGGAAAAGCGGTTGACGACCGCGGCCCAGGTGATGACCCAGTTCGCTGAATTGGCCAAAACGTAATTACATATCGGATTTACTGTCGGGGACGGTGACTACGGCGGCTTGCTGATCCGTCGCGACGGATGCGGGCAGGCGCACATCGCGTGCCCGCTCGCGGGCGAGCGTCAGGAGACCGGAACCGATGATCAGCACGATGCCGATCAGCATCGGCAGGTCGACCCTGTCGCCGAAGATAAGATAGCCGAACAGGATGGCCCAGAGCATCTGGCTGTATTGGGTTGGCCCGATCACGGCGGCGGGCGCATAGTTGGCGGCATACATCAGCCAGACGGTCGCCAGCGCTCCCAGCAGCCCATAGCCCGCGAGCATGGCCCATTGCTGCAGTGTCGGCCAATGGAAATCCGGGATCATCAGTACGCCGAGGATGACGAGAACGCCAAGCACGCCGGCGCCGTAGAGCGAGATGTGTTTTTCCGACGGTCCGATGGCGCGATAGACGATGATCGAGATCGCTCCGGAAAGCCCGGCAAACACCGCGCCGACATGCCCGATCGAAAGCTCGCGGAAACCCGGGCGCAGGATGACAAGAACGCCGATGAAGCCGATGATGACAGCGCTCCAGCGCCGTATCCCGACCGCTTCCTTGAGAAACAGAACCGACATGATCGTCACAAAGGAAGGCAACAGGAAGATCAGCGCGAAGGCTTCCGCCATCGATAGGTAGGTGAAGGCGGCTACGCTACCGATGGTCCCGAAGGCGGCCGAGAAGAAGCGCAGCACCCAGAGCAGCCGGTTGGTGCTTCTCACCACGTCGAGCCAGCTATCGCCCGGCTTCATCAGGAAGGGAAAACCCGCAAGCATGAAGACCGCGCCGAAAAAGCCCATCTCATAGGGCGTCAGAGCGCCCTCGATCATCTTGACGCTCGCATCGCTCCAGGAATAGGCGGCAAAGGAGGCGAAGGCGAGAAGAACGCCTTTCAGGGTCTGGTCGGTACGCACGAATTTTGTCCGTTCTCAGATCATGCCCTTGCGGGCTTCCGCCTTCAGCTTGGCGATTTCGCGCAGCGCATTGGCAAGGACATCCGGTGTCTGCGCGCCGCTCACCGCATATTGCCCGTCGATGATGAAGAACGGCACGCCGGTCACGCCCATCTTCTGGGCTGCCTCGATTTCTCCGAGAACCGTGTCCTTGTCGGCATCGCTTGCCAGAAGGCTCTCGATGACCTTGCGGTCGAGGCCTGACTTTTCGGCAATGTCGGCGAGCACGGCATGGTCGCCGACATTGCGGCCTTCCTCGAAATTCGCCTTGAAGAGGGCGGTCGCGACCTTATCCTGGATTTCGCGGTCTTCGACGATCGCCCAATGCAGCAGGCGATGCGCATCAAGCGTATTGGGACCGATCTTGATCGCTTCGAAATTGTACTTGATGCCGACCTCTTCGCCGAGCTTCTTCAGCATGTCGTGGGCGCGTTCGACGGCATCTTTGCCGCCGAGCTTGGCGGCAAGGTCGGCCTGATGGTCGACGCCCTCGGGCGGATGGTCCGGATTGAGCCGATAAGGGCGCCAGTTGATATCAACGCCGATCTCGTCCTGCACTTCGGCGACCGCCAGTTCCATCCGCGCCTTGCCGAGGTAACACCAGGGGCAGACGATATCCGAAACGATGTCGATGGTTACGCGCTCCACGGCGGCGTCCTTTCTTCGGTAACCGGAAGAGACCGGATTATTGCGCCCGCTTATCCCACCAGGTGTTGAGCTGGTAGCCATAGAGCGGGAGCTTTTGCGGATAACCGATATACTTGCGACGCGCCACCCATTGATCGGGGATATGATAGAGCGGAACGAGATAGTGACCTGAAATCAGCATCCGATCGTAAGCCCGCACCGCGGCCTCGAAATCCTCCTTGCTGCGAACCGCCAGCATGATACCGATCAGCTTGTCGAGATCGGGATCCGCAGTGCCGGCAAAATTGAAGCTGCCGTCGCGATTGCGGGAATCCGATCCCCAGCGCCCGGCTTGTTCGATGCCGGGCGACAGTGACGCGGGATAGGATTTGACGATCATGTCATAGTCGAAATTGCCGGAGCGGGCCTGGTACTGGGCATCGTCGACGGTGCGGATCGACATGTCGACGCCGATCATCTTCAGCGTCCGCTGATAGGCGATCGCGAGCTTTTCCTGGTCCTGGGTCTGGGTCATGACCTCGAAGGCCAACGGCCTGCCCGAGGCGTTCGTCATCCTGCCGTTCTTGATCGCATAACCGCCCTTCCTGAGAAGATCGACCGCATCGCGCAACACCTTGCGGTCCGCACCAGAAGCGTCGGTCTTCGGCAGATGATAACTGCCGTCGAGCACCGCCGGCTCGATTCTCTGCTTGATGGCCCCGAGAATCTTGAGCTCCCGCTCATCCGCCGGCTTGCCGAGCGAGGAGAGGGGCGAGTTCTGCCAGAAGCTTTCCGTGCGGGTATAGGCGCCCTCGAAGAGGTTCTTGTTGGCCCATTCGAAATCGAAGGCGAGCGACAGGCCGGCGCGCACGTTCACGTCGGCGAAGATCGAACGTCTCGTGTTGAACACGAAACCGAGCATGCCGGTCGGCAGCTGCGGCTTGAACCCGTCCTTGATCACGTCGCCGTTCTGGACCGCCGGGAAATCATAGGCCCGCGCCCAATGGGTCGGGCTGCCGTCGGGATAGATGTCGATCGCGCCCTTCTTGAAGGCCTCGAACAACGTGTTGTCCTGCAGGAAATATTCGACGCTGATCTGATCGTAATTGTCGAACCCCACCTTGGCCGGAATATCCTTGCCCCAGTAGCCCGGATCCCGTTCATAAACGATGCGTTCTCCGGGCGAAATGGATTTGATCCGGTAAGGACCGGAGCCGACCGGCGGCTTCAGCGTCGACTGATCGAAGGTGGCCGGATCGGTTGCGTGTTTCGGCAGGATCGGGGTGCCGGTGGCGAGAATCAGCGGAAATTCCCGGTCTGCCTTTTCGTTGAAGGTCAGACGGACGCCATGCTCGCCGACCTTTTCCATTTTCGCGACGGGCGCCAATCGGGACGAGTATGGAATGCGGGCCTTGTCGCGCAACAGTTCGAACGAAAAGATCACGTCATCCGGGGTCACCGGTTGGCCATCCGACCATTTCGCCTTCGGATTGAGGTTGAACTGGATGAAGGTCCGGTCGTCATTCCATTCGACACTCTCGGCCAGCAGCCCATAAAGCGTGAACGCCTCGTCGCTGGAACGGGTCATCAGCGATTCGAAGATCAGATTGCCGAAAGCCGGATCCCAGATGCCGCGCGCCGAGGTGCGCATGCTTTTCAGGATGAACGGATTGAGGCTGTCGAACGTGCCGACGACGCCATAGGTTATCCGCCCGCCCTTCTTCACGTCCGGGTTCACGTAAGGGAAATGTTTGTAATCGGGGCCGAGCGCCGGGCTGCCGTGCATGGCTATCCCGTGGACCGGTTCGGCAAGGGCCGGGGTGCCGATGAGAAGCGCGGCGATGAGGGGAAGAAAGCGTCGCATGGGACCCATGGCGGTGAAATCCTCGCTGATTCGCCTGCAAAATAGCGCATGCCATGAGGTCAACCAACCGCCGCGATATGCAAAAGAGTGATCGCCGACGTTAACTCCTTGTCAAAAAATACGAAAGAGGGACTGGATATCGACGTCTGCCCGATGTAACAGGTTGGCCACACGGGCGGGTCATTCAATTGCCTCATTTGACCGACAGGTCACAGGCAGTAGGACACCCCGAGGGAGTTGACGGCGTCTGCCGTACCCAGCGGATTTCAGGAGACGGATCTCGTTATGATGCTTAAGGCAACCCAAGTTCTGCGGACGGCGATGTCCGCTCTCGCTCTTTCGGCCGGCGCAGCAGCGCTGCCGGTTGCAGCCCTTGCACAGGATGCTCCGGCCGCGGCCGCTCCTGGTGCGCCGCCGCTCGGCTGGTTCAAGACCTGCACCAAGCAGGACGACAGCGATCTCTGCGTCGTGCAGAACATCATTGCCGCCCAGAATGGTCAGCTCATCACCGCCGTCGGCCTGATCACGGTCGAAGGCAAGGTCAACCGCAAGATCATGCAGGTTTCGGTACCGACCGCACGCCTCGTGCCGCCCGGCATCGTCATGCAGATCGACGGCGGCAAGGGTCAGAAGCTCGATTACATCGTTTGCCTTCCGGACAAGTGCACCGCCGAAGTGCCGCTGACCGACGCCATGATCGCCAGCCTCAAGAAGGGCGGCGAGGTGGTCTTCACGTCGATCAACTTCCGCCGCGCTCCGAACCCGATTAAGGTGCCGCTCACCGGCTTCACCGGCGTATTCGACGGTCCGGCCATGCCGCAGGAACAGATCGCTCAGAGCCAGCGCAGCCTCGAAGAAGGCATGCAGCGCAAAGCGGAAGAGACCCGCAAGAAGCTGGAAGACGCCCAGAACTCTGCAAAGCAGGGTCAGTAAGTTCCAGTCGGAACCAAACAGCTTAAAGCCCGGCCATGTGCCGGGCTTTCTGATTCCGGGCATGAAAAAAGCGCCGGCAGAATGCCGACGCCTTTCCGGGTCTTGCGAATTCGAGTTAGTGGGCCAGTATGATCTTGGGCTTCAACTGACCGGATGGGCCGCGATCGAAGATTTGGTAGACCTGCGGATTGCGCAGCGGGGCGTCGTTTTCGTCGTGTTCCAGGTTCTGCTCCGAGACATAGGCGACATACTCCGTCTCGTCATTCTCCGCGAGGAGATGATAGAAGGGTTGGTCCTTGTTCGGCCGGATTTCCGCGGGAATGGAATTCCACCATTCCTCCGTATTGGCGAATTCCGGATCCACATCGAACACGACGCCCCGGAACGGAAAGACCTTGTGGCGGACCACTTCTCCGATGGTAAATTTAGCGTGGCGTTGTTTCATGGTGCGATGTCCTTTCGCATCCTAATGTGGGAATAAAATTCTCCGACATCAAGAGATTAATGCAGACCGGCCCGCTTCGTTCCACGGGATAGACTTAAGGCTTAGTCAGCCCCCGCGGTCGGGTCGTTGCTAGAACTATACCGCCGAGCACCAGAACGATGCCGACCGCGTGATATCTTTCAAAAGTCTCGCCGAGGAATATCACCGCCATGACGATAGAGACCGGCGGCATCAGGTAAAGCGTCACTCCCGCCGTCGCCGGGCCAAATATCCTCACCGTATGCTGAAAGCAGTAGAACGCTGCAAGCGAGGCGAACAGGATGATGCCGGCAATCTTCGACCAGGCTGAAAACGTCGTCGGCAGCAGCCCGCCATGGAAGAGTTCCCAGAGCGCCGGGGGCAGCAGGAGGAGCGACCCGGAAAAGCCGATCAGCCCGAACAGTGTGAATGGCCGGATCGCCTGGGCCGCGGGGCGGCGCAGCAGGAGCGAATAGACCGCAAAGGAGATCGCCGCCACGAGCATGCCGAGGTCGCCGACATTGAAATTCATGTGCGCCAAGGCACCGAGATCGCCCCGCAGCACGATCGCCGCCACGCCGGCGAATGCGACCGCCATGCCCAGAAGCTCGCGGCCGCCGATCCGGCGGCCGGAAAACTGCCATTCGAAAAGGATGATGAACAGCGATGAGGTCGTGTAGATCAGCGTCGCATTCGATGCCGTTGTCAGCGTCAGCGCCCAATAAACGAAGCCGCCGCTGATGCCGATACTCAGGAAACCCAGCCACAGCCAGAGCCAGGTATGCCGGCGCACAAAGGTCCAGGCCGCCGCCCAGTCGAGATACAGCAGCGGCACGATGATCAGCGTTGCTCCGGCCCAGCGGATGAAGGCGGTGATGAACGGCCCGATCTCGCCGATCACGCCGCGTCCGAAGATCAGGTTGCTGGAAAAGAACACGGGCACAAGTGCGAAGATCACCCAGTCGATCGGGCGCGGCTGTGGAGAGTTGGGGGAGGTCATCGGCACACCGGCAATGGAGGCGCAAGCCACAAGGCTCGGCGAAATGGAAAACGGCGGGCTTGCGGCCCGCCGTTCTTAACGCAGCCAAGCGCGGAAATCGCGCCCAGTCGGATCAGGCCGAATAGTACATGTCGAACTCCACCGGATGCGGCGTCATTTCGAAGCGCATGACTTCCACCATCTTGAGCTCGATATAGGCGTCGATCTGGTCGTCGTCGAAGACGCCGCCGGCGGTCAGGAACTTGCGGTCGCGATCGAGGTTTTCGAGGGCTTCGCGCAGGGAACCGCAGACGGTCGGGATCTTCTTCAGTTCCTTCGGCGGCAGGTCGTAGAGATCCTTGTCCATGGCCTTGCCGGGATGGATCTTGTTCTTGATGCCGTCGAGGCCGGCCATCAGCATGGCGGCAAAGGCAAGATAGGGGTTTGCCAGCGGATCCGGAAAGCGGACTTCGACGCGCTTCGACTTCGGTCCTGTGCCGAAGGGAATGCGGCACGAGGCCGAGCGGTTGCGAGCCGAGTAAGCGAGCAGAACCGGCGCTTCATAACCCGGGACGAGACGCTTGTAGGAATTCGTCGTCGGGTTGGTGAAGGCGTTGATCGCCTTGGCATGCTTGATGATGCCGCCGATATAGAAGAGGCAGCTCTCGGAAAGGCCGGCATATTCGTCGCCGGCGAAGGTCGGCTTGCCGTCCTTCCAGATCGACTGGTGCACATGCATGCCCGAGCCGTTGTCGCCGAAGATCGGCTTCGGCATGAAGGTCGCGGTCTTGCCATAGGCATTGGCGACCTGGTGCACGACATACTTGTAGATCTGGATCTTGTCGGCGTTGCGCACCAGGGTGTCGAACTTGACGCCGAGCTCGTGCTGGGCGGAAGCCACTTCGTGGTGATGTTTTTCGACGACCACGCCCATTTCGGCGAGCACGGTCAGCATTTCGGAGCGCATGTCCTGCAGGCTGTCGACCGGCGGGACCGGGAAGTAGCCGCCCTTGACGCGGGGCCGGTGGCCAAGGTTGCCGGTCTCGTAGTCCGTGTCGTCGTTGGACGGCAGTTCCGACGAATCGAGCTTGAAGCCGGTGTTGTAAGGATCGGCCTTGTACTTGACGTCGTCGAACACGAAGAATTCCGGCTCAGGGCCGACAAACACTGTATCGCCGATGCCCGATGCCTTCAGATAGGCTTCGGCCTTCTTGGCGGTGCCGCGCGGATCGCGGTTATAAGCTTCGCCGGAAATCGGATCGAGGATGTCGCAAAAGATGACCATGGTCGACTGGGCAAAGAACGGATCCATGTGGACCGTCGCCGGGTCGGGCATCAGCACCATGTCCGACTCGTTGATGGCCTTCCAGCCGCCGATCGAGGAACCGTCGAACATGACGCCGTCGGCGAACATGTCCTCATCGACCGACGCAATGTCCATGGTGACGTGCTGCAGCTTGCCCTTGGGGTCGGTAAAGCGCAGGTCCACGAACTTGACGTCGTTTTCCTTGATTTGTTTCATGATTTCGCTTGCGCTCGTCATATGACCTCCTCGATGTACGATGACGATGAACCCCGGCCTTTGGCCCTAGGGCGTTTATTGGGGGGCGTTTAGATGGCGTCCACGCCCGTTTCACCGGTGCGGATGCGGATGACTTCCTCGATGTTGGAAACGAATATCTTGCCGTCTCCAATCCGTCCAGTCTGTGCCGCATTGCGGATGGCTTCGATGACGGCATCCGCGTTTTCGTCCGCCAGGACGACCTCAACTTTCACCTTGGGCAGAAAGTCGACAACGTATTCTGCACCGCGATAGAGCTCGGTGTGGCCCTTCTGGCGGCCAAAGCCCTTGGCTTCGGTCACTGTGATCCCCTGCAAGCCGACTTCCTGAAGGGCTTCCTTCACTTCGTCGAGCTTGAAAGGCTTGATGATCGCTTCGATCTTTTTCATGAGAAACTATATCTCCGCTTCTCTCTTGAAGCAGGCCGTTACCCGCTCGCACCTGCCAATGCAGTTATCGTGCCAAACTCAGACGACACTTTCAAAAAAATAATGCGGTTTTGCCCTGATTCCCGATAAAACAGCAGCTTCAGTGGCAAAATTGCTGCCGTTTTTCTCACAATTGGTGCGTTGCGGCACAAGAATCGGAGTTTTTTGAAGTTTTTCCGGTAGTTGAGTATTGTCGAATATAAGGCGGGTGTGGATGTAAATTTAGGCATTTGCATAATTTTTATGCCTATTTGATGGGCCATGCGGCGCTTGTTTTCTAGTCATCTTTCCGTTCAATTGCGCCTATGGATGTTTCGCTTGTCTCATTGCTTCTGACGCCTGTCGAGATGGCAGCGGCGGACGCCGCCTCGGCCCGATCGGGCATTCCGCCGTTCGACCTGATGGAGCGGGCAGGGCAGGCGGTAGCGGCGGCCGCACTTCGGCAATTTCCCGGGGCCTTGCGTTTTGTCGTGCTCTGCGGGCCCGGAAACAACGGCGGCGACGGGTACGTGGCGGCCCGCGCACTTGGCCAAGCCGGCGCGCCTGTTCGCGTCCACCATCTCGGCGACCCGCAGAAGCTGAAGGGCGATGCCAGGCAGGCGCGCGAGCTCTGCGACCTGCCGTCTGAACCGCTCCAGGCCTACCGGCCAATGGCGGGCGACGTGGTGGTCGATGCGCTGTTCGGCGCCGGTCTGACGCGCGACGTGCCCGACATCGTCGCGGATGTGATCCGCAGGGTCGGCGAGGCGCGGATACCGGTTATCGCCGTCGACCTGCCGTCTGGTCTCTGCGGAAGGCGTGGCCTACCGCTTGGGGCCGCCTTCCAGGCCGCCCATACGGTCACCTTCATGACCCGAAAGCCGGGCCACCTGCTGCTGCCGGGAAGGTCACTCTGCGGTGACGTCGAGGTTTTCGATATCGGCATTCCGGCCCGCATCATCCGTGAGGTTGCCGGCGAGACGAGGGAAAACGGACCCTCGCTTTGGCGCAGTGTCTTGGCCGAGCCGGGAAGCGAAACCCACAAATACCGCCGGGGCCATCTGGCCGTATTTTCCGGCGAGGCCGGCAAGACCGGTGCGGCTCGGCTTTCGGCGATCGCGGGCCTGAAGGCAGGGGCAGGGCTGGTGACCGTCGGTTCGCCGAGCGCTGCCATGACTGTCAACGCAGCCTCGCTGACTGCGATCATGCTGCATCCGGTCGACACGGTGAAAGATCTGGAAAACTGGCTTCGCACGGCGAAGCTTGCCGCTTTCGTGCTCGGACCGGGCTTCGGCATCGGCAAGAAGGCGAGACAGTTCGCGCTGGCGCTGAAGGATCGCCCGCTGGTGCTCGACGCAGACGGGATCACCTCCTTCAAGGAAAAACCGTCGGACCTGTTCGATGCCTTTGCCGGCGGGGCGCCCCATCTGGTGCTGACGCCGCACGAGGGCGAATTCGCCCGCCTGTTTCCCGACATCGCCGCGGATGACAACCTGAGCAAGGTGGAGAAGGCGGTGGCGGCGTCCGCCCGAGCCCACGCTGCCATCGTCTACAAGGGCGCCGATACGGTGATCGCCAGCCCCGATGGACGCGCCTATATCAATACCAACGGACCGCCGTGGCTGGCGACTGCCGGTTCCGGCGACGTTCTGGCCGGCATGATCGGCGCGTTACTCGCCCAGGGCATGCCCGCCTTCGAGGCAGCCGCGGTCGGCGTCTATCTGCATGGCGAAGCCGGCAAGCGGGCGGGCAGGGGCATGACGGCCGAAGATCTCGCCGTCCATGCCGGCATCTGGCTGGATCCCTAGCTTCGGCTTTCCAGGAGTTCGCGCATCGCCATCGCGCCATAGGGCGCGTTCACCTTACCCTCGTGGATGAAGAAGGCGAAGACGTCGCGCGGTTGCTTCTTGGGTTTGTGCTTGTCGTCGACCAGCGGCAGGTCGTCCGGCACGCCGCCCTCCGCCCAGGTTTCCAGCCTTTTCGCCCAGGCTTTCATATCCTCTTCCGCATAACAGGTCTTGATATCGTCCGACCCCTTCTGCAGGCGCGCGTAGACGAAATCCGCGGTGACATCCGCGATCATCGGATAGTCGAAATGGTCGGCACAAACGGGCGCGATGTTGTATTTCGAAAGCAGGGCGATGAATTCCGGCACCTTGAACGTGTCGTTGCGGACCTCGACCACATGGGTCAGCTTCAGCCCGTCCAGCTTGTTCGGCAGTAGTTTCAGAAAGGCTTCGAAATCATCCGCCTCGAATTTCTTGGTCGGCGCGAACTGCCAGAGCAGCGGCCCGAGATGGTCACCAAGCTCGGTCAGGCCCTGGGTCAGGAATTTCTCGATCGATTCTCCCGCTTCGGCCAGGACCTTGCGGTTGGTGGTGAAGCGGCTCGCCTTCAGCGAAAAGATGAACCCTTCCGGGACTTCCGATGCCCATTTGGCGAAGGTCTCGGGCTTTTGCGAGCCGTAATAGGTGCCGTTGACCTCGATGACCTTCAGCTTGCTTGCGGCATATTCAAGCTGTTTTTTCTTGGCCAGTTTTTCAGGATAGAATGTGCCTTCCCACGGCTCGAAGGTCCAGCCGCCGATGCCCGTGCGAATTGTGCCGGCTTTGGTCATGATTTAAATCCATCTTGGTCGTCTTCACGAAATCCTTGCGCCAGTGCTCGATGTGGCACGAGCCTGAAAACCGTCGCATCCTGTTCGGCGAGGTCGAGATCACCCGACCGCAATGCGCTCCGAACTCTGTCCAGCTTGCGAATGTCGTTAATGCCAATCGTTGGAGACCATTCTCCGCCATCGTCCTGGAGTTCGATGAAAACCTCCGCTGCATAGTTGCCTTCGCGAATAAGCTGCGCTGCCTTCCTTGTCATTGCGGTTTCCTCCTCATGAAATCCGCCTCCCAGCGTTCCGGGTCAGGCGCATAGGCGGTAATGAGAACCGCCGGTTCAACCAGTCCCTTCGGAACACCCCACAGAAGATGGACGGGCCGTCCAAACTCGTCGAATTGCAGTACCAATACGCACGGACCTTTGTGATAGTCCGGATATTCCTCAATCACCGCGCAGGACTGGATACTGTCGATCAGCCTTTCGATGAGCAACCCATCATTTTCCAGTTCTCTGACGGCATGCAGGGAGATCCTGAACTTGCCGTCGGCGATCAAACCTCTGACTCTGGAGACGATGGCATCCGTCACTCCGCCGCTTCCACCTTCTTCATCGGCCGCCGCTCCAGCAGTTCCTTCAGGAAGTGGCCGGTATAGGACCGCTTTTCCTTGACGATCTGCTCGGGCGTGCCGGCCGCGATCACTTCGCCGCCGCCGGTGCCGCCTTCCGGGCCGATATCGATGATCCAGTCGGCCGTCTTGATGACCTCGAGATTGTGCTCGATAACCACCACGGAATTGCCCTGGTTCACCAGTTCCTGCAGCATTTCCAGAAGTTTAGCGACGTCGTGGAAATGCAGGCCGGTCGTCGGCTCGTCGAGGATGTAAAGCGTGCGCCCCGTCGAACGTTTCGACAATTCCTTGGCTAGCTTAACGCGCTGCGCCTCGCCACCCGAAAGCGTATTGGCCTGCTGCCCCACCTTGATATAGCCGAGGCCGACATCGAAAAGCGATTGCAGCTTGTCGCGAACCGCCGGCACCGCCGAGAAGAACTCGACGCCTTCCTCGACCGTCATGTCGAGCACGTCGGCGATCGACTTGCCCTTGAAGGTGACGTCGAGCGTCTCGCGATTGTAGCGCTTGCCGTGGCAGACGTCGCAGGTGACATAGACGTCCGGCAGGAAGTGCATCTCGATCTTGATGACGCCGTCGCCCTGGCAGGCTTCGCAGCGGCCGCCCTTGACGTTGAACGAAAAACGGCCCGGCTGGTAGCCGCGGGCTTTAGCCTCCGGCAGGCCGGCAAACCAGTCGCGGATCGGCGTGAAGGCGCCGGTATAGGTGGCGGGGTTTGAACGCGGCGTGCGGCCGATCGGCGACTGGTCGATATCGATCACCTTGTCGATATGTTCAAAACCGTCGATCCTGTCGTGCTCGGCCGGGATTTCGCGGGCGCCCATGACGCGGCGCGCGGCGGATTTGTAAAGCGTCTCGATCAGGAAGGTCGACTTGCCGCCGCCGGATACGCCTGTCACAGCGGTGAACACGCCGAGCGGGATGGCAGCCGTGACATTTTTCAGGTTGTTGCCGCGGGCGCCAAAAACCTTGATTTCCTTACCCTTCTTCGGCTTGCGGCGCTCGGCCGGTACCGGCACGCCGAGTTCGCCCGACAGATATTTGCCGGTCAGCGATTTCGGATTGGCCATCACCTCGCTGGGCGTGCCTTCGGCCACCACCTGTCCGCCATGGATGCCGGCGGCTGGGCCGATATCGACCACGTAGTCGGCACTCATGATCGCGTCTTCGTCATGCTCGACGACAATCACCGTATTGCCGATATCGCGCAGGTGTTTCAGCGTGTCGAGCAAGCGGGCATTGTCGCGCTGGTGCAGGCCGATCGACGGCTCATCGAGCACGTAGAGCACGCCGGTCAGGCCGGAGCCGATCTGCGAGGCAAGCCGGATGCGCTGGCTTTCGCCCCCGGAGAGCGTGCCGGAATTGCGCGACAGGCTGAGATAATCGAGGCCGACATCGTTCAGGAACCGCAGGCGCTCGCGGATCTCTTTCAGAATGCGGACCGCGATCTCGTTCTGCTTGGCGTTCAACTGTTCCGGCAGCACCTCGAACCAGTCGCGCGCGATCCGGATCGACATCTCGGTGACCTGGCCGATATGCAGCTTGTTGATCTTTACGGCGAGTGCCTCCGGCTTCAGGCGATAGCCGTTGCAGGCCGGGCAGGGGGCCGCCGACATGTACCGTTCGATCTCCTCGCGCGCCCAGGCGCTGTCGGTTTCCTTCCAGCGGCGCTCGAGGTTCGGCACGATGCCTTCGAAATTCTTGACCGTCTTGTAGGAGCGGGCGCCGTCGGCATAGTGGAATTCGATCTTTTCCTCGGTGCCTTCGAGGATGGCTTTCTGCGCCTCCGTAGAAAGCTCGTTCCAGCGGCTGGACAGCTTGAAATCGAAAACCTTGCCCAGTGCTTCGAGCGTCTGATTGTAATAGGGCGAGGTGGATTTCGCCCAGGGCGCAATCGCGCCGTCGCGCAGCGTCCGGGCAGGTTCCGGCACGATCAGCGCTTCATCCACCTTCTGCTGCGAGCCGAGACCATCGCAGGTCGGGCAGGCGCCAAAGGGATTGTTGAACGAAAACAGCCGCGGCTCGATTTCCGAAATGGTGAATCCGGAGACGGGGCAGGCGAACTTTTCAGAAAACAGCACCCGTTCGTGCGTCTCGTTGAGGGATTTGTTCGCGGATCCGCCGGCCGAAGTCTCTTCCGGCGGCAGCGGCTTGTCGGCGAATTCGGCGACCGCCAGCCCGTCGGCCAGTTTCAGCGAGGTTTCGAGACTGTCCGCCAAGCGCGCAGCAATATCGGAGCGGACCACGAGCCGATCCACGACGATATCGATATCGTGCTTGTATTTCTTGTCGAGCGCCGGAACGTCGGCGATCTCGTAGAACTGACCGTCGACCTTGACGCGCTGGAACCCCTTTTTCATCAGGTCGGCGAGTTCTTTTTTATACTCGCCTTTGCGCCCGCGGATCATCGGCGCCAGGATATAAAGACGCGTGCCTTCCTCGAAGGCGAGGATGCGGTCGACCATCTGGCTGACCGTCTGGCTTTCGATCGGCAGGCCCGTCGCCGGCGAATAGGGCACCCCGACGCGCGCAAAAAGCAGGCGCATATAGTCGTAGATTTCGGTGACCGTGCCGACCGTCGAACGCGGATTGCGCGAGGTCGTCTTCTGCTCGATCGAGATTGCCGGAGAAAGTCCGTCGATCTGGTCGACATCCGGCTTCTGCATCATTTCCAGGAACTGGCGCGCATAGGCCGAAAGACTTTCGACATAACGCCGCTGGCCTTCCGCGTAGATCGTGTCGAAGGCGAGCGAAGACTTGCCCGAACCGGACAGGCCGGTCATGACGATCAGCGAATTGCGGGGCAAATCGAGATCGATGCCCTTCAAATTATGCTCGCGCGCACCACGTATGGAAATGCTCTTCAGTTCGCTCATCTTCATGCTCTCGGGAGGATCGAAGGCCCTTATGTAGTGATTGATCCACGACTGTCGAGACGAAACTGCTGCCGTGCAACGCCGTTCCCGAGTCGGTTGACAGCACTATAGGAATAAAATAGAACAAATAAAGAACATATTTGCCTGTGGATTAAAGATCGCAAAAACCCAATGGCTGGGCCCGATGGGCTAGAGTGCCGCGATTGATTTTTGGTGCCGTTACCGGGCGGCAGATGAGGTGATGAATATGGCTGGTAGTGTGAACAAGGTAATCCTGGTGGGGAATGTGGGGGCTGATCCTGAAATCCGCCGGACGCAGGACGGCCGGCCGATCGCCAACCTTCGCATCGCCACGTCCGAAACCTGGCGCGATCGCAACAATGGCGAACGCCGCGAGAAGACCGAATGGCATACGGTCGTCGTCTTCAACGAAGGTCTCTGCAAGGTCGTCGAGCAATATGTGAAGAAGGGCGCCAAGCTTTACATTGAAGGCGCGCTGCAGACCCGCAAGTGGCAGGACCAGACCGGCAACGACCGCTATTCGACGGAAATCGTGCTTCAAGGCTTCAACTCGACGCTGACCATGCTGGATGGCCGCGGCGAGGGCGGCGGTGACCGTGCTGGTTTCGGC